>NZ_VJZC01000191.1 GCF_009377185.1 Streptomyces spongiae
GAACCCCTGGGCGCCGCCCGCGGACACGGTCTCCTCGGCCGGCACGCCTCCGGTGCCGTTCTCCGCGTCCTCCGCGTACGACCAGCAGCCGGTCACGTACGGGCCTCCGGGGGCCACCCCGATACCGTCGGCCCCCGGCGCTCCGGCGGCTCCGCACGCCCAGCCCCAGCCGTGGGCCAACCCCTACGCCTCGTCCCAGCCCCACGCCTCCTTTCCTCCGCCGACAGGTCACGCGCCCTTCGCGCCACCCGCCGCCGACGTGCCCGTGGCGCATCCCGGTCGCGGTGAGCCCGTCCCTCCGCCGCCCATCAGCCCCGACGGCCCGGGCCACGTGCCGTACGGATACCCCCAGTACCCGGGCTATCCGGCCCATGGTGACCAGTTCGCCCCGTACCACGGCGCCCCGGGCTACGCCGCCCCGCACCATGGCACCCCCTACCACGGCGCCCCGGGCTACGGCTGGCACGGAATGCCGCCCGTGCCGAGCAACGGCATCGGGGTCGCCTCGCTCACCCTCGGGATCATCGCGGCCGTCGGGTTCTGTCTGTGGCCGCTGGCCATCGTGCTGGGCGTGCTCGCGGTGATCTTCGGTGTGATCGGCCGTGCCAAGGCGAGCCGGGGCGAGGCCACGAATCCGGGCCAGGCCCTGGCCGGGATCATCTGCGGAGTGGCCGGCATCGTCCTGGGAGTGCTCGCGGTCGTCTTCTATGTCGCGATCTCGGACGACGACGGATTCTCGGACGACGGCTACTCCGCCGCGCCGGCCTCCACGTCACCCGTCTCCACGTCACCCGTCTCCACGTCACCCGTCTCCACACAACTCGTGGCGGGCCACACCGACTAGGCGAGCCGCTCCCGCGCTTCCATCAGCGCGAAGCCCAGCAGGTTCGGCCCCCGCCACCGCTCGGGGTCCGCGGCCCGCTCGTCGTCCTTGGCCAGTCCGATGCCCCACACGCGGTCCATCGGGCTGGCCTCCACCAGCACTCGGTCACCCGTGCCCAGCAGGAACTCCCGCAGGTCCGCGTGCGCGGCGAACTTGTGGACGCTGCCCTCGACGACGATCCCGAACCGCTCCCGCTCCCATATGGACTCGTCGAAGCCGCGCACCAACCGCCCGGCCTTCTTCGCGAGTGCCGGGTTCGCGGCCGTGACCGCCTTCTTCTCCGCCTCCGCGTCGCCGAACAGCCGGGCCTTCGACGCCATCATCCAGTGCTCCGCCGTCGCGTACTCCACCCCGTCCACCGTGAACGGCGACGGCCACCACTGGCTCAGACAGCTCGCGCCGACCTGCCCGTCGTGCCGGGGCCGATGCCCCCAGAAGTGCAGGTACCTGACCCTCGCCCCCGCGCGGACCTCCCCGACCAGGACGTCCCAAGAATCGATCTTCCCCATGCCGACGAGTCTGGCACGCCCCACTGACAATCCGTCCCGTGTTATCCATCCGTGTTTTCCATGGCAACTCGACGCCCCGTCGACAGATTCCGTTGCGTAACCAAAAGGCAACAACGGAATCACTTGTTGAGATGGGGGTGCTCTGTCAGGATCGGCACTCACATCGAGCTTGAGCCACGTCGGCCCTCAGCCAGGGACACCCAGGAGAGCCACATGCGCAACCCGGGCACCGCCACCCCGGACGACCGATTCCCCGCCCAGGAGCGTTTCCCGGACGGAGCGCAGTTCATCGCGGGCCGTCCCACGAAGGGCACCTCGGGCCGTACCCACGCCGTCGTCGACCCCGCCACCGGCGCCGAGGTGTACACGTACGAACTCGCCGGCACCGAGGACGTGGACGCCGCCGTCGCCGCCGCCCGCGAGGCGTTCCCGGGCTGGGCCGCCGCCACTCCCGGTGAGCGTTCCGACGCCCTGCACCGCTTCGCCGCCGTACTCGCCGACCGCGCCGAGGAATTCGCCCGTGCCGAATCGCTCCAGTGCGGCAAGCCGCTGAAGCTGAGTCGTGAGTTCGACGTCCCGGGGACCATCGACAACACCGCCTTCTTCGCGGGGGCGGCCCGGCACCTGCAGGGCCAGTCCGCCGGCGAGTACTCCGGCGACCACACCTCGTACGTACGCCGTGAGCCCATCGGTGTGGTCGGCTCCATCGCGCCCTGGAACTACCCGCTCCAGATGGCCGCCTGGAAGATCCTCCCGGCGATCGCCGCGGGCAACACGATCGTCCTGAAGCCCGCCGAGCTCACCCCGTTCACGTCGCTCCTCTTCGCGGAGGCCGCCACCGAGGCGGGCATCCCGGCAGGTGTCGTCAACATCGTCACCGGCACCGGCAAGGAGGCCGGCGAGCACCTCGTGGCGCACCCGGACGTGGCTATGACCTCGTTCACCGGGTCCACCGCCGTCGGCAGGCGCGTCGCCGAGATCGCCACCGCCACCGTCAAGCGGATCCACCTGGAACTCGGCGGCAAGGCCCCCTTCGTCGTCTTCGACGACGCCGATCTCGAAGCCGCCGTGCACGGCGCGGTCGCGGGCGCGCTCATCAACACCGGGCAGGACTGCACGGCCGCCACGCGCGCGTACGTGCAACGGCCCCTCTACGAGGAGTTCGTCGCGCGGACGGCCGCCCTCATGGAGACCGTCCGGCTCGGCGACCCGTTCGCACCGGGCACGGATCTCGGGCCGCTGATCTCGCACGCCCAGCGCGACCGGGTGGCCGGTTTCGTCGACCGGGCGCGTGCGTACGCGCGCGTGGTGACCGGTGGCGAGGCTCCCCAGGGGGAGCTCAAGGACGGTGCCTACTACCGGCCCACGCTCATCGCCGACGCCGCCCAGGACAGCGAGATCGTCCAGTCGGAGATCTTCGGGCCGGTCCTCGTCGTGCTGCCCTTCGACAGCGACGACGAGGGCATCCGGCTCGCCAACGACACCCCGTACGGCCTCGCCGCCTCCGCCTGGAGCCGGGACGTCTACCGGGCGAACCGCGCGACCCGTGAGATCAAGGCGGGCTGCGTATGGGTCAACGACCACATTCCGATCCTCAGCGAGATGCCCCACGGCGGGTACAAGGCGTCCGGCTTCGGCAAGGACATGTCCTCGTACTCGTTCGAGGAGTACACGCAGATCAAGCACGTCATGTTCGACAACACCGCGGTCGCCGCGAAGGACTGGCACCGCACGATCTTCGGGGACCGGCCGTAGACACCGCCTGCCGCCGACCACGGCGACACCTCCCGAGAGGGCAACCACGCGCATGGAACAGAACGAGCCCGACCGGCTGTCCCCGGCCCAACTGGCCGCGATGCGGCGCAGCTTCCGTGACGGCCGGGCCTCCCTGCCCCGCCGCTCGCTGCTGCGCGCCTCCGCGGGGGGCGCGCTCGTGGTCGGCGGGGCCGGGACGCTGAGCGCCTGCGGCATCCCCGCGGCGGGCAAGAGCCAGGGCGGTGTCTCCGCGGAGGACCACTCGGCGAAGGAGAAGGTCGTCGACTTCTCCAACTGGACCGAGTACATGGACGTGGACAAGAGCGAGAAGCACCACCCCACGCTCGACCAGTTCACGAAGCGGACCGGTATCAAGGTCAAGTACACCGAGGACATCAACGACAACAACGAGTTCTTCGGCAAGATCAAGCCGCAGCTCGCCGCCGGTCAGGACACCGGCCGGGACATCATCGTCCTCACCGACTGGCTGGCCGGGCGACTGATCCGTCTCGGGTGGGTCCAGAAACTGGACCCGGCGAACCTGCCGCACGCGTACGCCAACCTGTCCGCCCAGTTCCGCAGCCCCGACTGGGACCCGGGCCGCGCCTACTCGTACCCGTGGCAGGGCATCTCGACCGTCATCGCGTACAACAAGAAGGCGCTCGACGGCATCGAGGTGAAGTCCGTCTCCGACATGCTCGACAACCCCCGGCTCAAGGGACGCGTCGGCTTCCTGTCCGAGATGCGCGACAGCGTCGGCATGACGCTGCTCGACATGGGCAAGGACCCGGCGACGTTCACGGACGACGACTACGACGCGGCGATCGCCCGTCTCCAGAAGGCGGTCGACAAGGGCCAGATCCGCCGCTTCACGGGCAACGACTACACGTCCGACCTCACCAGCGGCGACTTCGCGGCCTGCATCGCCTGGGCCGGTGACGTCGTCCAGCTCAAGGCGGACAGCCCCGACGTCGACTTCGTCATCCCCGACAGCGGCTACCTGACGTCGACTGACAACATGCTGATCCCCAACAAGGCGCGTCACAAGACGAACGCCGAGCGGCTCATGGACTACTACTACGAGCCTCGGCCGGCCGCCGAGCTCGCCGCCTACATCAACTACGTCTGCCCGGTCGACGGGGTGAAGGCGGAGCTGGAGAAGATCGACAAGGACGCGGCGGAGAACCCGCTGATCATTCCCGACGCCGCCATGGCCGCCAAGTCCCACGCGTTCCGTCTGCTGAGCGGTAAGGAGGAGACGGCGTACGAGGAGAAGTTCGCGAAGCTGACCGGGGCGTGAGCCTCCGGCGGGGGCGACATACCAACCCGGACCACAGACGACCCCCATACCCAGGGACCACACCATGACGAAAGACCACGGCGGCGACGTCCGCCTCTCCGGGATCAGCAAGACGTACGGCTCCTTCACCGCCGTCCACCCCCTCGACCTCACCGTGCCGGAAGGTTCCTTCTTCGCCCTGCTCGGTGCCTCCGGCTGCGGCAAGACCACCACCCTGCGCATGATCGCCGGCCTGGAGGAGCCCACCAGCGGTACCGTCCACCTCGGCGACCAGGACGTGACGGCGCTCCCGCCGTACAAGCGGCCGGTGAACACGGTCTTCCAGTCGTACGCGCTCTTCCCGCACCTCGACATCTTCGAGAACGTCGCCTTCGGTCTGCGCCGGCGCGGCATCAGATCGGTGAAGAAGCAGGTCGAGGAGATGCTGGAGCTCGTCCAGCTCGGCGAACAGGCCCGCAAGAAGCCGCACCAGCTCTCCGGCGGCCAGCAGCAGCGCGTCGCCGTCGCCCGCGCGCTGATCAACCAGCCCAGGGTGCTGCTCCTCGACGAACCCCTCGGCGCCCTCGACCTCAAACTGCGCCGCCAGATGCAGCTGGAGCTCAAGCGCATCCAGACCGAGGTCGGCATCACCTTCATCCACGTCACACACGACCAGGAGGAGGCCATGACGATGGCCGACACGGTCGCCGTGATGAGCGCGGGCCGCGTGGAACAGCTCGGCTCGCCCACCGACCTCTACGAGAACCCGCACACCACGTTCGTCGCCAACTTCCTCGGCACCTCCAACCTCATCGAGGCCGAGGTCGACTCCACCAGTGGCGACGACATCGTCCTCACGGCAGGCGACGGAAAGCTCTCGCTGCCCGGAGCGCGCTGTTCCGCTCCCACCGCCACCGGCGGCAGGGTCCTGGTCGGCGTACGGCCCGAGAAGATATCCCTCACGCACGCGGACGACGCCGGCGACATCCCCGTGGGCCGCAACCGCATCACCGGGAGGATCGCCGCGAGCAGTTTCATCGGCGTCTCCACGCAGTACGTCGTCGACGCCTCGGTCTGCCCCGAGTTCGAGGTCTACGTCCAGAACATCGACCGCGACCCCCGGCTCGTCCCCGGCGCGGAGGTCGTCCTGCACTGGAGCCCGGCCCACACCTTCGGGCTGGACGCGGCCCAGGACATCGACGCGGGCGTGGAGACGGTCGAAGAAGAGCAGGTGGCCTGATGGCGACCCTCACCGAGACCGATCCGCCACCGCCGTTGCCGCCATCGCCTCTCTCGCCGACGGCTGCGACGTCTCCGACGCCTCCGACCAAGAAGCCCCGGCGCGGCCGCCTCGTCCCGTACTGGCTGCTCCTGCCCGGCATCCTCTGGCTGATCGTCTTCTTCGCGCTGCCGATGATCTACCAGGCCTCCACGTCCGTGCAGACGGGCTCCCTGGAGGAGGGCTACAAGGTCACCTGGCACTTCGCGACCTACTGGGACGCCCTGTCCGAGTACTGGCCGCAGTTCCTGCGCTCGGTCCTGTACGCGGGCTCCGCGACGATCCTGTGCCTGCTGCTGGGCTATCCGCTGGCGTACCTGATCGCGTTCCGGGCGGGCCGCTGGCGCAACCTGATCCTGATCCTGGTGATCGCGCCGTTCTTCACCAGCTTCCTGATCCGCACCCTCGCCTGGAAGACGATCCTCGCGGACGGCGGACCCGTCGTCGGCGCCCTCGACGCGCTGCACGTCCTGGACGTCACCAACTGGCTCGGCATGACCGCCGGGGACCGCGTCCTCGCCACACCACTGGCGGTGGTCTGCGGTCTGACGTACAACTTCCTGCCGTTCATGATCCTGCCGCTCTACACGTCCCTGGAACGCATCGACGGACGGCTGCACGAGGCGGCCGGCGACCTGTACGCGACACCGTTCACGACGTTCCGCAAGGTCACCTTCCCGCTGTCGATGCCCGGCGTGGTCTCGGGCACGCTGCTCACCTTCATCCCGGCGAGCGGCGACTACGTGAACGCCGACCTGCTCGGCTCCACGGACACCCGCATGGTCGGCAACGTCATCCAGACGCAGTTCCTGCGGATCCTCGACTACCCGACGGCCGCGGCACTGTCCTTCATCCTCATGGCCGCGATCCTCATCATGGTCACGCTCTACATCCGGAAGTCCGGGACGGAGGATCTGGTTTAAATGACCTTCATACGCCGGCTCAAGCGCCACCTCGTCGTCATCGCGGGGCTGCTGACGCTCGGATACCTCCTCCTGCCGAACGTCGTCGTCACGGTCTTCTCCTTCAACGACCCGAAGGGCCGCTTCAACTACGCGTGGCAGAAGTTCTCCACGGACGCCTGGACCGATCCGTGCGGGGTCGCCGATCTGTGCGGCTCGCTCGGGATCAGCCTCCAGATCGCGGCCTGGGCGACACTCGGCGCCACGGTCCTCGGCACGATGATCGCCTTCGCGCTCGTGCGCTACCGCTTCCGCGCCCGGGGCGCCGTCAACTCGCTGATCTTCCTGCCGATGGCGATGCCCGAGGTCGTGATGGCCGCGTCCCTGCTGACCCTGTTCCTCAACCTGGGCGCTCAGCTCGGGTTCTGGACGATCCTGATCGCCCACATCATGTTCTGCCTCAGCTTCGTCGTGGTCGCCGTCAAGGCGCGCGTCATGTCGATGGACCCCAGACTGGAGGAGGCCGCGCGGGACCTGTACGCCGGTCCCGTCCAGACCTTCGTCCGGGTCACCCTGCCCATCGCGGCGCCCGGAATCGCCGCGGGCGCGCTGCTCGCCTTCGCGCTCTCCTTCGACGACTTCATCATCACCAATTTCACCGCGGGCTCGACCGTCACGTTCCCCATGTTCGTCTGGGGCTCGGCACAGCGCGGAACGCCCGTTCAGATCAACGTCATCGGTACGGCCATGTTCGTCGTCGCCGTGCTGTTCGTCCTGGCCGGAATGGCCGTCGGCAATCGCCGCAGACGCCAGAAGGCGTAATCCTTCAGCCCTTGTAGGGAGTTGACATCATGGCCCCGAGCGCCATGACCCGTGGAAATCGCTGGACGAAGTCCCTCTCCGAGGTCCAGCCGGTCCCGTACTGGCTGGACGACCCCGCAAGGCCCCGTCCCGAGCCCGCGCTCACCGGCGCCGAGACGTGTGACCTGCTGGTCGTCGGCGGCGGCTACAGCGGACTGTGGACCGCGCTGCTGGCCAAGGAGCGCGACCCCGGGCGGGACGTCGTCCTCGTCGAGGGCCGCGAGGCGGGCTGGGCCGCCTCCGGCCGCAACGGCGGCTTCTGCGCCGCCTCGCTCACCCACGGCCTGGCCAACGGCCTGACCCGCTGGCCGGACGAGATCCACAAGCTCCAGGAGCTGGGCGCCCGCAACCTCGACGAGATCGAGGCCGCCGTCGCCCGCTACTCCCTGGACTGCGACTTCGAACGCACCGGCGAGATCGACGTCGCCACCGAACCCCACCAGGCCGCCGCTCTGCGCGCCTGGCACGCCGAGACCGGGCGCCGCGGCCTCGCGGACGGCATCGAGTTCCTGGACGCCGAGGCCGTACGGGAACAAGTCGACTCACCGACATTCCTGGCCGGCCTCCACGACCGCCGGGGCGTGGCCATGCTCCACCCGGCCAAGCTCGCGTGGGGACTCAAGCGGGCCTGCGTCGGCCTGGGCGTCCGCGTCCACGAGCGCACCCCCGCGCTCAGCCTGAAGCCGCACGGCGCCGGCATGGCCGTCCACACGCCGTACGGCACCATCCGCGCCCGCCAGGTCGCCCTCGGCACGAACATCTTCCCGAACCTCGTCCGGCGCGTCCGCCCGTACACCGTCCCCGTCTACGACTACGCGCTGATGACCGAGCCCCTCACCGCCGCACAGCTGGCCTCCGTCGGCTGGGAGAACCGGCAGGGACTCGGCGACAGCGCCAACCAGTTCCACTACTTCCGGCTCAGCGCCGACAACCGCGTCCTGTGGGGCGGGTACGACGCGATCTACCCGTACGGCGGCCGGGTGCGCGCCGAGTACGACGACCGGCCGGAGACGTACGCCAAGCTGGCCGGGCACTTCTTCACCTGCTTCCCGCAACTGGAGGGCGTCCGCTTCACGCACGCGTGGGGCGGCGCGATCGACACCTGCTCCCGCTTCTCCGCCTTCTTCGGAACGGCCCACCAGGGCCGGGTCGCGTACGCGGCGGGCTACACCGGGCTCGGCGTGGGTGCCACCCGGTTCGGCGCGGACGTGATGCTGGACCTGCTGGCGGGGGAGCGCACGGAGCGCACCGAGCTGGAGATGGTCCGCAAGAAGCCCCTGCCCTTCCCGCCCGAGCCCTTCGCCTGGACCGGCATCGCCCTCACCAGGTGGTCGCTGGCCCGCGCCGACGCGCACGGCGGACGGCGCAACCTGTGGCTCAAGGCGATGGACCGGCTCGGGCTGGGCTTCGACAGCTGACCAGTGCGGCTTGCTGACCGGCACGACTTGCTGATCAGCACGGCGGGCGTACGGGCGCGCGGCGGCATCCGTGAGCCCTCGGCGCACAACCCACGCCCCCGCGATGCTCCGTTCACTACCAACAGTCGGCCGGAACCCGAGTAATGACTGCTGGAATCCCTCTCTCTGCTCATGGACGCGACCGGCGTCCATGAGAGGAACTACAGAGAGGAAGTCCACGCCATGACTGGGGCCAAGACGGCAGCCGAATGGCTGGCATCCGTTGCTCCCGATCCCGACGCCTGCCGCTGGGAGTGGGAGCGCAGCCCCCTCGGGGTCGCCCTGCTCCCGGCCGGCAAGGCCTGGGACGTACTGATCCTGCCGGGCGAGCTCGGCTATCCCACGCTCGACGTGCTCACCCGTTGCCTCGACCGGCCCGGGCCGGTACTCGTCGACTTCGGCGACGACCGCATGGGCTTCTTCGTGCCCCCGGGCACGGCGAGCCGGTGGCTCGGCACGGGTGTGCGCTCCGCCGGCCGCGGAACATGGATCGTGGTGCCGTACCCCGGACAGCAGACCGGCGGTGTCCGCTGGCTGGTCCCGCCGGACGGCACCGGCACGCTCACCGATCCGGCACTGCTGGAACTGGCCATGCACGAGGCGGCGGCCGGTCTGGCACAGGAGGAGAAACGCTAGGGCGACGCCGGCCCGACCTGCTCTCGTCGGCCGCCCGTGCGGCCGACGCGGACCCCAGGCTCCCTGCTCCCTCAGCCTCGACGGCCGCTCCGGCCGAGGAACAGCCGGAGAGACAGCAGCAGCATCGCGCACAGACACCAGCTGGCCACCACGTCGAGTGGCCAGTGGTAGCCGCTGCGGACGAGTCCGACGGCGACCCCGAGGTTCAGCGCGAGGGCGACGAGGACGGCAGGGGCGCGCAGGCGCGTGCCGCGCAGCCAGGGCCACAGCACGAGGACCGCGCCTCCGTAGGCGATGGAGGCGGTGGCCGTGTGCCCCGAGGGGTAGTAGCCCGTGCCGGGGCCCATGATCGGTGGGCCCGGGCGGCCGATCAGTTCCTTCAGCGGCACGATCAGTGCCGGTACGAGAGCCATCAGGACGCCCGCGGCGACGGAGGGCACCCACCAGTGGTCTGTACCGGCCCGGCGTGTGCGCAGAGCGACGTACACGAGGATTACGGCCAGGACGGGGACGGCGACCGTGACGTTGCCGAGGTCGGCCAGGAAGTCCGAGAAGCCGTCCCGGTGGACCAGATCGCCGCTGAGGCGTTCGTCCGCGCGGGCGAGAGGGCCGTGGACGGCGATCTGCCAGGTGATCAGCGCGAAGAGGAGGGCCGGAAGGCCCGAGAGGAGAAGGAGGAAGGTCGGCGACCCCGGAAAAGGGGGGGTTGTTCCGGGGCCGCCGTCCAGACCGGTGAGCCGCGCGCCCCGGGGGGTTTGGGGCGAGCGGCCATCCGATCGGTGAGGAGATCCGGAGCCGGAAGCTCCGAGTGTGTGCGCGAGGGCACGACCAGGGCGAAGCTGGGGAGGCCTCGACCCGGTGTCACCCACAGTCCCCTGTGGGCGGGGTGTATCTCTCATCTGGCTAAGAACCTACGACACGAGTAAGGGCTGCGACAGACGGAATCGGGTCCTCACAGCCACCTTGCACACGTTCTTCACTCCCTCTGAACCTTGTCACCGCGCACCGGAATCCGGCGGGGATTCCGGTTACGGGGAGCGTGGGACGTCAGGGGTGCATGTGGGTGGTCGAAGGGATTCCGGATGGAGCTGGGAGGCTCCTCGGGGCGCACACAGACCTCACCCGTGCTCAGAAGCCGACAGACGCGGCTCAGATGCGGCTCAGATGCGCGTGAACGCCTGCTCAAGGATGTCGAGGCCCTCGCCCAGCAGGTCCTCGCCGATGACGAGCGGAGGCAGGAAACGGAGCACGTTCCCGTAGGTGCCACAGGTCAGGACCAGCAGGCCCTCCTGGTGGCAGGCCTTGGCGAGCGCGGCGGTCGCCTCCGGGTTCGGCTCCTTGGTGGTCCGGTCCTTGACCAGCTCGATCGCGATCATGGCGCCCCGGCCGCGGACGTCCCCGATGACCTCGAACTTCTCGGCCATGGCGGTCAGGCGGGACTTCATGGTCGCCTCGATCGCCTTCGCCCGGGCGTTGAGATCGAGTTCCCTCATCGTCTCGATCGAGCCCAGCGCACCCGCACAGGCGACGGGGTTGCCGCCGTACGTGCCGCCGAGGCCGCCGGCGTGCGCGGCGTCCATGATCTCGGCGCGACCGGTCACGGCGGCGAGCGGCAGACCGCCCGCGATGCCCTTCGCCGTGGTGATCAGGTCCGGGACGATGCCCTCGTCCTCACAGGCGAACCACTGGCCCGTACGGCAGAAGCCGGACTGGATCTCGTCCGCGACGAACACGATGCCGTGGTCGCCGGCGAACTCGCTGAGCGCCGGCAGGAAGCCCTTCGCCGGCTCGATGAAGCCGCCCTCGCCGAGCACCGGCTCGATGATGATCGCGGCCACGTTCTCCGGGCCGATCTGCTTGGTGATCTGGTCGATCGCCTGCGCGGCGGCCTCCGGGCCCGCGTTCTCCGGGCCGGTCGGCCAGCGGTAGCCGTACGCCAGCGGCATCCGGTACACCTCGGGCGCGAACGGGCCGAAACCGTGCTTGTACGGCATGTTCTTCGAGGTCAGCGCCATGGTGAGGTTCGTCCGGCCGTGGTAGCCGTGGTCGAACACGACGACCGCCTGGCGCCCGGTGTAGGAGCGCGCGATCTTGACGGCGTTCTCCACGGCCTCGGCGCCGCTGTTGAACAGGGCCGACTTCTTGGCGTGATCGCCCGGGGTGAGCTCGGCGAGCGCCTCGGCGACCTCCACGTACCCCTCGTACGGCGTGACCATGAAACAGGTGTGGGTGAAGTCGGCGAGCTGCGCGGTGGCCCGGCGTACGACGGCCTCGGCGGAGGCGCCGACGCTCGTCACCGCGATGCCGGAGCCGAAGTCGATGAGCCGGTTGCCGTCGACGTCCTCGATGATGCCGCCGCCCGCCCGCGCCGTGAACACGGGCAGCACGGAGCCCACGCCCTGCGCGACCGCGGCGGTGCGACGGGCCTGCAACTCCTGCGACTTCGGGCCGGGGATGGCGGTGACGACGCGGCGCTCCTGCGGAACTGCGGTCATGAGGGGCTCCCTGATGGTCTTGCGTACGGCGGTGTTCTGCGTTGTTTCGGCGATGTTCGGTGGTCCGCTCCGACGCGCGGCGGCGTTTTCGGACGCTTGCCTTCCTTTCTCGCAGGCTAGGACGGGGGAGCGGGGCTGGGCATGCTCCATGTGGGCGTTGTCGGCGCGTCCGGTTGTCCGTGGTGGACTAAGAGGCGCAGGGGGGGCACGGATGCGCACCCCGGCCGCGTAAACGGTGAACTCCCCAGGCGAGGGAGTTAGATTGACTCGCTGATGGTGGACGGAACGGCTGGTCAGGGGGCAAGGGCGATGGACAGCGACGGGACGCAGGACGCCCGGGGTACGCACGCGAACCCCGTACCGCGTCCGGCGGGGCCGCAGGAGCGCTCTGCGGTGCCGCCGCGGCCGAGGCAGCCACCAGGGGTGCCGCCCGCGCCGGAGCAGGCTCCAGCGCCCTCGTCGACCACCGCCGACTGGCTCAACGCGGCACGGCCGGCCACCCGGCCCGGCATCTGGCGGTACGGCTACCGCCCCCCGACCGACAGGAAGGAACCGGAGCGGTTGGCTCTGGTGACCATCGCCGGCGCGCTGATCCCGCTCCTCGTGGCACTGGTGGTGTGGTCCTTCTGGGTACGCGGTGCCCTCCCGTACCAGCACTCCGTCCTGCGGCTGTTCACGCCGAACGACTGGTGGCAGCCCGCCTCGCTGTGGCCCAGGAGGTTCGACGACCAAGCCGTGAAGGAACCGGGCCTGCACGCGCTGGTGGTCTACGACGGTGCCTTCTTCCTTCTCCTCACCTTGGCCTTGAGCCGACTGGGCAGCTGGCCCGCCATCCTCCGCCATGTCATCGGCCGCAAGCCCCAGCCCCTGCGTGCTCTGCTCTCCGCCCTCCTGGCCCTCGCGGCACTCAGCCTCGTCTTCCCCGATTCCTTCCCGGGCGTCGGCTGGGATCCGCTGCCGATCGTCGCGCCGTTGGACTCCCTGGCCGTGCTGATCTTCAACAGTTACGACCTGTCAGCTCTCTTCGTGTACACGCTCCACGGGGCCGTCATGGTCCTGGTCGTCTGGCCCTTCGCCCGCGTCGGCGGCTGGTGGCCGTACGCGAAGGAACGACTCGGCGCCCGCCGCGCCGCCGCGACCCCCGCCACCACGAAGGCCGTGCGGCGCCCCCGTGCCCATTGGCCCGAGCTGCGGGACGCCGGCCAGCAGGAGGCGGCCGAGCTGCTGACCGCCGAGGTCGCGGCCGATCGTATGAACGACGTCGACTGTGCGCGCGTCACGCGTGCGTGGGCCGCGGCCCGGCGCGACGGCGGGCAGGCGGATTTCCGGGACACCGTCCTGCGTCAGGCGGGCGCCGCCTGGACGCACCCCTCCGGCGCCCGCGACCTGCCCGGCCGTACCGCGCGGCACGACCTCCTCGCGGGCCAGGTGCGCATCGGCCGGTGGGTGGCCGCGGAGCGTGTGCCGCTCCCCTTCCACGACGCGGGCGCCGCCCTCGGCCCGGACGTGCTCGGCACCTCGCTGCTCGCGGTCGGCCCGTCCGGCTCGGGCAAGAGCCGGACCCTGATCGAGCCGGTGACCGAGGCACTGACACTCCAGGCGCTCACCGGGCGGTGCGCGGTCGTCGCGGTGTCGGCCGCCGGGAGCCCGCTCGGTTCCGACTCCGCGTTCGACGTGATCGTACGGATCGGGGACCCGGCGTCGATCCACGACCTGGACCCGTACGCGGAGTCCGAGGATCCCGACGAGGCGGCCGCGATCCTCGCGGAGGCTCTGGTCGGCGACCTCGACGCGGACGGCGGGCGGAGCGCCGTCACCGCGCTCGCCCAACTGCTCGGCCCCTACCGTGCCGTGCACAACCGCTTCCCCACCCTGCCGGAGCTGCGCGAACTCCTGGAGGGCGAGCCGGACGCGCTTACCGCGCTGCGGGAGGCGCTCGCCGGGGACGAGGTCATGCGCCGTGAACTGGACGCGCGCATCCGGCAGGCGGGAGCGCCGGGCGACCCGGCCCGCGCCCTCGCCGACCGGCTGGCGCTGCTGACCCGGCCGGTGTTCGCGGAGTTCTTCGGCGGCGGCAGCGCCCACCGCGCCTTCTCCCTGCGCGCCGTCGCCCACCACCCCCTCCGCGTCCGTATCGACCTCCCCGAGCGGGGCCACGAGGAGGCCGCCCGGCTGATCACCCGGCTGGTGCTCGCGCAGTTCCACGCGGTCGTACGGGAAGGCAGGCGCGACCACTTCGTCGGCCTGGTCCTGGACGACGCGACCGGGACGGTCACACCTGAGTCGGTGCGCTGCATCCAGCGGCTGCGGTCGCAGAACGCGGGCGTGCTGCTGGCCCTGCGGAGCGTGGGGGACGTTCCCGAGGCGCTGCACGGTCCGCTCTACGGTGCCGTCGGCTGCCGTATGGCGTTCTCCGGCGTCACCACCTGGGACGGCAGCCGGTTCGCGCAGGCCTGGGGCACCGAGTGGGTGGAGACGACGGAGGTCGCCAAGCACACGGTCTTCGCCGACCAGCCCATGACCCGGGCCATGCACGCCCTGCGCAAGCTGGTGACGGGCAAGGCGGTGACCACGGACGCGGTGACCGTGCGGCAGGTCGAGCGGGAGCGGTGGTCCGCGTCCGAGCTGGCGCACTCGGTGCCGCCGGGGCACGCGGTGCTGTCGCTGACGGACGTGAAGGGGGAGCACGCGCCGCCGCTGCTGGTGGAGCTGGGGAGCTGACCGGTACGGACCGGCCGAGTCGGCATAGGGTGTTCATACAACGCGGACAAAAGATCACACCCTTTGTGATCATTGCTTGTGATCATTGAGGGACCTGTCCGTGGTAACGAAGATTCTGTCGAAGATTCTGTGAACACCTGAAGGCCTCATGCCCCCCACCCTCGTCTCGCTCGTCCACCACTCCGCGCTCAAGCTGACCGTGCGCGCCGGCGCGGACCGGCTGGACGTACCCGTCCGCTGGGCCCATGTGAGCGAGCTCGCCGACCCCGTGCCGTACATGGAGGGCGGGGAGCTGCTGCTGATCACCGCGCTCAAGCTGGACGCGGAGGACCCCGAGGCGATGCGGCGGTATGTGAAGCGGCTGGTGGGGGCCGGGGTCGTCGGACTCGGGTTCGCCGTCGGGGTGAACTACGAGCAGGTGCCCGAGGCGCTCGTCGACGCGGCCGAGAGCGAGGGGCTGCCGCTGCTGGAGGTGCCGCGGCGCACACCGTTCCTCGCCATCAGCAAGGCGGTCTCCGCCGCGATAGCCGCCGACCAGTACCAGGCCGTGACCGCGGGGTTCGCGGCACAGCGCGAACTCACCAAGCAGGCGCTGAACGACGCGCCCGAGGGCCTGCTCGCCGCGCTCGCCTCGCAGGTCGACGGGTGGGCCGCGCTGTACGACGCCTCGGGCGCCGTGGTGGCGACCGCGCCCGAGTGGGCCGGGCGGCGGGCCACCCGGCTCACCGCGGACGTCGAGCGGCTGCGGGAGCGGCCCGCGCCGGCGAGCGCGGTGGTCGGAGGTGAGGACGGTGACGGCGGCGGTGGCGCCGACCGGGTCGAGCTGCACTCCCTCGGGACCGGGCGCCGGTCCCGGGCCGCGCTCGCCGTGGGGACTGCCGCCGCGCTGGGGACCGCCGAGCGGTACGCCCTGCACTCGGCCATAGCGCTGCTGACGCTGACTACGGCGCGGTCGAGGTCGTTGCACGCGGCCGAGCAGCGGATCGGGGCCGCCGTGCTGCGCATGCTGCTGGCCGGGGAGCCGGACCATGCGCGGGCCGTGGCCGGGG
This sequence comes from Streptomyces spongiae, assembly GCF_009377185.1. GTDB lineage: Bacteria > Actinomycetota > Actinomycetes > Streptomycetales > Streptomycetaceae > Streptomyces > Streptomyces spongiae. The sequence goes on from NZ_VJZC01000191.1 coordinate 15,827, forward strand.
ATCTGTACGGGGAACTGCTGGACGCTCCGTTCCGGATGATCCTGGCGGAGTCGTCCTCCGTCTCGCAGCCCTTCGGCGCCGATGCGTCCCTGGTGACCGGCAAGCCCCTGCCGCCCGACGCCGACGGCGCCCCGCTCGGGCAGTTGGC
>NZ_VJZC01000192.1 GCF_009377185.1 Streptomyces spongiae
GCCCAGTTCCTGGTGCCGCGCCAACAACCCCGCCACCCCCTCCTCCGTCAGCGAACCGTGCAGGCGCAGCCGCGAGATCCCCCCGTCGGGATAGATGTCGACGCGCGCATGCGTGGCGACGACCGGCGCGGAGAGGACGAACCGGTGGTTCGTGTCGGGCTGGAGGCGGGTGCGCGGGAGGGCCTCCACCCACTCACCGTCGTCGCCGTTCCGTACCGACACCGACGCCCACCCCGCCGCGTTCCCCTTCAGATACGCCGTGTCGATCTCGATCGCACGGATCTCGGACTGCGCGGCCAGACAGTAACTGATCCAGTCGTGCCCCTGGTCGCGACGCCGCCGCGTTTCCCAGCACTCGTGCATCACCCGCGCCCGCCCCGGCTGGATGGAGTTCGTGGCGGGCGAGTAGAAGAGGTTCGACGCGTCCTCCGCCTGGCCGCCGTTCTCCAGGGCCACGACGTCGAACGTACCGAGGGCCGCTAGCCACGCGGGATCCGGGACGACCTCACCGTGGACCCGCAGGCGCGCGATGCCCCCGTCGGGGTGCTGGTTCAGGCGCAGGTGCGTGAAGCGCTGCTCGACGGACACGGCGAAGCCGTTGGCCGCGTGGCCCCCCACCGGCGTACGGGGGACGAGTGTCGTCCACTTCACGTCGTCCGCCAGGAGCTCCTCCGGGGACGGGGTGCCGGGGAACGAGACGCCCTCCACCGACACCGCCTGCGGGTAGTTGCCGCGGAAGTGGGCCGTGTCGACCACGATGCCCCGGATGACGCCCGGCGCGCCCAGCCGGATCAGCGCCCAGTCGTGGTCCTCGGCCGTCGGCCACGGATGGCCCGCCGACGCGCCGCGGCGCCGCCTCGTCTCCCAGCCGTCCATGATCTTGCCCTTGTGCCCGAAGTGCTCGGGATCGAACTCGGGACGCTCGGGCACGAGGAGGTTCTCTCGCTGGGCGAAGAACTCGTCGTTGGCGGCGACGACTCCGGCACCGAGCCGGCGGTCGGCGAGGTCGGCGTGGTGGGTGAAGGGGAAGTCGGCGGTGCGGTAGTCCGCGTAGGGGTCACCGCCTCCGTAGGGGTTCGCGTCGCCGGTGAAGCTGGGTGTCGCCGTCACTGTGATCAGGTCTGCCTTTCGGAGTCGGCCGCCGCGGGTGCGGAGCGGGGATCAGGAGGGTCGGGTGAGGAGTTGGCCCTTCGGGTCGGTGAACCGGCCGTCCGCGACGATGCGTTCGCCGCGCAGCCAGGTGGACCTGACCACGCCGTACAGGGTCCGGCCGGCGTACGCCGTGACACGGTTGCGGTGCTGGAGGGCCGCGGGGTCGACGGTGAAGGTTTCGTCGGGCGCGAGGACGGCGAAGTCGGCGTCCCGGCCCACCGCGATGGCGCCCTTGCGGTCGTCCAGGCCCACCAGGTGCGCCGTACGCGTCGACATCCAGCGGACCACGTCCTGAAGATCGTGACCCCGCTTCCGTGCCTCGGTCCACACCGCCGACAGGCTGAGCTGGAGGCCGGAGATGCCGCCCCAGGCGGTGGCGAAGTCGCCGGTCTTGAGGTCGGCCGTGGACGGGGAGTGGTCGGTGACCACGCAGTCGATCGTGCCGTCGGCCAGCGCCTGCCAGAGCAGGTCCTGGTTGGCGGCCTCGCGGATGGGCGGGCAGCACTTGAACTCGCTGGCGCCGTCCGGGACTTCCTCGGCCGTCAGGGTCAGGTAGTGCGGGCAGGTCTCCACCGTGACGCGTACGCCGTCGCGCTTGGCCTGGGCGATCAGCGGCAGCGCGTCACTCGACGACAGGTGGAGTACGTGCACACGGGCGTCCCGCCGCCTCGCCTGTGCGAGGAGGGTGGTGATGGCCGTGCCCTCGGCGCCGCGCGGGCGTGAGGCGAGGAAGTCGGCGTATTTCGGACCGCCCAGCTGCGGGGCCGCCGCGAGGTGGTGGGGGTCCTCGGCGTGGACGATCAGCAGTCCGCCGAATCCGGCGATCTCCGCCATCGACCGGTCCAGTTGTTCCTTGTCGAGCTCCGGGAACTCGTCGACGCCCGACGGCGACAGGAACGCCTTGAAGCCGAAGACGCCCGCGTCGTGCAGCGGCCGCAGGTCCTTGACGTTGTCGGGGAGCGCGCCGCCCCAGAAGCCCACGTCGATGTGCGCCTTGGCCGCGGCGACCTCCCGCTTCGCACGGAGGTGGTCGACCGTCGTGGTCGGCGGAAGGGAGTTGAGGGGCATGTCGACGAGGGTGGTGATGCCGCCGGCCGCCGCCGCGCGTGTCGCGGTCCAGAAGCCCTCCCACTCGGTGCGGCCCGGGTCGTTGACGTGCACATGGGTGTCGACGAGTCCGGGCAGCAGGACGTCGTCGCCGAAGTCCTCCAGCCGGGCTCCGGCCGGCACCTCCGTGTCGTACGGCAGCACGGCCGTGATCCTGCCTCCGGCGACCGCGACCGAGGCGGCGCGGGTCCCCTCGGGGGTGATCACGCGCGTCGAACGCAGCACCGACTCCACTTCGTTCCCTCCGTCCTCGGACACCCTGACCCCTCTCTCGCGCCCTCTCACACCAGGGCTTTCAACGATCTGTTGAGGGAGTTTTCACTCCGCCGACAGGAGCGTCAAGAGGTCCTTGGCCCACTGTGCACCCTTCTCTCCTCGCCCTGTACGTTTCCACACAATGGAATTAAGATTCCAGTAGGCAGAAGGTAATTTCTCTGAGCAAGGCGGAACGGAACTCGCGGGTAGGCTGTCGCCCTGCCTGCCAGCCGAAAGGAACGCGCCGTGCCGACGTCGAGCGCCAGCACCTCCGACAAGCCGTCCTCCGCGAATGGTGGCGTCCAGTCCCTCGAGCGTGCCTTCGATCTGCTGGAGCGGATGGCGGATGCCGGCGGCGAGGTGGGGCTCAGCGAGCTCTCCGCGAGCAGCGGGCTGCCACTGCCCACGATCCACCGGCTGATGCGCACGCTGGTGGCCTGCGGCTACGTCCGTCAGCAGCCCAACCGGCGGTACGCGCTCGGCCCCCGTCTGATCCGCCTCGGCGAGTCCGCGTCCCGGCTGCTGGGCACCTGGGCCCGCCCCTACCTCGCCCGGCTGGTCGAAGAGACCGGTGAGACGGCGAACATGGCGCTGCTGGACGGCGACGAGATCGTGTACGTGGCGCAGGTGCCGTCCAAGCACTCGATGCGCATGTTCACCGAGGTGGGGCGGCGGGTGCTGCCGCACTCCACGGGTGTGGGCAAGGCGCTGCTCGCGGGGTTTCCGGACGCGGAGGTGCGGGCGCTTCTTTCCCGTACGGGTATGCCAGCCGCCACGGAGAAGACGATCACCACGGCCGATGGTTTCCTGGCCGCGCTTGAGGACGTACGCCGTCTCGGGTACGCCGTCGACGACAACGAGCAGGAGATCGGGGTTCGTTGTCTGGCCGTCTCCGTGCCCGACTCCCCCACCGCCGCGGCGATCTCCATCTCGGGTCCCGCGGGGCGGGTGACGGACGCGACGACCGAGCGGGTCGTGCCGGTGCTGCAGCAGGTCGCCGTGGAGTTGTCGGAGGCGCTGGCGAGCGCGGGGGCGAGGAAAAACCTCCGCCGATCACCTCCGCGGCGGCTCCCCGAACAGCTCCACCGCGTTCCGTACGTCCGCCAGCCCCCTCGCCAGCGCGCTGACCGAACCGATCGACCCCGCGATCAGCAGCAGAGAGCGACGCAGGCGCGGAATCTCGGGCATCCCGCTGACGGCCATCGCGGCGAGAGCCGCGAGCTCGTCCTCGGCTATCGCCCGGTCGGGGAACTCCACGGGATGCGCGGCGAGTTCACGGCGCAGCCGGGACACGGCGGACTTCAGTTCCGCCACTCTCGGGTCGTCGTCGCTGCCGGTCACTGGCCTCTGCCCCAAGCTCCGCAACACAGCTCTCCCCCCTCGCACGCCGTTGTGCGCGAGTACGTCCTCGTACGGCCCAGCGCTCCCCGGCGTTGGTCAGTCGCCCGGAGATGCGGGCCAGTAAACGCCACCGCACACCGTGGGCGCCACCATGCGGACGGAAATTCAGCCCTTGGACATCGGACCGCTCACAGGGGTTTCGGGGCGCGCGGGGGCCGTGTCGGGTATGCAGGGGGCATGACGGATGCCCAACACCACGTCGCCGGGCTGCTGCTGGCCGCGGGCGGCGGACGACGCCTCGGGGGCCGCCCCAAGGCACTCCTGCCCCACCGGGGGCACCCTCTCGTCGAACACGCGGCCGGAGTGCTGCGCGCGGGCGGCTGCTCCCGGATCCATGTGGTGCTCGGCGCCGAGGCGGACACGGTGCGCGAGCGCGCCGCGCTGCCCGGCTGCACGCTTGTCGACAACCCGGAGTGGGAACAGGGCATGGGGTCCTCACTGCGGGCGGGACTGGAGTCACTGGCCGGTACGGACACCAAGGCCGTGCTGGTCTCCCTGGTCGACCAGCCGGGGATCGGACCGGCGGCGGTGGCCCGCGTGCTCGCCGCGTACGGGTCGGAGAGGTCGCTCGCGGCGGCCGCGTACGACGGGGAGAGGGGGCACCCCGTGCTCTTCGGCGCCGCCCACTGGGAGGGCATCGCCGCGACCGCGACCGGGGACCGAGGCGCACGCGCCTATCTGAAGACCCACAACGACGAGGTGGTTCTCGTCGAGTGCGCGGACGTGGCGCGGCCGTACGACATCGACACGGAGAGCGACCTGGTCCACCTTGAGTGAGCGGGGTGGCACGGAGCGCCACGACCCCTCGATCTGGAGCATCTCGACGTCAACAGATAATTGAACTTCCACCATGAGGAAACTAGTATCCACTGACCAGAAGCACCTGACCCGCCGGCCAGGCGTCGTCAGCCGCATCCGATGCCCCTGGCACCCGGTGCCGCGGAGTACTCACGTCAGCTCGCTGAAGGAAGTGACAGGTCATGTCCGCACCAGCGCCGTCCTCGCTGGCCATCGTCGACGCCGAGCCCCTGCCCCGGCAGGAGGAGGTCCTCACCGACGCGGCCCTCGCCTTCGTGGCCGAGCTGCACCGGCTGTTCACGCCCCGGCGTGACGAGCTCCTCGCCCGCCGTGGGGAGCGCCGCGCCGAGATCGCCCGCACCTCCACGCTCGACTTCCTCCCGGAGACCGCCGCGATCCGCGCGGACGACTCGTGGAAGGTGGCCCCCTCGCCGGACGCCCTGAACGACCGCCGCGTCGAGATCACCGGCCCCACCGACCGCAAGATGACCATCAACGCCCTCAACTCGGGTGCGAAGGTGTGGCTCGCGGACTTCGAGGACGCCTCGGCCCCGACGTGGGAGAACGTGGTCCTCGGCCAGGTGAACATGGCCGACGCGTACACCCGGAACATCGACTTCACGGACGAGCGCACCGGCAAGTCGTACGCCCTGCGGCCGGGCGAGGAGCTGGCGACGGTCGTCATGCGCCCGCGCGGCTGGCACCTCGACGAGCGCCACCTCGTCGACGCCGACGGCACCCCGGTCCCCGGCGCGCTCGTCGACTTCGGCCTGTACTTCTTCCACAACGCCCAGCGCCTGCTGGACCTCGGCAAGGGCCCGTACTTCTACCTCCCGAAGACGGAGTCGTACCTGGAGGCCCGCCTCTGGAACGACGTGTTCGTCTTCGCGCAGGACTACGTGGGCATCCCGCAGGGCACCGTCCGCGCCACCGTCCTCATCGAGACGATCACGGCCGCGTACGAGATGGAGGAGATCCTCTACGAACTCCGCGACCACGCCTCCGGGTTGAACGCCGGCCGCTGGGACTACCTGTTCTCCATCGTCAAGAACTTCCGTGACGGCGGAGCGAAGTTCGTCCTCCCGGACCGCAACGCGGTGACGATGACGGCCCCGTTCATGCGGGCGTACACCGAACTCCTCGTCCGCACCTGCCACAAGCGCGGCGCCCACGCGATCGGCGGCATGGCGGCGTTCATCCCGTCCCGCCGGGACGCCGAGGTCAACAAGGTCGCCTTCGAGAAGGTGCGCGCCGACAAGGACCGCGAGGCGAACGACGGCTTCGACGGCTCCTGGGTCGCCCACCCCGACCTGGTCCCGATCGCCATGGAGTCCTTCGACCGGGTCCTCGGCGACAGGCCGAACCAGAAGGACCGCCTCCGCGAGGACGTCGACGTGAAGGCGGCCGACCTGATCGCCGTCGACTCGCTGGACGCGAAGCCGACGTACGCGGGTCTGGTCAACGCCGTCCAGGTCGGCATCCGCTACATCGAGGCCTGGCTGCGCGGCCTCGGGGCCGTCGCGATCTTCAACCTGATGGAGGACGCGGCCACCGCCGAGATCTCCCGCTCCCAGATCTGGCAGTGGATCAACGCAGGCGTCGAGTTCGAGCACGACGGAGAATCCGTGAAGGCCACGCCGGAGCTGGCCCGCAAGGTCGCCGCCGAGGAACTCGAGAACCTCAAGGCCGAACTCGGCGAGGAGGCCTTCGCCGCCGGTAACTGGCAGCAGGCCCACGACCTGCTGCTGAAGGTCTCCCTCGACGAGGACTACGCGGCCTTCCTGACGCTGCCGGCGTACGAGCAGCTCAAGGGCTGAGTCAGTCCGCGCTCGCCGTTCGCTCCGAGTGGCCCAGGGACTTTCCCGGGGCCACTCGGTCGCGTACGGCCTTCTTCACGGCCGTCGGCTCGGGGAAGCCCTGTTCCCGGCGGTCCCAGACCACCTCGTCGTTGACGCGCACGACAAAGACTCCGCCCGTGCCGGGCTTCAGGGACAGGTCTGCCAGCTCGGCCTCGAAGGTCGTGAGCAGCTCCTGCGCCAGCCAGGCGGCGCGCGGGAGCCAGCGGCACTGTGTGCAGTACTCGATCTGGACGTGCTGGGGCGCCGTCGTCGTGTCCGTCGTCGTGTCCGTCATCCGAAGTGCACCGACCCATCCTGTTCCGCCGCCGGCTTGCCGTGCAGGTCGGGGACCTGCTTGAGCCAGTCCGGGCGGCCTCGCTGTGTCTTCGCCGCGCGGAGGACGTTCTCGGCGGCCAGTTCCTCGCGGCTGGGGAAGTCCGTGGGCAGCCAGGTCGCGGACGCCTTCACGCGCGCGGAGAGGTAGTCCACGTACGCGGCGCGGACCTCGTCGGGCGTCGCGAAGCCGGGGTCGTCGGCCAGCCAGGCGTCGGGGACCTCCGCCGTCACCTCGCGCAGCAGCTCGTCGGTCACGCGGGGCGCGAGCTCGGCGTCGGCCGCGCGGGTGTCGGGGGCGTAGTGGCCCAGCGCGTGGTGGCGGAAGTCATAGGTCTTGTCGGGCGCCGACGTGTTCCAGCGGTGGTGGAAGACGAGGGCGGCACCGTGGTCGATGAGCCACAGGCGTGGGGGCGCGATGCCGAACGTGGGCCAGACCATGAGGTTCGAGCTGTGGGTCGTGCGGTCCACGTTGGCGGTGAGGGCGTCCAGCCAGATGATCCGGCCGGCCTCCAGCGGGTCGACCGGGAACGTCTTGGAGACCTCCGGGGTGAAGTCCTTGGCGCCCGGCAGGTAGTCCATGCCGAGGTTGAGACCCGTGCTGGCGTTCAGCAGGTCCCTCACCTCCTGGTGGGGCTCGTGCGCGGCGATCTCCGGGTCGAAGTGCACGAGGACCAGCTCGGGGAAGCGCAGGCCGAGGGCCCGTGCCAGCTCACCGACGATCACCTCGGCGACCAGCGCCTTGCGGCCCTGCGCGGAGCCGGTGAACTTCACGACATAGGTCCCCAGGTCGTCGGCCTCGACGACTCCGGGGACGGAGCCGCCCGTCCGCAGGGGGGTCACGTATCGAACGCCGGTCACTTCGCGCAGCACACCGGCCACTGTAAAACACCCATTTCGCCGAACCCACCGGTATGGACGATGAGCGGGAAACGCTGATAACGGGTGCGGTCATCGGAGGGGGCGGGACGGCGCTCCTGCTCGTCTGTGGGCTCATCTGGGGATTTCCGTGGCATGCGATGCTGCTCGTCGTCGCTTTCACGGTCGTGCTCGGGTTCGCGATCGCCGCCATGTCGCTGGCCGACGTACGGCGCGACGCGGAGCGGCGGGCGAGGAGCCTCCGCGGCGATCTGCCGGCCGTGGTTCACCGGGACGGCGTCGAGGCGGGCATCGTCTGCTCCACGGACGGCGACGCCGAGGGGGAGATACGCCGGCTGGGCCTACCGCAGGACGTGGAATCGGTGCGTGGGCTCCTCGGCCGGACCACTTGGAGGCCTGTGCCGTTCGTCGTGGAACAGGCGTTCGCCGAACCCACCGGCATTCACGCGCCGCGGAGGGGGTTGCGCAGGGGCAGGTAGCGGGCGTCCGCGCCGTCCGCCCCCGTCCAGCGCAGCAGCAGGTTCGTCTTGCCGGGGAGGGCGGGCGAGGCGAGCAGACCGGCGATCTCGGGGATCCTCCGGTGACGGGCCAGCTCGCGGCGTGCGGCGGGCCAGAGGTGGACGGACGGGTGGCGTTCAGCGACCGCTTCCGCGATCTCCAGCAGGTTGTTGACCACCAGGCAGTACACCAGGCGCTCCCAGCCCGCCGCGCGCGTGACGTCCGGTACGAGCTTCACGCCCTCCGCGTCACGGAACAGGGCCTGGGCGGGTGTGCCGTCGGTGTCGACGGCGATCACGGTGTTCTGGAGGTGGGCTTCGAGGACGACGCCGTGGTCGTGGAAGGCGCCCAGGGCCGGGGGTACGACGGCGCGCAGGTACGCCTCCCACCAGGCGCCCGGGTCGGTGGTCCGGTCGAGCGGGTTGCCGTCGAAGTCCTCGGTGAGGGCGGCAGCGAGGAGCGGTGTCGCACCGGGGGCGAGGTGAGCGCCCAGGCCGTCGCGGACGAGGACGGCGAGTTCCTCGAAGGCGAAGTCGGCGGTGCGGTAGCCGCGGTCGCTCAGCCAGCCGCCCGGCAGTTCGGCGAACGCCGTGGCAGCCGCCCTGTCCGTACGGCGCAGCTTCAGCAGGTCGTGGCGCCACAGCCGGCGCACGTCGTTGGTGATGCGCACGTCCAGGCTGAACTTGAGGAAGTGGTCGGCCTCGGGGGCGTACACCGTGCGGATCGCCGCCGTGGGCGCGACCCGGCCGGGTGTGCGCCCCAGCCGGACGAGTCGGCCGTCCGCGAAGGCGGGCGCCAACTCCCGTGCGACGAGGTCGAGTTGCCAGGGGTGGGCGGGCAGCAGGCGGTAACCGGACGGCGCGGCCCCGTAGCTGTCCAGGGCCGTGGTGTCCCCCTCCTCCACGACCGTGTCCTCGCGCACGCCCAGCAGCGTCAGCGGGAAGGCGGCGTACGCCTCGGGCGCGTACGGCAGCCAGGCCGCGACCGGGCCGCCGCCGCGGGCCTTGGGTGCGGGGTGGTGGGGGTGCCCGGTGACGAGGGACTGTTCGGAGCGCAGGTACGGGTCCGTGGGAGCCGTGGCGTGGGCGCGGGCCGTGAGGAGGGCGGCCACCGCGCCCCGGCTGTCGAGCATCTCGGCGGGCAGCTCGGAGTTGGACAGGCCGGTGTGGCGGCAAAGTTCCTCGGCAGTGAGCTTGACCAGTTCGGCGTGGGTGAGGGGGTGCCAGGCGCCGTCGGCGTGCACCTCGGGGCCTGTGGGACGGCGACTGCCGCGCACCCGCAGCAGGCGGCCACTGGCCCGCAGCCGGTACACGTTCGGCTCGACGCGCTCGCCCACCTCCCGCAACAGACAGTTGAGCAGCGGCGCGGCGGCGTACGCGTCCGCCGCCGTGGCGACGTCGTCCCTGGGATCCTTGGCGTCCACGGCGTCCATTCGTTCCCTACGGTGCTCTGGTGATCAGTATGTAGGTCTGTACGTGGGTCTGTGTACGCGGGCGCGAAGCCGTCCCGGTCGTCGTCGTCCGCCGCCCCCGCACCGTTTCCGTACCCGAGGAGCCCGCCCGTGCACCGTCTTCCCTCGCCCGAGGCCGAGGCCGCGCTCGCCGACGAACTCGCCGTCGTACGGCCCGACCTCGCGTCGCCGTACGCGGACGCGCTCCCCGGCGCCCGCGCGGCCGTCCTGACGCGGCTGTGGCGCGCGCTCGTGCACGAGCCGCTGCCGTGGATAGCCCGCCAGGAGCCCGGACGCGACGGCCTCACGCTGCACCTGACCGACGGACGCCGGCTGCACGGCCCGTACGCGGACCCGTACGCGACCGACGCGTACGCCACCGAGGTCCGGCTCGACGGCAGGCCGTACGACCGGCCGGCACGGCTGACAAAGGACCTGACCCTCCCCCACGGTCCGGCCTTCGCGGCTGAACTCGACCACAGTGTCGCCTCGTTGGCACTGTCCCGCGCGAACCAGCCGCCCGACGCACCCGAACCGGTGGAGAGCCGGGAGTGGGAGCAGCGGGTCGTCGACGGGCACCCCTTCCACCCCAACTGCCGTTCCCGGCCCGGCTTTTCGGCGGCGGAACAGCTCGCGTTCTCGCCGGAGCACCGGCCGGTCGTACCGCTCGGGCTGGCGGAGGCGGACGACTGTCTCGTCGTGGGCGACTGGCCGGAGCGGTTCCGTGCGGGAGGGCGGGTGCTGATTCCGGTGCACCCCTGGCAGGCCGACCACGTACTCAAGTGCCCTGTGCGGGACGGCGTTCCGGCGCATCCGCTGATGTCGCTGCGGACCCTCGCGCTCCCCGACGGCGGCCCGCACGTCAAGACCGCGCTGAGCGCCCGGCTGACCTCCTCCGTGCGGGACATCTCGGTCTACTCGATCGAGACGTCGGCCACGGTCTCGGCCTTCATGGCGGGCATCTCCGCCCGCACGGACGGTCTGCTGCACGTCACCCGTACCCTCGGCGCGGTCACCAGCGGCTCCCCGGACCTGGCGGCGGTCGTACGCGAGTCGCCGGAGGTGTACGTGGACGCGGGCAGCGGTGAGCGGGTCGTCCCGGTGGCGGCCCTGGCGACGACCGCCCTGCCGCAGTCCCCCTCCTGGCTGGCCGACTTCACGCGTCTCGCCCTCACGGTCTGCCTCCGGCTGCTCGACCTGGGCGTGGCCCTGGAGGCGCACGGCCAGAACCTGCTCGTGGTGCTGTCCCCGACGGGCGCTCCACTCCGGCTCGTCTACCGCGACCTGGCCGACATCCGGGTCAGTCCCGCGCGTCTGGCCCACCACGGCATCGCGCCCCCGGAGCTGACCGGCCGAATCGTCACGGACGACGTGACCGCGCTACGACGCAAGCTGTTCGGGTCGCTGGTGGCGGGGGGACTGGCGGCCGTGGCGGGGTCGGGCGGTGCCTTGCGGACGGCACTCGAGGCGGCGACACCACACCTCACACGCACCCCGGATCTCGTCGCCCTGCTCGAAGAGCCCCTGCCCACGAAGGCGTTGACGCTGATGAGGCTGTCCCCCGACCGCCCCGGGGACATCTGGGCCGCCCTCGACAACCCCCTGCGCACCGCTCCCGAGCCTCACTGACCCCTGGAACGGCCGTGTGCGCCCTGTGCGCGGTCATGTGCGCCCCCTGAATGCGCCCCGGACCGTGGGAAATTCGGTCCCTCAGCCTCCGTCGGCGGTGTACCTCTATGGATCCGAGGCGGAACAAGCATCCTGGAGACACATGAGCGACGTCGACGACATCGACGACCTGATGACGCCCATCCGCCCGGATCAACTGGACCCCGGGGCAGTGATCGCGCAGTCACTGGACAACCAGTGGGTGCCGGGTCGGCTCGCGAAGAAGATGATCGACCGCGGCAGGTCTCTGGACGAAGTCGGGGAACAGCGGCGCAAGGAGGTACGGGCCGAGTACTTCCGCAGCCTCATCAACGCCAGCCAGGTCGTGATCAACCGCGCGTACTTCTACAACAACGACGCGATCAGTTGCGATCTGACCGAAGGCGACGAGTCCCGCACGGCGCACCAGCGGCTGCTCGCCTCGGGGGCCCTCGTGCCGTTCCTGCTCAACGAACGGCACCCCGCCGAGGAGCCGCCCGCCTATCTGGACACGCGGCGCGACGGCTTCACCGCCTGGCAGGACACCCTGGACACCATGCGGTCCGGGGACCGGGTGCGGTGCGTACGCATGTCGTGGGACGACCCCGAGAACGACCGGGCGAACAAGGAGCACACTCGGACCCGGCTGTTCCAGCCGTTCACGGAGAAGGTCCAGGGGCTGACGGCCAAGGACACCGAGATCCTCGCCGCCCAGGTCGGCGTGGCGCCGGAAGACACGGACCGGTTCCGAAGACGGCTCGGCGAGGTCGTCGGCTTCAGCAACGACCTCAGCGTCCGCAGAGAGCCCGTCGTGCGGAACGTCCTGTACAAAGAGTTCGTGTCCACGCCGGGGACCAGCGTCGCGGAGGGCCGTTACGACAGGAACAAGCCCTTCGCCGCCGAGATAAAGCAGCTCCTGGACCTCATCTACAACGTCAACCTCGCGGACTCGCTCGACCGTTACCCCCTCACCCCGGCCGGCAGCCTCCGGCGCGTCGCGCTGCAGGAGGCGCGCGAGGCACGCGTCACCCATGGTTTCGTCGAGGACCCGGAGCAGTTACTCACCTTCCTGCGGCGGCAGGCGTTCGCCGCCGTCCAGGACCAGTTGACGCCGTCGGCGGTGAGCGCGCTGACGCTGCCGGACATCTGGCAGCTGCGGCAGAGCACCGTCTGGAAGGACTACGTCGACGCCTTCGGCGCCCTGACCGCCGAACCCGGCGCCTTCCACGACTCCGTCGGCCGGGTCTTCGACCGTTACGTCCGGCTCAACTCGGAGATCCTCAAGCTCGCCACGGAGCGCAGACAGGCCACGCCGAAGAAGTGGCGTCCCGTCGTCGAGGTGGTCGTCACCCTGGGCGCCGCCGTGTTCACGACGATCAGTGGTGAGGGAATGTGGCAGGTGACCGGCGCCCTGGCCCCGCTCGCGGTGTCGGGGTCGGTGGGCGGCTCGGTCCAGCTGATCCTGCGCAACCGGCTGGAGGGGCGGCAGGAACAGCGGTTCGCCCGCGAGATCGCCTCCGTGCGGCTGGCGAGCGAACGAGAATGGTCCCAGTTCCACGACCTGGTCAGGAGGCTGCCGGGCTACCAGGAGACGACGGGCGCCGCGGCCGGCGCCACCGCCTCAACGACCACCCAGGACAACGACGAGCTGCTGGAGTACTAGTGCACGTTCCGCGAGGCCCCAGGTGAACGCGTACGAGGCGCTGCGCCGAAGCCGGCCCGAATGGTTCCGCGACGACCCCGACGGCATCGAGATCATCACCGACCCCACCCTCGTCCGGCAGGTCCGTCGGCGGGCGAGAGCGGGGGCGGCATGGCGGGCGGCGGGCCTCGACGGGCTGGGCTCGTGGTGGGAACGGCTGCGGGCGGCACTGCGGCCGGTGCCGATCGGCGTGGTCTCCGCCGACCGCTACCTCGTGCACCTGCGTGATCCGGTGCGCTTCCCCGGCGGCCGGACGGGCCTCTACAACCGTCTGCTGCCGCCGCCTTCGTCGACCCCCGGTGTGGTGGTCCTGCCGCTGCTCGGCCCCGACGGAGGCGTCGTACTGATCGAGCACCACCGGCACGCCACCCGGAGCCGGCACTGGGAGGTTCCTCGCGGCTTCGGCGAAGCGGGGGCCTCGGGGGAGGAGAACGTCTCCCGGGAGCTCGGCGAGGAACTGGGCACGAGCCCAACGGAGGTGATCCCCCTCGGTGAGGTCCACCCCGACACCGGGCTCCTGGCGCACCAGGTGAAGCTGTACGCCGTGCGCGTGGACCGCCTCGGCGCCCTGGAGAAGGCCGAGGGGATCAGTCAGGCGATCACCGTGTCGCCTGCCGAGGCGGAGGACATGGTGCGCACCGGGCAGATCACCGACGGCTTCACCATCGCGGCGCTCTACCGGGCCCGCCTCGCGGGCCTGTTCGACGAGGGAGGTGGCGGGACATGACGGGGCCCGTGCGGCGAGACCGCGGGCTCACACCGCTTTGACGCACCGCTTCACGCACCGTCTTGATGCACCGCTTCACGCACCGTCTTGCTGCACCGTTTTGTTGCACGCGCACTTTGATCAATAAGATCCGCCGATGATCACAAGACAACGGCTGGCGGCGGGCGTCTGTGCCCTGCTCGCCGCCCTGGCGGCCGGGGTCGCCGTCCCGTCCACGGCTCTGGCCGACGAGACGGCGGTAGCGGACGCACCCAAGGTCGACCTCGTGCTCGACGTCAGCGGTTCGATGCGGGCACGGGACATCGACGGCGGCTCGCGGATGGCCGCGGCGAAGCAGGCGTTCAACGAGGTGCTGGACGCGACCCCGGAGGACGTTCAGCTCGGCATCCGCACCCTGGGCGCCGACTACCCCGGCGACGACCGGAAGACGGGCTGCAAGGACACCGCGCAGCTCTATCCGGTCGGCCCGCTCGACCGCACCGAGGCCAAGACCGCCGTCGCTACGCTCGCGCCCACCGGCTGGACCCCGATCGGTCCCGCGCTGCTCAAGGCGGCCGAGGACCTGGAGGGCGGCGACGGCTCCAAGCGCATCGTGCTGATCAGCGACGGCGAGGACACCTGCGCCCCGCTCGACCCGTGCGAGGTGGCCCGCGAGATCGCGGCGAAGGGCATCGGCCTCACCATCGACACGCTCGGCCTGGTGCCGAACGCCAAGATGCGCGTCCAGCTCAGCTGTATCGCCGAGGCGACCGGCGGGACGTACACCTCAGTGGAGCACACGGACGAACTCACCGACCGTGTCAACCAGTTGGTGGACCGCGCCGCCGACCCCGTGGTCGTGCCGAAGGACGTGACGGGGGCCGACGCGTGCGCCAAGTCGCCCACGCTGAAGTCCGGTCTCTACACGGACCGCGAGGAGTTCGGGAAGCAGCGCTGGTACCGCGTGGACGTCCTGCCCGGCCAGGAGTTGCGTGCCTCGGTGAGCGTCGTGGCGGACCGGCGCGTCGACCCGTCGTACGGGCTGCTGCTGCGTGCGGTGACCGTGCGCGGGCGGGAGATCGTGCGCGGCGAGGCGGCGGGCAACGGCCGGACCGACGTGATCTCGACGGGCCTGCGCTATCCGAAGGCCGAACTGGACGACGACGAGGAGGACGGCGTCAAGCCCGCGGCCGAGACCGTGTGTCTGCAGGTCACGCACTCGTTCTCAGCGGCCTCCGGGGTGAAGACCACGCCGGGTCTGCCGCTGGAGCTGACCGTCGACGTCGTGGACGGGCCGGACACGGCGAGCGATGTCGCCTCCTTCGGTCTCGGGCGCGGCTGGTGGCTGCTCGGCGTGCTGATCCTCACCGGCTTCCTCGCCGGTCTCGTCTGGGGCTGGCTGTCGCGCTGGCGGGTCGCGGTCTGGAGGACCAACTGATGCGCATCACACGTGTGCTGAGCGCCGGGGCGCTCCTGTTCGGGCTGGCGGTCTCCCCCGCGGTCGCCGACTCCTCGCCGTCGCCGAGCGCGTCCGAGGACAGCGGGGCGCCGACCGAGGCGGGCACCTCGTTCCGTACGGCGACCGAGATCGAGCAGGGGCAGACGGCGACCGCGAGCGGCTCGGCGGGCGACTACCTGTACTGGTCGTTCCCCGCGGACGCCGGCCAGCGCCCCACCGTCAAGGCGACGGTGAAGCTGCCGGACACGCACGCCGCCGAGACCTGGCAGATCGACGTGTACGACGGGCTGCGGCGCCGTCAGGCCTGTCAGTACGGAGCCCAGACGCGGACCGCCGCGGCTGACGCGGCCTCGGTCGAACTGACCTGCGTGCCGCGCACGGTGCGGGCGTGGTCGGAGCAGTGGGCCAACGACCCGCTGCCGGGGACGTACTACGTCCGGCTGACGGTCACGGATCTGGGGACGGCCGACCTGGGTCTGCCGGTGAACGCGGAGATACGGGTCGACGCGAAGGATGTCGGCGGATCGGCGGCGGTGGACGGCTCCCTGGCCGAGCCGCTGGTGCCGGGGATCGCCGTGACCGGGGAGAGTGAGGGGGACGAGAAGTCGGATACGGCCGTGCTGTCCTCGCTCGAACCCGACGACGGGTGGGCCTCCGGCTGGTGGTCCGACCGGTGGGTGTGGACCGCGGTCGGTGGGGTTCTGGCCGCCCTGGCGGGGGTTGGCGGGTACCGGTTGACTC
>NZ_VJZC01000193.1 GCF_009377185.1 Streptomyces spongiae
GCGTCGCCCGAAGCGACGGTGCGCGGGGCGGAGCGCGGCGCGAAGGGGTCGGTCCGGACGTCCGTGTCGCGGGCCGCGCGGGAAAGGGCGCTGTCCGCGCTCACGCGGCGTTCCACGGGCTTCATCGCTTCCTCGCCCCCGTACACGCCGCACCCGTACACGGGAGCCTCACCTTGCCCCGCACGAGCGTTTCGAGCCTGGCCGCCCCGGCACGTATCCCGGTCCCGGACGCCCCCACTGGTTCAAGTTCGTCGTTCATCATCGAATCCCGCATACCCGCTCGGGGCCGAAGCATGGCGGACGGAATCGCCGTGCGTCGCCGGCCCACCGTCGCGGAGGAGGTCGACCGGGCCGTCCGCCTCACGTGGCCTGCCGCGGCGGCAGTCCGAGATGGTAGGCGGCGACCGACTCCAGGTACGCGGTGTCGAGGGTCTCGCGATCCGTCCTGAAGCGGGGGGCCGACCTGATCTCGTCCCGCGTGGACGCCACGGTGATCTTCTGCGCCTCGCTGTCGATGTGCGTGACGAGTCCCGCGGGCACCAGCACGCTCCTGCCGAACACCCAGACGCCCGTGTCGACGATCAGGTGACGCATGGGGGTGTCGTCGGCCTGCCGGTCCACGTGCCCGATCGTGCCGTCGGCGGCCTCGACGGTGAACCCCGTCAGCCGCTGGCCCTCCCTGTGACCGCTCTGCGGTGCGTACGACCAGATGTCGTCCCGGTCCACTTCGTTTCCTCCTCGGTTCTTCCGTTCGGCTTCCGGCTCTCTTCCGTTCGGAACGGTTGCCAGGGCATCACCCGCGTCATCGGGGTACCTGGTCTCTCTCGTCCACTGTTCCGCCCGGAGGCCAGTCTTGAACCCGTTCGTGCACAGGACCCTCACCGTGCGACTCGAATCCGCGCCCGGCCGGCGCGTCCGCGTGCTGGCCCACATGAGCTACGACGCGGAGGATCCCTTCGCCGTGACGGCGACCTTCACCCATGAGGGCCTCATCGTCGCCCAGTGGAGACTGGACCGCGAGATGGTGGCCGACGGTGTGCAGCGCCCCGTCGGCGAGGGAGACGTACGCATGCGCCCACAGCGCGTGGGAGCGCGGAACGAGCTGCGCATCGAGTTGTCCGGCGACGCCGGCGGCCACGCGGGCCGGCGGTGCGCGGTCATCCTCGCGTCGGCACCCGCCGTCATGTCGTTCCTCGAGGCCACGTACCGCGTGGTGGAACGGGGGCACGAGGAGGTGGACGTGGAGGAGTTCCTCGCCAAGGTCCTCGCCCGCACGGGCAGGCGGTGAGGAGCCGTCCGCGGACGGCCGGACGACTCCTCACCACACAGCGCGGCGCGACGGGCCCGAGTGCTCACGCTCCGACCGGTGCACCACCCGCCATGGGTTCGTTCCCGGCGGCGACCTGACGACGCGCTTCCGCGACGGCTCGCCGGACGTCGCGCGTGCCCATCGTCACGCACAGCGTGTAGGCGAGGTCCTGCGCGCGCCGGCCGGGCCGGGACACCGGCTCCCGGCTCTCCCGGTGCATGACCTCCTCGTACTCCTCGACGAGCCTGCGCAGGATCGCGGGATGAGGTTTCAGCATGGGGCTCCTTCGTCGGTCGGGGTCTGTCGCCGCGTGGCGCCGAGGGCCTCGTCGCGCACCCGTGCGCAACTGCGGCTGATCAGACGGGAGACGTGCATCTGGGAGATGCCCAAGTGGTCGGCGATACGGCTCTGGGTCATGTCCTCGAAGAAACGCATGTAGAGGATGGCGCGCTCCCGTTCGGGCAGTTGCCGCAGCCCCTCCTTCGCGGCCTCGCGGTCGACGACGGTGTCGTACGACGTGTCGCAGGCGCCGAGGGTGTCCGCGAGGCTGTACCCGTCGTCGCCCGCGGACACCTCCGCGTCCAGGGACAGCGTGCTGAAGCTGTCCAACGCCTCCATCCCGGCGCTCACTTCCTCCTCCGTGAGCTTCGCGTGGGCCGCGATCTCGGCGACGGTCGGCGTACCGGAACCGGCGGTCTGGCTGAGTTCACGTCGCGCGACACGCACCTTGTTGCGCAGTTCCTGTACGCGCCGGGGGACACGGAGCGCCCACATCCGGTCGCGGAAGTGCCGCTTGATCTCGCCCGTGATGGTGGGCACGGCATAGCTTTCGAACGCTCCGCGTTCGGGTTCGAACCGGTCGACGGCCTTCACCAGCCCGACCGCGGCGACCTGCCGCAGGTCCTCCAGCGACTCACCGCGGTTGCGGAACCGGCCCGCAATGCGGTGGGCCATGGGCAGCCAGATCTTGACCAGTTCGTCCCGGAGCGCCTCGCGCTCGGGCCCGTCCTCCAGACTCGCCAGCCGGACGAAGTCGGCCATGGTGTCGGGGGCGTCGTCGTGCACTCGCTGCCCCGGCCTGTGGTGACGCGCGGACACAGCGGACACACCGGAACCGTTTTCGGAAGTCTCAACGAGCATGCGGAATCGCTCCTGAACGACGATTTCAGGGGGAACTGCCGCGGAAAGGGTGCGCGGGGCGAAGAGGCCCCGGAACGGGCACACCTCTCCCGTCGGCGCGCCTCTGGTCCGAAGCACGGACTTCCGCTTGCCCCACAGCGGTGTGGGCAAACAACGGTCCGCACATGCGTCGTGACACATGCCCGGCGGGGGCGACGACTTCACGCCAGACATCGGCCTGCCGGTACGTTTTCGCCAATGGGGGGGAGTGCTTCGCGCGAAGCCGGGCAGGCGAAGTTGTGTCATCGGGAACTTCGGCGATTGGGGTGGGCGGCATGGCAGCCGTGACGGCAGCACGGACAACGGCCACGGCGGGAGGGACAGTTACGGAGGAGGGGGCGCGACTGCCGCTCATCGAAGACCCCTCGAAGGTCGGACCGAAGGACGCGCGTGCACTGTCACGCCGGTTCTTCGACCGGCTGGCCGTGCTGGAAGAAGGCACGCGGGAGTACCAGTACGTACGCAACACGCTGATCGAGATGAACCTCTCCCTCGTGCGGTACGCCGCCTCGCGGTTCCGCGGCCGGGAGGACTCGATGGAGGACATCGTCCAGGTCGGGACGATCGGGCTGATCAAGGCGATCGACCGGTTCGAGATCTCCCGCGAGGTCGAGTTCACGACGTTCGCCGTGCCGTACATCGTCGGCGAGATCAAGCGCTTCTTCCGGGACACCAGCTGGGCGGTGCACGTTCCGCGACGGCTGCAGGAGGCCCGGGTGGAGCTGGCGAAGGCCACCGACGAGTTGCGGTCCCGGCTGGGCCGTACTCCGACCACGCGTGAGCTCTCCCAGTTGATGTCCCTGCCGGAGGAAGAGGTCATCGAGGCGCGCAAGGCGGCCAACTGCTACAACTCCGCCTCCCTCGACGCCGTACTCGGCACCGACGACGCCCAGGACGGCAAGACCGTGCTGGCCGACGTCATCGGCGAGGAGGACCCTTCGCTGGAACTCGTCGAGGACTTCCACTCGCTGGCGCCGCTGATCGCCGAGTTCGACGAGCGGGAACGCCGGATCCTCCACATGCGCTTCGTCGAGGAGCTCACCCAGTCCCAGATCGCCGGGCACCTCGGCGTCTCGCAGATGCACGTCTCACGGCTGATCAGCCGCATCATCAAGCGTCTGCGCGCGGGCCTGCTGGAATCCGACGTCGCCTGAGCCACCTCGGCTTCCCCCAGCCCGCCGCGCCACACGAGAGTCCCGCCGACCATGGTCGGCGGGACTCTCGTGTGGTTCGTGCACTGCCCACGGCCTGCCTAGGACGCGCCGTTCCCGACCGGCACCCCGCGCACCGGGCGCAGGGGGATCACCGCGGTGATGCGTTTGCCGCCGGACGGCAGACGCGACACCGCCACATCGTGGGACAGCCGGCGGACGATCGGCCAGCCGCGGCCTCCGGTGCGCCATCGACCGCTGTCGTCGACCGGGGCCGACGTCACGGGCAGCCGGGGGTCACCGTCGCTCACCGACACGTACAGGTCGCGGCCGACGACGGAGACGCCGAAGTCCGTGACGCCGCCACCGTGCAGCATCGCGTTGGTGGTCAGTTCCGACACAACGAGCAACGCGTCCGAGAGCGCGTCCTCGTCCCAGCCGTTGTCTGCCGTGCTCTCGGACACCACCCGCCTGACGGCCTCACGTGCCTCCCGCGGATTCCGCGGTCCCTGACGGACCCGCCCCCAGGCGGCCGGGCGCCCGCTGGTGTGGACTCGGTATCGCTCACGCATCCTCTCGCTCCCTGAAGGGGGGAAGGGGGCCGGACAGCTGCGGCGCCGGCAATACGCGTACCGTCCGTCACCCCCGGGGAGGGCGTCCGTGCCCGCATCCGTACGTGCGGTCCGTGGCGCCCGTTCTGTGCCGTTGTCTCCTCTCCTTCGGCTGACCGCTCCTGTGCGTCCGAAACCACGCTGCGCCCGGATGGCGGGAATCACTGGGGAGCCCGCCCACCCGTACGACCGGCGACGACGCGAACCGCCCGGCCGCGGAGGCGGCACGGTGTGTCCGCTCGAATCGCGGGTATGCGCACGAGCGCATCGCCATGACGAGCAGCGGAAGGCAAGGACGTCGCCTCGGGCGGGACGCACCGGGCGGCCCTCCGGCTCCGGCGTTCGCCGGTCCGGGATCACCGTCCGCGTCGCCACACGATGCTTCGAACCCGGACTTCGGGGTATCCGGCCCCGAACCGGTAACGCCTGTGGGAGGTACTTGTGTCTGTGGCCCAGAATCCGTTGTCGATCAAGGTGACACTTCCGCGGGAAGACGCCGCGCTGCTCACCATCGGGGGCGATCTGGACATCGATACCGCGACCGAGCTCCAGCATCACGTGGCGAACCAACTCCACCACGGCCGACGGCACTTCCTGCTCGACGTCTCGTCCGTACCCTTCATGGACTCGTCCGGCATGAACATCATCCTGCGCGTCTACCAGGAGGTGCGGGAGATCTCCGGAGGCGTGTACGTGATCTCCCCGACCCCCGCCGTGCGGCGCATCCTGGACCTCACCGGCGTCAGTCTCACCGTGCGGACGACGGAGAGCGTCGAGGAGGCGCTGGCGTCCCTGGGGTCCGAAAAGCCGGAAGACACCCCGTCCGAGTAGAGCCCGCCGGCCGGACCTCGAACCCCTCGACGCCGGGGCGGTTCATCCACTGTGAACAGCCTTCTCATGGCCAACAGTTGCTGTTTGACAACTATGGCCGTGAGGCAACAGAGTGAGCCATGGCAAGCGCGGGAGGTGGAAGATGCGTGGGAGCGGAGCCGCTCGTCAGACGCTTCCGACGCCGGATCAGGCGCTCTGGACGCCGGGGGTGTCACCCTCGTGGATCTGTGCCGCCGCGGCGCCGCAGAACGCCTCCAGACCCTCCAGCAGGGCGCTGCGCTTCGCGGTGGGCATCTGCGCCAGTACGGACTCCAGGGCGCTCTCACGGCGGTCCCTCAGCTTCGCCAGGAAGGACCGGCCACGCCGGCTCAGCTGCAGACGCAGTTCACGACGGCTGGAGGCGCTGGGCTTTCGCTCCAGGAAACCGACGGCTTGCAGACGGTCGCACAGACGGCTGGTCGACGGCGGGGTGGAGCCCAGGGCGTCCGCGAGCATACGGAGGTTGATGCCGTCGTTGTGCTCGAGGATGAACAGCACGCGGATCTGCGACGCGGACACCGGCGCTGTCGAGGCACGACCCCACACGACCTCCAGCAGCTCCGCCGCCTGGGAGGTCACACGCGCCAGTTCGTCCGGCCGTGGATGCGAGGAGGAGGAAGGCACGTCCCCACTCTTCCAGGGTTCTCGAACACTGTCAGCCCGCCGCCGCGGACAGGCCGGACAGAACACGGGATACAGACACAGGAACACCGACGGACGGCGTCCGCGGCAACGCGGGACGAGGCGCCGTCACAGTGGAGAGATGGGCGTGTCCGACATCGAGAACAGGTTGGCGGCAGCCGAGCGGGCACTTCGCACCGCGGCTCCGCACCAACTGGTGGACACGGTCCGCCGGGTGGTGTGCGGCGCCTACGCGGCGAAGGCCGTCGACGTCCTCATGGCCGACTACGGGCTCACCGCGCTGCGGAGCGTCCCCGTGACGGCCGGACCGCCCAAGTCCCTGCCGATGCACGGCAGCCCGGCCGGACGGGCCTTCGGCGCCCAGGAACCGTTCGTGGAGAGACACGGCGGCGGGCTGGTGCGCGTGCACCTGCCGGTGACGGTACGCGGCGACCGGCTCGGCGTGCTGAGCGTCACGATGGACTCGGCGGACCGGGCCGAGGAGTGCCGCGCCGAGCTGGCCGAGATCGCCGAGGTCCTGGGGCACGAGATGATCGTCGCTGAACGGGACACCGACGTGTACCTCCAGGCGCGGCGCACGGACCGCCTCACGCTGGCGGCGGAGATGCAGTGGCAGCTGCTGCCGGGCCGTTCCTGCGCACGGCCGGAGTACGCGCTCGGCGGCCAGTTGGAGCCCGCCTACGCGGTCTTCGGTGACAACTTCGACTGGTCCGCGAGCGCCGACCGGCTGATGCTGTACATCACCAACGGCATGGGTGAGGGCATCGAGGCCTCGCTGCTGACCACCCTGGGGATCAACGCGCTGCGCAACGCACGGCGTGCGGGCCTGTCCATCGCCGACCAGGCCGCCCTGGCCGACCAGGCGGTCCACGCCCACTACCGGGGCCGTGCCCACCTGTCCGTGCTCCTGCTGGATGTGGATCTGTCCACCGGGCGCCTCCAGGTGGTCGACGCCGGCTCACCCCGGATGCTGCGCCTGCGCGAGAGGAACGTCACGTCCGTCGACCTCGAGGCGCAGCTCCCCCTGGGCATGTTCGAGGAAACCGACTACGTGGCCCAGGAGTTCCACGTCGAGCCGGGCGACCGGCTGGTCTTCGTCAGCGACGGGGTGCACGGGGTCGCCGCGCCCGGCGGCGAAACCTACGGGGAGCGGGCGCTGGCGCGGGCCATCACCTCCACCAGCCTCCTCCCGGCACCGGAGGTGCCAGGCGCCGTCCTGCGGGAGCTGTCCGGTCACCGCGGTTCCGCCGTGCCCGACGACGACGCGCTCGTGGTGTGCCTGGACTGGTTCGGGCGGACATGACGCCATGGGACCGCGGTCGCACGGCTCGGTTCGCCGGGCACCACCGCGGAGTTGTAAGGGATCACCGCGTGTCTACAGTTGTCGGGCAGCAGGCTGGGGACCGCACCGACGGGCTCGCCGCCACGGCCGGGGCAGCGCGCGAGAGGTAAGGAGGAACACGTGCCGGAGCAGGAAGCGGCAGGACACCAGGAGACACCGGCGCAGGAGGTCGGGGACTTCCTGCGGCGACGTCGGGAGCAGATCGCACAACGGTGGGCCGACGCGGCGCTGTTCCGCACCGTCTTCACCGTCTCCCGGGAGGAGGCGGTGGAAGCGGGCCGGGCCGTGGTGGAGGCGCTGGCCGCGGTGGCCGCCGCCGAACGCGTGGAGGAGCAGGAGGCCGACGGCTTCGCCGTCGTGCGCGAACAGCTCGCCCGGATGGCGGCGTCCCGTTCGCGTGCGGGTTCGACGAACAGTCAGATCTCGGCCGAGGTGGACGCGTTGCGGCCTGCCGTCGTCGACCTGCTCGTCGCCGAACTGGCTGACCAGCCGGCCGAGCACGTGCGGGAGTCCACGACCGCCCTCACCGTGCTGATGGGCACGCTGCGCCTGGTCGTCCTGGAGACGCTGCTGAGCGCGGGACAGGAGCTCATCAACCGGCAGCACCTGCAACTGCTGGAAGTGGCCACGCCCGTCATCAAGTTGTGGGAGGGCATCGTCGCCGTGCCGCTCATCGGCACCCTCGACAGCGCCCGCAGCCAGGTGGTGATGGAAACGCTCCTGGACTCGATCGTGGAGCAGCACGCGCGCTTCGCGATCCTCGACATCACGGGTGTGCCGACCGTCGACTCCCTCGTCGCGCAGCACCTGATGAAGACCGTCGCGGCGGCGCGTCTGATGGGAGCGGAGTGCATCGTCTCCGGCATCCGGCCCGCCATCGCCCAGACCATCGTCCACCTGGGCATCGACCTGGGCTCGGTGAAGACACGGGCGAGCCTCGCGGATGCCCTCGGCTACGCCTTGCGGCAGCAGGGCGCGCACATCGTGCCCCAGGAGCCGCACGACGCGGGGTCCCGGTGACCGGCGCGTTCCCCTCCCCCTACGGGGGACAGGTGCCCGTCCTCAGGATCGGTGACGTCCTCCTCGTCACGCTCCAGGGCGATCTGCACGACGGCACGGCGGAACAGCTCCAGCAGGACGTCAGCGAGGCGGCCGCCGACAGCCGGGTCAAGGGCGTGGTCATCGACCTCTCGGGCGTGGAGATGGTCGACTCGTTCCTCGGCCGGGTGCTCAGCGACATCGCGGCGAAGACACGGCTCCTCGCCGCCGAGACCGTGGTGGCCGGGATGCGCCCCGCCGTGGCGATCACGCTCGTGGAACTGGGGCTGACCCTCCCGGGGCTGCGCACGGCGCTCAGCTCCGACGAGGCCCTGCGCCTGCTCGGCGAAGCCTCGATCTCCCCCCGGCACGGGCGCACACGCCAGGAGAGTCCCTGATGCAGACAGCCGGCGGTGTCTCCGCATGCCTGCCGATCCACTCGGACCTGGATCTGGTGTGGGTACGGCAGCACGTGCGGCAGGCCGCTGCCCAGCTCGGCTTCGGTCTCGTGGCGCAGACCAAACTGGTCACCGCCGCCAGCGAGTTGGCCCGCAACACCCTCGTCCACGGCGGCGGGGGGCAGATGGCGTGCGCACCGGTGAGCAGGGGCGGCGTGCCGGGACTGCGGCTGGCGTTCAGTGACGAGGGGCCGGGTATCCCGGACCTCGAGCAGGCCCTGCGCGACGGCTACACCTCCGGCGAGGGGCTGGGCATGGGTCTCGGCGGCGCACGGCGTCTGGTCCACGAGTTCGCCATCGACAGCCGCCCGGGCAGCGGGACGACCGTGACGGTGACGTCGTGGGTCTCGGGTCCTCCTCGGCCGCGTGAGGAGAAGTGATGCCACGCGTCTGGGAGGTGCCGGTGCACGACTCGACCCGGGTACGTGACGTGCGCGTGGCGACCGAGGAGGCGGCGGCCCGGGCGGGACTCGACGAGGACCGCACCGCGCGCGCCACCCTCGTGGCCACCGAA
The DNA here is from genome assembly GCF_009377185.1 of Streptomyces spongiae. GTDB lineage: Bacteria > Actinomycetota > Actinomycetes > Streptomycetales > Streptomycetaceae > Streptomyces > Streptomyces spongiae. The sequence continues at coordinate 9,115 of NZ_VJZC01000193.1, forward strand.
CTCGCGACGAACCTGCTGAAGCACGCCGACGGCGGCCGGATCCTCCTGGACCTCGTGGACTTCCCCCTCACCGCTCCCGGCCACGAGGGGAGCCCCGTCGTGCAGATCGTGGCGGTCGACCACGGCCCGGGCATGCGCGACGTGGTGACCGCGCTGCGCGACGGCTACTCGACCACCGGCTCGCTCGGTGCCGGACTCGGTACCTGCCGGCGGGTCGCCGACGACTTCGATCTGCACAGCGTTCAGGGGCGGGGGACGATCGCGATGGCACGGATCGGTGCCCGCCGGGACCGCTCCGGCGAGCAGCGGCCGGTCCGCCTTCCGGTGCGGGTCGGTGGCGTCAACATCCCTTTCTCCGGGGCGGATTACTCGGGTGACGCCTGGGCAGGGATCCGGTCGGACCACCACGTGACGCTGATGCTGGCCGACGGTCTGGGCCATGGCCCGGAGGCGGCACGCGCGTCCTCGGCCGCGGTGGAGGAGCTGCGCCGTTCGGCCGATCTGCCGCCGGCGGAGCTCCTGCGGCGGCTGGACGGGGCGCTGCGCGACACCCGGGGTGCGGCCGTGGCCGTGGCCCAGCTGGATCTCGCCGCCGGACAGCTGCGCTTCGCCGGGGTCGGGAACATAGGCGCCCGGCTGCGCTGCGGCGACACGTGGCGGCCCCTGCTCTCACGTCCGGGGATCGTCGGCGCCCACCGGTCGGCGAGGCTGCCCGAGCACCAGGTGGGTTGGGAGGACGACTGTCTTCTGGTACTCCACAGTGACGGTCTGCCGAGCCGCTGGAGTCCCCCTCCGGCAGCGCACAGCCCCTGCCTCGACCCCGCTGTCGTCGCCGCCGTGATCGTGCGTGACGCGAGCAGCCCCGCCCGGCCGGTGCGCGACGACACCGCGGTCGCCGTACTGTGCCCCGTTCCGCCGGACCGGACCTCATGACCCGTACCTGGCATGTCAGCACCGTCACCGATGCCGCGCGGGCCCGGATCGCCACCGCCCGGCTGGCCGCGGCGCACGGCGTGACGGCCGTCGAGCGGACGCGTCTGGTGACCGCGCTCACCGCACACCTGCGGCAGTGCCTGACCAAGGGCGGCGAGTGGCGGCTCGGCGTGGAGGCGACAGCGTGCCCGGGCGAGAGCGGCCTGTTCGTCGTGGAGGTGGCGTCGGTCGCGAACCGGACGACCGACGCACGGCTGCCCTGGCGCGTCACGGCGCCGTTCCCCGCGGACGGCGGCGGCTCCGGGGCGGAGCACGTGGGCGACGACCCGGAGACGCTGGCGGAGGCGCTGTTCAGCGCCGACGAGGACGCGGCCGTGTTACTGGAGAAGCTCGACGAGCAGGAACAGCTGGTCGCCTTCCACCGCGAGGAGCTCCACCAGACCAACCAGGGCGTCCTGGCCCTGCACGCCGAGCTGGACGCGGCCGGGCGGGCGCAGCGGGAGCTCTTCGCCGCCGAGCAGAAGGCCCACGCGGAGGCGGAGCGGGCCCGTGGCCGTCTGACCTTCCTGGCCGACGCGAGCGCCGCCCTGACTGCCTCCCTCAACCACGACGCGATCGTGCGGCTCCTCCCCGGGCTGCTGGTGCCCCGGTACGCCCGCACCGTCGACGTATGGCTGTTCGGGGACGGAGACGACGAAAGGGCCGGCGACCACCGCAGCAGAGCGCATCCGGCCGCCGCCGTCCTCGCGGCGCGGCGTGGGCGCCCCCAGTACGCCGCCGACCACCCCGGCGACCTGCCCGGCGTCGACGACCAGCCGCCTTCCGCGCTGGAACCCGGCAGGCCCAAGCTGTGCATCCCCCTGATGACCCGCGGGGCGCCCCTGGGTGTGCTGACGCTGTCGCCCCCCGAGGCGCGCTGGGACGCCGACGACGCCGTCATGCTGATCGAGCTCACCCGGCGGGCCAGCATCGCCCTGGAGAACGCCAGACGCTTCGAGCACAACCGCGACATCGCCGAGACCCTGCAGCGGGCCCTGCTCACGGACCTGCCCACGACGCCCGGCCTGCACCTCGCCGCACGCTATCTCCCGGCCACGCACGGCCTGAACATCGGCGGGGACTGGTACGACGCCTTCCGGCAGCCCGACGGCAGTCTGATCACCGTCATCGGTGACGTGACGGGGCACGGTCTGCACGCCGCCGTCATGATGAGCCAGCTGCGCACCGCCCTGCGGGCCTACGCCGTCGACGGCGGCAGTCCCGGCGAGCTGCTGACCCACCTGCACACGTTCCTGCACCACCTGCAGCCCGATCTGTACGCCACGGCCGTCATCGCGCGCTTCCACCCCGACGACCCCACCCTCACCTGGGCCGCCGCGGGTCATCCGCCACCCGTCCTGCGTACCCCTGACGGGCAGGTGCACACGCTCGACGCCAAGCCGGGTGCCATGCTCGGCATCCCCCTGCGGCAGGTCATCGGCGACCACACCGTCCCCCTTCCGCCCGGCTCGACGCTGGCGCTCTACACGGACGGTCTGGTGGAGCGCCGCGCGCAGGGCATAGATCCGGGGATCGGGCGGCTCGCGACGGCACTGGCGGCCTTCGAGCCGACCGACCTCGACCGGGACCTGGAGGGCTCGGCCGACCGGCTCCTGCAGCCTCTGCTGCACGACTCCGAACACGACGACGACGTGTGCCTGCTGCTCTGCCACATCCACAGCGACGCGGCGAGGATCAGGGAAGCGGCGCACTCCGGCACCCGCGCCTGACCGGGGCGCCGACGGTTGTCGGCGCCCGTCAGCGGTCGGCCGGCGCCTCCCGCTCGGGCCGGGTGTCCACCGGGCCCTGCGCCTCGTGGAAGGCCCGCAGGACCTCCTCCAGCACCGTGCGCTGCCCAGGCGGCAGACCGTCGAGCGCCGTGGTGAGGTACGCGGACAGCCGGTCGGTGACCTCGGTGAGGTATCTGCGGCCGTGCGGGGTGACCACCAGTTGCACCTCGCGCCGGTCGTCGGGCTGCGCGTTCCGCTCCAGCAGTCCGGCGGCCTCGAGCCGGTCGCACATCCTGCTGGCGGTGGGCAGTCCGATGTCCAGTTGCTCGGCCAGTGCGGTGAGGTTGAGTTCGGGCCGACGGCGCACGATCCGCAGCGCCCTTACCTGGCGGGCGGGCAGCCTCGGGGTGACGTCCTCCACGGCGGCGAACCAGAGCGCCACCAGGTTCTCCACCGCGTCGACCACCTGTCGGCCGGCCGCGTCGCCGCGGGAGCGGGGGGCCTCCTCACAGCCCACCGCCCGTCACCCTCCGCAGACCCTCGACCACGGGGCCCCGAGCCGTCTGGCCCAGGCCGGGAGCACCGGCCGGCACCTCCTCGTGGCACCGGCGGAGTCGCGCCGGCCACGACGGACCGGACGGATTCGCGGAATGCAAACAGCTCCAGCGGTACCCACGAAGGCTTCTCTCTCAGTCAACTCCGGCCAAAATCCTGGTCATGCCCAAGGGCCTACCCGGAGCGCCCGTGAGTACACGGCCGTCTCACATCCTCCGCGTGGTACCTCGACGGGCCGGTCACAGATCCGTGGGAAGACCGCTCGCCTCGGCGATGCCACGCAGTTGCTCGTCTTCCTGGTAGCGGGCGCGAATACAGTCAGCGATGTCCTTGCGCCGTTCCGGGTCGGCCGCCGTGTCGGGATCGGTGACGACCCGGACGGGCTCGCCGCCCTCGATCTCGATCTGGATGAGTTCGTTGTCGACGCGACCCGTGACGGCGGTGGCGATGACCAGTGCGGCCTCGTCGCGGACCGTCTGGGAGACGGCGTCGGCGACTTCGTCGTCCAGGTCCTGACTGACCGGCCCGGACTCCTCCGAGTCGAGCGCCCTCAGCACCGGCTCGACCATGCCCAGCAGGAGCTCGTACTCCTCGGAGGTCATGCTCATGCGCAGGAGGCCGAGGTGGATGTCCAGGGCCTCACTCTGGGGTGGGAGATTCGGCTCGTTCATGGTGTTCGGGTTCCCCGATATTCGGATCGCTCCCAGAAAACCTCAAGAGACACACGGAACTGCCGTTTCCTCGTCCGGGGCGGTGCTGTCGCGGTGCGCTGACGTGGCGAGGCCCTCGCCCGGGGCCAGGGCACCGGGCGAGGGCCGACAGTTCGAGTTCTCGGATCAGCCGTTGCGGCTGGTGCTGCCTGTGCCGTGTCCGCTGTGTCCCTCCTGTCCCAGGGCGCCGTCGTCGGCCGCCTGGTCGAGGGTGCTGTGGCTGTCGTTCACGTCCAGGTTGCCGAGGGCGTCTGCGTCGAGACCGTGGGACGGCGTGATGGCCGCGACGACGAAACCGGTGGCCAGGGAGGCAATGGCAAGCATGCTGCGCTTCTTCATGCCCCGTTCAACTGCGAAACCGGCCCGGGGTCACGCGTTCCTCGCGGCAGGATGACGGAGGCGATACGGACACCTGCCCGGGGGGAACCTGGCATGCTCGCGGGTACGCAGCGCGTCAGGAGGGCCGATGAACGGGGACGACGGGCACGTCCACGTCGATGCGAACGTGATCCGCCGCGACCTCGCGGGGAGGTTCTCGGACACCTGATCGTGGGCCGCACGCCGGGCGGGCAAGCTCCTCGGCCGGTGCTACCGGCGACCAGTTCCCCGCCGAGCCCTCCCCCCATGACATCCGATGACCTGTCAGAGCCCTTGCCTCCCAAGGCGCTCCATGCTCCCCCTTCCACCTCGCCTCCATGCGCCCTACCGTAAGCCCGCACGAATGACGCGGACATGAAGACCTCCCATCTTTCGCGAGGACGAAGGAGCGTAACGATGCGTCACCTTCCCACCCGCACAGCTCGTCGAAGAGTGGTCGGAGCGCTCATCGCGGGGGTGCTCGGTCTCGCCGGACTCTCCGCTCCGGCCCTGGCCTCCCCCTCCGCCTACCCGGCCGCCCCCGCTCCGGACGACGGTCTCGCCCTCACTCCGCCCATGGGGTTCAACAACTGGAACTCCACGCACTGCCGGGCGGAGTTCAACGAGGCCATGGTCAAGGGCATCGCGGACCTCTTCGTCGAGAAGGGGCTCAAGGACGCCGGGTACGAGTACGTCAACCTGGACGACTGCTGGGCGCTGCCGCAGCGGGACCCGGACGGCAAGCTGGTGCCCGACCCAGTGCGCTTCCCGAACGGCATCAAGGCTGTCGCGGACTACGTGCACTCCAAGGGCCTGAAGTTCGGCATCTACACCAGCGCGGGCACGAAGACATGCAACAGCGCCGGGTTCCCGGGCGCGCTGGGCCACGAGTACAGCGACGCACGGCAGTTCGCGGACTGGGGCGTCGACTACCTCAAGTACGACAACTGCAACAACCAGGGCGTGGATGCCAAGCTGCGCTACACGACCATGCGCGACGCGCTCCGGGCCACGGGCCGCCCCATCGTCTACAGCCTCTGCGAGTGGGGCCAGAACAAGCCCTGGGAGTGGGCCTCGGATGTCGGCCAGCTATGGCGCACGACCGGCGACATCAGCGACAACTGGGGTTCGATGCTGTCGATCCTCAAGAAGAACCTGCCCCTCGCGCCGTACGCCGGTCCCGGGAACTGGAACGACCCGGACATGCTGGAGGTCGGCAACGGCGGCATGACGGACACCGAGTACCGCACGCACTTCTCGATGTGGTCGATCATGGCGGCACCTCTGCTGATCGGCTCCGATCTGCGGTCGGCGTCCGACGAGACCTTCGACATCCTGAGCAACCGCGAGGTGATCGCGGTGGACCAGGACCCGCTGGGCGAACAGGGCACGGTCCTGTCGTCCGACGGCGGTCGCTGGGTCGTCGCCAAGGAGATGAAGGACGGCAGCCGGGCCGTGGCCCTCTTCAACGAGACGGGCAGCGCGCAGCGGATCTCGACGACCGCGGCGGCCGTCGGCCTCCCCGACTCCGACGCGTACACCCTGCGCGACCTGTGGCAGCACAAGAGCTACAACACCGCGGGCAGGATCTCGGCGACCGTCCCCGCGCACGGCACCGTCCTCTTCCGCGTCCGGGCCGACGACAGGTGGGCCGCGCATCCGCCTGCCGTCGAACTCGACCTGGGGGGCGGCTCGTTCGTCGAGGCGGGCAGGCCGGCCGCGCTCACGACCGCGGTCACCGACCTCGGCCGCACGTCGGCGAAGCGCGTCTCCGTCACGCTGACCGGGCCGGCGGGGTGGACGGTCCGCCCGACCTCGCCCACCACGGTCGGCACGCTGCCGTCGGGACGGTCCCTGCGCACCTCGTGGAAGGTGACCGCGCCGGAGGGCACGGCTCACGGGCCGTACGACCTGACGCTCAGGGCGACTTACCGGTCGCCGACCGGGGCGCGGGCCGAGAGTGTGGTGCCGTTGCGGTTCTCCGTGGTGGGCGCGCCGCCCTCGGGCACGTCGTACCTGAGCGATCTGCCGTGGCTGTCGACGGCCAACGGCTGGGGGCCCGTCGAGCGCGACACCAGCAACGGCGAGAGCGCGGCGGGTGACGGCAGCCCCCTCACCGTCAACGGCACCGTGTACGAGAAGGGGTTAGGCGTGCACGCCCAGAGCGCCGTCGAGTACTACGCGGGGAAGGCCTGCGAGACGGTCACCGCCCAGGTGGGGGTCGATGACGAAGAGGGTGCCGACGGGTCCGTGGCGTTCGAGATCCGCGCGGACGGTACGACGGTCGCCACTGCGGGCCCGCTGACCAACGCGCAGGCCGCGCAGGGGGTTTCAGCGGATGTGAGCGGCGCCCAGGTGATCTCGCTCGTCGTCACGGACGGGGGTGACGGTACGACGTCGGATCACGGGGACTGGGGCGATGCGCGGTTGAGCTGCTAGGGGTTGTCTCGCCCCCGCCGCCCCTACCCATTCCCGTCCCCTGGGGGCTGCGCCCCCAGACC
>NZ_VJZC01000194.1 GCF_009377185.1 Streptomyces spongiae
ATCCAGGCCGACACCGCCCCCACCCCCCCGGCACTGCGCGCAGGCAGGCTAAACCGCGGCAGTCGCCGAATTGCTTATTACTTCCCGAGTTCCCTGTCGAGGTTCTCGAAGGAGTCCGCCGCCTTCTCCAGGTACTGAGCCAAGCCGTCGAGACCCTCGTTGGTCTTCGACATGCCCTGCTTGAACTCCTCGAAGTCCTGGCCGAACTTCTTCGACGCCTGCCGGGTGACGAAGCCGTTCTCGAGCAGGCCGTCGATGTAGGTCTTCAGGTCCTGAAGCTTCTCCTCGATGCGCTCCTTCTCGCGGTTCATCTTCTTCGCGGCGGCCCGCATGTCCTCATATGTGACATCGAGGTCTTTAGCCATGGCGCTCCCCTTCCCTCCGTTGACGACCGCGAGGTCCCCCTCCCGGCATACATGTGGCGCGCACCGGCTCGGCACGCGCCGTTGGGCATCCTAGTTGCCAGCCTCATGGGTTCACATAAACGCAGTCACGGCGGCCACCACGGCGGTCACTGAATCTCCTTGAATCAGAACGTTGTTGGGGTATTCCGCAACCGCACGACAGAGTTGTCGGGACGATATTCTCTTCCGCGTAGAGAGGCATTTCGAGGAGGAGCAAGTGCGTTTGAAGCTGACTGTCGTCGACCGCCGTGCGAACGCCAGCAAAGACCTCGTCCTCGATGCCGATCCGGAGACCCGTATCGACGCCGTCGCCCGAGAGCTGGCAGCTCGGGTGCGGGGCGGCGTGGGGGGCGGCTCGCTCGCCGGGCAGCCCGGTCCCGTGCTCTACGTCGACAACTACCAAGTGGACCCCGTCCACACCGTCACGACCTCCCCGCTGCGCGACGGCGCGGTGGTGAGCCTGGACGACCCCTCCGGCACGCTGCCCGGCGAGCAGCCCGGTCTCATCGAGATCCGGGTGGCCGGCGGGCCCGACGCCGGCGCCGTGTACCGGCTCGGCGTCGGCCGGTACGACATAGGCTCCGGCCCGAACTGCCAACTGGTCATCGACGACCCCGAGTTCCCCCCGCGTGCGCTGACTCTCTACGTGGTCTCCGCGGACGACCTCCGCCTGACCGTGCACGACGGAAGGCAGCCGAGCGGGCAGCCGAGTGGGCAGCCGGTCCGGCCGGATGCGGCGCCGCATGGCCAGGAGCCCAAGCTCGAAGTGCGCGTCGACGGCAAGCCGCTCGAAGGGCAGCAGCTGCGCGTCGACTCCCAGCTCGCCATCGGCAACACCCTGCTCGACGTGGCCCATTACACGCCCCCGGACGCGGCCCTCAAGTGGTCCGACGACGGCTCCGGGTTCGACTACAACCGCCCGCCGCGGCTACGCCCGCCGGAGCGCACCACCAAGTTCCGCCTGCCGGCGCCCCCGAAGGAGTTCGAGGCCCGGCCGCTGCCCTGGCTGATGGCGCTGTCCCCGCTCGCCATGGCCGTCACCATGGCGCTGGTGATGGGGCGCACGACGTACCTGCTGATCGCGCTCTTCAGCCCGTTGATCATGATCGCCAACTACTTCTGGGACAAGAAGCACGGCCGCAAGTCCCACGCCAAGCAGGTCAAGGAGTACGAGGAGCACAAGGCCAGGATCGAGCGCGACGCGCAGGAGGCGCTGGTCCTGGAGCGCGGCGACCGCAGCCTCGACCACCCGGACCCCGGCACCATCTGGGCCAACGCCACCGGCCCCCGCACCCGTCTGTGGGAGCGCCGCCGCAGCGACGCCGACCACCTGCTGCTGCGGGTGGGCACCGGTCGGCTGCCCTCCGCCGTCGTCCTCGACGACCCCGAGCAGGACGACCACCGCCGCCAGGTCACCTGGGACATCGCCGACACCCCCGTCGCCCTGCACCTGGGCCGGCTCGGCGTGATCGGCTTCGCGGGTCCCGACGACACCGCCCGCAGCCTGGCGCGGTGGACGGTGACGCAGGCGGCCGCCCTGCACAGCCCGCTGGACGTGCAGTTCTACGTGCTCACCGAGGTGAACGCGCAGGCCGGTTGGGACTGGGTCCGCTGGCTGCCGCATGCCCGTCCGACGGCGCAGGACGCCAACGTCCTCATCGGGAACGACGCCGAGACCGTCGGCGCCCGTATCGGCGAACTCACCCAGATCCTCGAGGCCAGACAGAAAGCCGCCCAGGAGAACCGCGGTCAGGCGGGCTTCTCCGACCCCGACATCGTCGTCGTCTGGGACGGCTCGCGTCGGCTGCGCTCGATGCCCGGCGTCGTACGGCTGCTGCAGGAAGGCCCGGCCGTATCGATGTACGCGATCTGCCTGGACGCCGAGGAGCGCTTCCTGCCGGGCGAGTGCAAGGGCATCGTGATCGCGGAGCCGCGCACTGCCCGGCACGCCCGGCACGAGCAGAAGGCCGGCGGCGGCGCGAGCGACGCTCTCGAAGCGCTGCGCCAGGCCGCCGAGGCGGAGGAGCGGAAGAAGGCGGCGGCCACCGAGGCCGGCAGGTCGCGGCGGAAGGGGAAGGGGGAGAGGAAGGGGAAGCGGAAGAAGGCGGCCGCGCCCGACAATTCGGCGCTGACCAACACCGCCGCCGTGCTGCTCTCCCTCGACAACCAGAGCGGCACCCCCATACCCACGGCGCCGACGGCCGCGGATCAGGTCGACCCCTCCGTGCTGCGGCTGCGCGTGCAGCAGGAGGGCCAGGACAAGATCCTGGGCGTACGGCCCGACTTCGTCTCGCCGGCCTGGTGCTCCCGGGTTGCCCGGACGCTCTCCCCACTGCGCGACATCAGCGGTGAGGCGACAGACAGCGCGCTGCCGGACGCCAGCCGCCTCCTTGACGTCATCGGGATGGAGCCGCCGACGGCCGGCGCGGTGACCGCCCGCTGGCAGACCGGCGGGCAGTCCACGCTGGCGATGGTCGGTGAGTCGTACGACGGGCCGTTCGGCATCGACATCCGCAAGGACGGGCCGCACGGACTCATCGCGGGTACGACGGGTTCCGGCAAGTCCGAGCTGCTGCAGACGATCGTCGCCGCGCTCGCGGTGGCGAACACGCCGGAGAACATGACCTTCGTACTCGTCGACTACAAGGGCGGCAGCGCGTTCAAGGACTGCGTCCACCTGCCCCACACCGTCGGCATGGTCACCGACCTCGACGCCCACCTCGTCGAGCGCGCACTGGAGTCGCTCGGCGCCGAGCTGCACCGCCGTGAGCACATGCTGGCCCAGGTCGGGGCGAAGGACATCGAGGACTACCAGGACCTGGTGCGGCGTAATCCGGGTATGGCGCCGCTGCCCCGACTGCTGCTGGTCATCGACGAGTTCGCGTCCATGGTCCGCGATCTGCCGGACTTCGTCACCGGCCTCGTCAACATCGCCCAGCGCGGCCGTTCCCTCGGCATCCACCTGTTGCTGGCCACCCAGCGGCCGTCCGGCGTGGTCTCGCCGGAGATCCGGGCCAACACCAACCTCCGTATCGCCCTGCGGGTCACCGACGGCGGCGAGTCGACGGACGTCATCGACTCGCCCGAGGCCGGGAACATCTCCAAGAACACCCCGGGCCGCGCCTACGTGCGTACCGGCGCGGCCTCCCTCATCCCCTTCCAGTCCGGCCGGGTCGGCGGCCGTCGCCCCGGCGCCGTGGACCCGATGGCCGTCGCCCCGTGGACCGGGGAGCTGGACTGGGCCGACCTGGGGCGCGCGGCGCTGGCGAAGCCCGCGGCCGCGAAGAGCGAGGAAGAGGAGATCACCGACCTGAAGGTCCTTGTCGACGCCGTCCGGGAGGCCAACGCGTATCTGCGCATCCCGCAGCAGCACAGCCCGTGGCTGCCGGCCCTCGCGCAGACCCTGCTGCCGGAGGACCTGCCGCCGGCGCAGAGTCTGGGCATGCTGCCCGCGGCGGCGTACGGCGTCGAGGACCTGCCGTCGAGCCAGGCTCGTCGCGCGGCCGCGATCGACTTCGCCACCTTCGGCCACCTGCTCATCGCGGGTGCGCCGCGCAGCGGCCGCTCCCAGGTGCTGCGTACGATCGCGGGTTCCCTGGCCCGCACCCTCTCCTGCGCCGACGTGCACCTGTACGGCATCGACTGCGGCAACGGCGCGCTGAACGCCCTGTCCAAGCTGCCGCACTGCGGCGCGGTGGTGGGCCGCAACCAGAGCGAGCGGGCCGTCCGCCTGGTCCGCCGGCTGTCGGCGGAGGCGGGCAGGCGGCAGGAACTGCTCGCGCAGTACGGCTTCGCCGACATCGGCGAGCAGCGCGCCGGGACGGCGGAGGGCGGGCGGCTGCCGCACATCGTGCTGCTGCTCGACCGCTGGGAGGGCTGGGTCTCCTCCCTCGGCGAGCTTGAACACGGCGAACTCACCGATGAGTTGCTGACCCTGATGCGCGAAGGCGCAAGCGTCGGTATCCACTTGGTGATCACGGGCGACAGGCAACTGCTGACCGGCCGGATCTCCTCGCTGACGGAGGACAAGTTCGGGCTGCGCCTCGCGGACCGTACCGACTTCTCGATGCTGGGCATCAACAGCCGCAAGGTGCCGGACGAGATCCCGCCGGGCCGCGCGTTCCGCAACGAGACGGGTACGGAGATCCAGTTCGCGCTGCTGAGCGAGGACGCCACCGGGCAGGGCCAGAACGCGGCCCTGGTGGCCGTCGGAGAGGCAGCGGCCCACCGGGACGCGGCGGTGCCACGGGCCCTGCGGCCGTTCCGGGTGGACTCGCTTCCCAGCCGCATCACCTTCAACCAGGCGTGGCAGCACGTCGATCCGGCGACGGCCGCCTCGCGCATGTGGGGTCTGGTGGGCGTCGGCGGCGACGACCTGACGGCCTTCGGCCCGGACTTGGCGCAGGGCGTGCCGGGCTTCGTGATCGCGGGCCCGGCGAAGTCGGGTCGCTCGACCGTGCTGATGAACCTGGCGGCCACGTTTGTGGGCCGCCGCGCGGCCCGCCTGGTCATCGCCGCCCCGCGAACCTCCCCGCTGCGCGAACTGCAGGGCCACAAGGGCGTGCTGGCGGTGTTCACGGGCAGCGACATCGAGGAGGACGAGTTGCGGGAGGCCGTGGCGACGGCGTCCGTGGAGCGTCCGATCGTCGTCCTGATCGACGACGGCGAGCTGCTGGAGGACTGCGATGCGGAGGACGAGTTCAAGAGGCTGATCTCGACGGGCGCCGACCGCGGTATCGGCATCGTCATCGCCGGCGACGAGGACGACGTCTGCTCGGGCTTCAGCGGCTGGCAGGTCGACCTGAAGAAGTCCAAGCGCGGCCTGCTGCTGTCCCCGCAGGACACGTCGAGCGGCGAACTGATCGGCGTGCGCCTGAGCCGGAGCGCGGTGGGCGGCCCGGTGACGCCGGGCAAGGGGCTGCTGCATCTGGGGGGCGGGGAGGCGTTCACGGTGACGGTGCCGATGGGCTGAGGACTCACGATCGAGCGTTGTGCCGCTGGCCCGCGGGTGCGCGGGTGCGCGGGTGCGCGAGCCGGAAAACGGTCTCATACAGGATCAATCAACGGGGAGGTCGAGCGGGTTGAGTAACAGCGACCTGATCGTCGACTACGACGAGCTCAACACAATGAAGAGCCACTTCGGCAAGCTCAGCAAGGAGTTCAACAACTGCGGGGCGAACCAGGGGGCAATGTCGGACGCCTACGGCCATTCCAAAATCATCAGCGCCATGGAGGAGTTCTCCGATAACTGGGACGACCATCGCAAAGAACTCATGGAGCAGATGAAGGGCACGGAAGACCACGTGAAGAAGGTCATCCGGGGCTTCGAGAAGATCGACAGCGAGTAGGGGGCGAGAGACACATGGGCAACCGACCAGTCGACTGGACCCCTATCTCCGAGGGTGACCCGACGCCGGGCGACCCCTATGACGTCCGCGAGGAGGCACGCCGCCTCGAGAACATCGCCTCCACCATCAAGGATCAGGCGCGCCTGCTCCGCCAGGCCGGGCAGAACCAGAACCTCAAGGGCAAGTACGCCGACAAGCTCAAGGAGGGCGCCGACGACCTCGCGGACAAGCTCAGCAAGGTCGAGGGCAGGTACACCAAGGTGAGCGGCCTACTGCGGGAGTGGGCCAAGGAACTGGAATACGCGCAGGAAGAGACACGCAAGGCGCTCAGCCAGGCCAAGGTCGACGAGAAGGACGAGGACCGAGTCGACGCGGCCAAGTCGCGCATGGGGGATGCGGTCGGTCACTACCTGCGACTCGGCAACAAGATCGCCGGTGATATCGAGGACGCGCTCGATGACGACATCGAGGACAGCCTATGGGACGACACCGTCGGTTGGGTGAAGGAGCATTCCGAGGGATTCAAGTTGTTCCTCGACATCCTCGGTTGGATCGGAACGGCACTCGCCATCGTGGCCATGTTCATCCCCGGAGTGAACCTCCTGGTCATTGCCGGCCTCGCCATCGGCCTTGCGGTTGTCGCCGGTCGAATGATGCTGGTGGCCGCTGGCAAGGCAAGTTGGATGGATGTGGCGTTCGACTGCATTGGTTTGGTGACATTCGCCGCTGGTGGGCTCGCGGTGAAGGGTCTGAAGGCAGCGAGTTCGAGCGCCCGTGCCGCGGCCACGACGAGCCGCACCACGCGTCTCAAGGAAGGTCTTGCCGCCACCAAGGACAGGCGCAACCAGCTCGCCAACTCGCTCGCCAACGCCGGGGACGACGCCACGAAGGGAGCTATCAGGCAGGAGATGAACACACTGCGGAAGCTGATCTCCCGCGACGCGGGAAAGGTCTCGGACGACACTGCCGATATCGGGAAATTGGGCAAGTTCGTCAACCAGGGCGACGACAGCAGCTACGGCATGCTCCAAGGGATCGAAGCGAACGCCGCGGCGCACGGGGATGCCGTGTCATCAGCGGCAGTCGCCGGTGGACGTGTGGCATACGGTGGCGCGCTCGCCATGCAGTGGACCGGATCCATCGCGGACGTCGGCGACAAGGCCATTGGGGACAATGACACCCTCAATGCGGGTGTAGACGTAGTCAACAATTTGTTCGGTACGAGCTATGAGCACAAGCCCAGCTGGGATGCCTACAACGAGTTCAAGTCCGATAACTGGAAGGTTCCTGCGACATCGGCCTGGTGAACGACTCCCTTCAAAACGCGAGGAATGAGCACCGTGCAAACCCCAAAGATGGCGGTTGGCGGCTACACGATCCTGATGCCGCCGGGATGGGACCGCATCCCACTGAACTCGAAGTCCGAGACGCAGGACGCGATCAAGGGGATCGTGGATCACGCTGTCAAGTACCTGGACCCGGCGACGCCCAAGGAGAAGGTGACGGAAGCCCGACTTGAGCTGCACGGTCGGCTCAACCGTGCCGTCGCCGACGCCCGGCGCCGGAACGGTGTCGATGTCTACCTCCCCGTGGAGCCGATCCACGGATTCATCGCGCCTGCCTCCTTCCTGGTCTCCAAAGTCTCCCCCGGTCTCGCCGCGCAGGCATCACCAAGCGAGATCATGAGTCACCTGACCGAGGGCTTCGGGCCGTCGGAGGACATCACGCTGGACGAAGTGCCCGGCGTTCGTTGCCAACGATCTGTCCCCGCCAACCCGAAGGAGAAGGACTCGGTACCCAGTCGGCAAGTCAACTACGTGGTACCGGTGCCGGATTCTGGGGACGTGAGCGAATGGCTCATCGTCTCGTTCACCACACTTACGCCCGACGGTACCCCGCAGGAGTTCCTCGAGATCCTCACCGAACTCTTCGACGCCGTCATGACCACTTTCCGTTGGAGCGCAGCATGAGCATTCCGTACACACTCGACTTCACCGAAGACCCGGCGGACGGGTGGATTGCCGTCCCCATCCTCGAGGGGAGGGGCGCTGACCGGCAGCGGCGGAAGTGGGCGAAAAAGAGCGCCGAGTTGCACTGTGCCCTCCTCTCGGGCAGCGGCCCTCGCGACAAGCCGCAGGAGAAGGAACTGGCGCGCAAGCTTGAGGCCTTCTCCGAGCAGTTTCCGCAGAAGATCCCTATGCACTACATGTTCGTTTACGCTCCGGATCTCCGGAGGCGTCTCGTGCCGTTCCACTTCTACGCGGTCGATTCGGAAGGGCCAGTGGAACCGGTCCTGGACACACTGGTGCAGCGTAACCAGCCAGGAGCCGCGCAGGATCCCCAGATCGTGGATTTCACCACCGACAACCTCGGCAGGGGACTGCGCTCCATCCGTCACTTCGTACCGAAGGGCGCCGAAGCCCTCTGCATGTCGGTCAACTACGGATGGCGCGTGGATTCTCACGGCATCGACTTGGCCATGCGCACCGTCAGCGACGACCTCGGCTGGGTGTCCGCGAATATCGACGCGTTCGACGCCTTCGCCCGCAGCCTGAAGGTGGTGCATCCGAACGACATCGCAGTTGATTGATGGCATGAGGGCCACCGGCTACCTGGGTGGTTTCAAAGAAATTGCACGCAACTTATATCCGGCCGTAAGTGGCCCGGGTGGTTAGGCTGGTAATAGTGCGGGAGAGAGGCGAGTTCGCCGCCGACGTCGAGGTTGCTTCCGAGAAGCGACCTCGGGAAAGCCGATCAGTATTTTTGCGATGGCTGTTGTTCTACGTCGCATGCTTGGCCATGATTATCGGGCTCATGTGGTTGGCACCCACGGTCCCGCTGGATCCCTGGATCAGCACGGGCGCAGCTCCGGTGCTGGGATGGTTCCTCATCCCGATGGCCTCGTTTATGGTGCCGACCTTCGCCATTCGGCGTTTTCCTCACATACAGCGGAGGTTGGCATGGCAGCTTGTGCTGCCACTTGTCATCGGCTCCATACTGGGTTTTGCGACACAAGGAGCGGGCGAGGATTCAGCGCTGCAGGAGCGCGGCCGTTGGGTTAACTCCAAGGTCGTGGCGGTAAAGAATGAGAATTCCAACAAGACCGCTCAGTGCACCTTGCAGAAGCTGAATGGCCAGGAGATAGAGCCGGAACTCAAGGAGAGTCACGGCTGTGAGGATGGGATTGAGCGAGGTGACGTGTTGCGGGTTCGGTACGACCCTGAAGGGGTGGTTGGCCCCGAAGATGAGTCCTGGGATCCGGGGTCCTCTGTCGGTCTGATCGCCATTCTTGCAGCGCTATTTGTGGCGTTTGGCATGTGGGGCTGCATGCGGATGTCCCGGCAGGACCGCCCGTACGTCGACGCATAGCAATCCCCGGGCGACACGTGCCCGGCGGCGGCTGCCTCGCGCATGTGGGATCTGGTGGGCAGCGACGGCCTGACGGCCTTCGGCATGGACCTGATGCAGGGCGCGCCGGGCTTCGTGATCGCGAGACCGGTGAAGTCCAATCGCTCGACCGTGCTGATGAACCTGGCGGCCAAGTTTGTGGGGCATCCGCGCATGTTCGCCCTCTCTGGTGACGGAAACCGGGCGGACGCCACCCTGGACAAGGCCGAAATGAATTTCCAGTTGAACTACAGGTCTGCAACTACAGTGGACTTGGGAGACTTGGGGAAAAAATCGGTGGGGACGCGTATGGAAATACCAAGGATGCCCCGACGCGTGAAGTCGGGATCCAATGGTGGTCAGCCCGGGGAGATTCCCGGTCAGCAATAGCTGGGCATGAAGAAGTGCGCAGCATATATCCTTAGGAAGGAAAAGCAGTGGCCGTGTACATGGGGGACAATCCAGAAGAAGCCAGGGCGACGAAAATCCTTGCTGCATGCACGTTGATACCAGTCCTCTGTGGCGCTTTCCAGGACCTCGGCAGCAAGTTCGGCGGGATGTACTGGCTCACCACCGGTTACTTCGTTTGGCCGTTCATGATTGCTCCTGTGGCGTTTCTGGTCTTGTTCATCAAGCACCGAGAGCTCATCCGTAACCCACAAAAGGGTGCCCACTTCGCCCAAACGATCAAGATGGCTTCCGGTCTGTTCCTGTTCCTGAACGTCATTGCCATCGCCTACAGCTGGCTGGCCGTGATCTCGGTGCTCAGTGCCCTGACGATCCTGGTAGCCAGCCGACGGCTGAAGAAGCAAGCGTCCGCGTGAGTGCGTCTAATCTCTAACGAGGTGCACGTAGGCCTCCGTTATGCCTGGCGCTACGAGAAGGGCACGGAAGCCGCGGACGTCCTGATCATCCTGGCCGATCCCGATGCCGGCCGGATCCTCAAGGCGCTCGACGATGTCGACGAATTCGCCCGCACCATCCGGATCAGCCCGGATGAAGAAGCGGATGCCTGGCAGAGGTCATGATCGTGGCCGAGCCCGGTGCAGATCGCGTCATGACCACCTTCCGCTGGAGCACAGCATGAGCATTGCGTACGCACTCGACTTCACCGATGGAAAACTCCCGGATGAGTGGATTCCCCTCCCTATCGTTGAGGGGAGGGGCGCTGACCGGCAGCGGCGGAAGTGGGCGAAGAAGTGCGCCGAGTTGCATTGGGACCTGCACAGTGGTGGCCCTCGTGACAAGGCGCAGGTGAAGGAGCTGGCGCGCTGGCTCGAGGGTATCTCCGAGCAGTTCCCACAGAAGATTCCCATGCAGTACTTGTTCGCGTACCTTCCGGATCTTCGCAGGGAGCCCTTGCCGTTCTTCTTCTACGCGGCCCGGTCGGAAGGGCCGGTGGCGCCGCTCCTGGACACGCTGGTGCAACGTAACCAGCCCGGAGCCGCGCAGGATCCCCAGATCGTGGATTTCACCACCGACAACCTCGGCAAGGGGCTGCGTTCCATCCGCCACTTCGTACCGAAGGGCGCCGAAGCCCTCTGCATGTCGGTCAACTACGGATGGCGTGTGGATACCTACGGCATCGACTTGTCCATGCGCACCGTCAGCGACGACCTCGGCTGGGCGGCGGCGAATATCGACGCGTTCGATGCGTTCGCCCGCAGCCTGAAGGTGGTACACCCAAGCGAGATCGTCATTGATTGACGCAGGTTTCGCCCTGATCTTTCCATTCGTATTCGACAGACATGCGACATCGGGAAAGGGGATAGAAAATGGGTTCGGAAGAGGAGGCCGGGACGGGGCGCGTATCGGAGGGAGGAGGTCGACGAGGGCAATCAGCATTTTTGCAGTGGTTGTTGTTCCAGCTGGCGTGCGCGGCCGCAATGGCGGGAATTATGTGGCTGGGGCCTGTGATTCCGCTGTATCCCTGGATCAGGAACTCGAGTTGGTTCTTGGCCGTGCTCATTCTGCCGCTTGCATCTGTTCTGGTGCCTACCCTGTGGCGTACCCCTCGGGGTAAGCGGACGCTGGTGTGGCAGGTCGTGCCGACATTTTTTGCAGGCGCACTTCTGGCGGCGGTGTCGGGCGGAGCGGGGAACAATATGGCGATGCAGGAACGCGGGAAATGGACCCAGGCCAGGGTTGTGGCGCTGGATGACAGGCCCGATCGCTGCATTTTGCAGAAGCCCGACGGGCAGGAGATCTCACCTGACCTCACGGAGGGAAACGGCTGCGAGGACGGGATTGAGCGAGGTGACACGCTGCAGGTCCGGTACGACCCAGAGGGGGCGGTCAGCCCGGTGGATGAGTCCTGGAAGCCGGGGTCTTACGGAGGCGGGATCGCCGGCCTGGCGGTGGTTTTTGTGGTGTTCGGCACGTGGGGCAGTACGCGGATGTCCCGGCGGGACCGCGAGTACGTCGACGCATAGCAATCCCCGGGCGACTCGTGAAGTCGAATCACAGTGCCGCAGCGCGGAAGCGTTGTCGTGCCGGTGCTGCGGCCCGGCCTGCGTGCGAAGAACGTGATGGAGGCGGTCAGTTGCGGCGGCCGGCGATCCCTTTCCGTGGCAGCACCCAAGGAACGCATAACGGCAGAGAGGCAGCATGGCACACCCCATCGATCCTTCCGTGACCCAGCAATCCGACGCTTCGCCACCTCACTCTGCCGGTGACGTGGCCTGGCAGCACCCGGCCACCCGTCGTGCCTGGACGGTGGACCTCGCCCAGCATCTCCTGGGCGTCCCTCTCGGAATCGGGGCCGCCGGCACAGTCATCGTCAACCTGCCCACCCCAACCTGGGTGAGCGTGATCTTGATCGTGCTGCTCGTCATCGCCGGAATCATCGGGATCTGCCGTCAAGCCCCCCTAGTCAGGCGGGCGTTCCGGTTGCGCCGCATCCTGCGCACCTATCCGTGGGAGGTCCATGAAAGAGGCCTTCCGCACGCGTACAGCCAACGCCATTCCGCTCATCGGGGTCGGCCTTGGTTCCAGTTTCCCGATCCGGATGCCCCGGAGTCCTGGGTCATGGTCTACCTGGACCAGGATCGGCACACCCGCTGGTGGGTGGAGCGGATGTCCCCGCAGGCCGGGCCCGAGGCCAAGGCGGACATCCGGACGCTATGGTTCGTCGGCGATCCACGTTTCTGTGCCATCCTCGCGGTCCCGGGCAAACGCGGGCCGCACCGCATGCTGGAGATCCCACGCCAAGGAACACTGCACGTCGGCGCCGAGATTTATGACAATTCCTCTCCCGAAGCGCTGATACGGGCCACCAAGGCAGGTGCCCGTCTCCCGGAACTCGCCCTCCCGGCCATGGCATCGGACAGTACGCCGGCGGTGCCGGCTCCCGCACCGCCCCCGGGCCCGGCCATGTCTTTTCCTGCCACGCGTCGCTCGATGTGGCTGCTGTTGCTGCGAGGCACGGCCGTTCTGGCCGTCACGCCGATCCCCTTCCTTTGGCTTCTCTCGCTCGGGCCCTACAGCTTCGCCGGAGCCAAGGGTCTTGGCATGCTGCTGCTCGCCACCGTGGTGCCGGCCTTCCAGAGTGTGCGGACCCGCTTCAAGCTGCGTCGGAACATACGGGGCGACGGTCAGTCCTGGCGCATGCTGGATGTCGAGATACGGCACCGTGGGCGTGCTCTCGTATTGGTCACTGGTAGCGAGGCCCTGCGCACTCAGCTTGTTCTTCGCCGACCACCGGCTGGGCGAGCGCAGGTCTGGTTCGCGGGCCATATCCATGGCGACGGCGTGGTTTCGCTGCGTGCCGACGGTGCCGTCGTCCCCGTGCGCTGCGTGGAGAAGAGACACGCCGCCGCGAAGCCGAAAGCCGCGGCAAGCGGAGAGCGACGGCGTACCCGCCGATGGGGGCGGGTCGGCTGACCAGCAGCGGAGTACAGCAACCTCAATGGCCGCAGATCGTTGTCGGTGATCAGCCGCTCGGCGCGTGCGCGGGCCGCCCCGTTCACAAGGCGCACTCCGCCCACACCACCTTGCCCACGGGGTGACGCGGCTCCGACCCCCAGCGCACGGCCAGGGAGTTCACCAGGAGCAGGCCTCGGCCGGACTCGCCCTCGGGGTGTGCCGAGGGCGGTGTCGTGGGTGGCTGCTTCTCGGTGGCGGCGTCCGCGACCTCGATGCGGACCAGGCCCGCAGCCGCGTCGAGGGCGAGTCGGAGGCCGAAGTCGCGTCCGGGGACCCTGCCGTGTTGTACGGCGTTCGCCGCGAGTTCGCCGACGACGAGGGCGACCTTGCACGATGCGTCGGACGCCGGCGGGTGGCCCCACTCCTCCATGCGCCGGACGGCGAAGTGTCGGGCGAGTCGCGCACCTCGCGGTGAGGACGCGAACTGCTCCGCGAGGGGTGCGGTGCTCTGCCGTGGGTGGTCTTCCGGGGTGGTCGCTTCTGTCAGCACGGCTTGTCCGTCCTTGTCTGTCGAGACCGACACGTCTCGCGGCGTGCACGAGTCATCACTTTCTGTGTTCAAGAGTGGTCCGGTCGCCCCACTCTCGAAAGGTGACGCAGCCTTACTTTTCAGCTCGTAAGGAACGGAAGTGACGCTTTGGCCAACGGAATTGACCCCAGTACGTCGATGGCGGCGCTGTTCGGCGCTCGGGTACGCAGGCTCCGTACGGCGGCCGGACTGACCCAGGCCGAGCTCGGCGACAGGACGCACGTGGTGAGCACCCGGATCACGCAGGTCGAGCGAGCGTCCGGGGCGAAGCCGACGCGGGAGTTGGCTCGTGCGCTGGACTCTGCCCTCGGTGCGGACGAGCTGCTGGTCGAGTTGTGGCCGTACGTGTACCGAGAGGCGTTTCCGGACTGGTCGCGGAAGTTCATGGAGTACTCGGAGCGGGCGGTGGCCGTCCGCGAGTACGCGGCTCATCTGGTGCCAGGGTTGTTGCAGACGGAGGACTACGCGCGGGCGGTGCTGAGTGTCGGTCGAACGCTTGGCGGCAAGGAACAGTTGGAAGAACGGGTCGCCCTTCGCCTGGGGCGGCAGGAGCGGCTCGGCACGTCCGATCGGCCGGAGCTGTGGGTCGTCCTCGACGAGGCGGTGCTCAGGCGTCCGGTCGGCGGGCAGGCGGTGATGCGTGAGCAGTTGGCGCTGCTGTTCGGGACCGCTGCCGAACCTCACATCACCGTGCAGGTACTGCCGTTCGACCAGGGCGAGCACGATGTCATGGGCGGCTCGCTCACCGTGCTCACCATGCCGGACGGCTCGGAGATCGCCTACACGGAAGGCGCGCACTTCGGCCAACTCATCGAGGATCCGGACGAGGTCAGGAGTTTCGCGCTGACTTACGATCGGCTGCGGGCAGCGGCTCTGCCCCCGCTCATGTCGCTCGACATGATCCGATCCGTGATGGAGGACAACCACCGTGGAGCGAAGGTCCCGTCCCGATCTGAACGGCGCCGCCTGGCGCAAGAGCAGCTACAGCAATCAGGAGGGCGGCAACTGCGTGGAGGTGGCCGACGGGTTCCCGGCCGTCGTCCCGGTCCGTGACAGCAAGGTTCCGCACGGTCCGGTGCTGTGCTTCGAAGCTGCCTCCTGGGCCGTCTTCATAGACGAGTTGAAGGCCCAATTGGCTTGACAGCCCCAGCGGCACGTCGCGTTCACGGCGTGTCGCTGGGACTGTGCGTCCAATTAGATACTCCAACAACCCCACACGTATCTGTACGGCCTGCTGAGACGCCGTCGGGAGCGGGTGGGCGGCCCGTGAGCAGATCAGGGGCTGAGGTCCAGGGTGCGCACCGGGTGCTCCTTCCATGTGTGCGGTCTGGTGGTCGCGATCACCGCACCATCCGGACGGTCGGGGCTGGGCTGGGCGGCGTAGAGGGTGTGCGCGTCGGCCCATGTGGTCGCGCGTGCCACCGACAGAGCGGCCGGCAGGTCCAGGCCGACGATCGCGACACCGGGCAGGGCGGCGATGTGCTCCGCCGTGCCCGGCCTGGCCCGGTCGGCCTCGACCAGGGCACACACCGCGGCGTAGAGGAACCAGCCCGGCTCGGCGTGAGCGCGATGAATCAGGCGGGAGGCCAGGGCGTTACCCCGCCCGGCGGCCACCATCGCGCTTTCGTCGAGGAACACATGCACGTCACGGGTCACGGGGCACCCGCCTCGGACATGCGGCGGTCCAGTTCGGCGTCCAGGTCGGCCTTCTCGGCCTCGTTGGGGTCGTAGCCGTTCCACTCCCGGAGCACTGCCTGGGCCTTCTCCGCCCGCTCGGCCCGCTCCGCCGGCGTGAGCAGGGTCTCCGCGAGGCGGGCCAGGTAGGAACGCAGCGACAGCCCTTCTCCAGCAGCTATCTCGGCAAGCCGGTCGCGGGCATCGGCGGGGATACGGAGGTTGGCGTCGGGCATGGTGAGAATCCCTTTCACGCATCGGGCAGCGGACGGGTACGGGTACGGGTACGGGTACGGGTACGTACCCGTATGGCACCTTAGCCTGTCGGCGCACCTCCGAACGGGACCTCGGCGGCTTGGCTACGCTTGGGATTAAACGCTCATTGTCGGGTAAAGCCGGGCAATTTTTCTAAGGAACCGAAGATGGGTTTCGGTGGTGGCCTTCCAGTCGTGAAGCGTGGGTCCCTCACCCGGGTGGCTGTGGCGATCGCGGTCGTCGGCAGTCTGACCCTGGTCGGGGCCTGCGGTGGGGACAGCGGGGGT
>NZ_VJZC01000195.1 GCF_009377185.1 Streptomyces spongiae
GGGTGGGCGGGCCCGCCAAGGACCTGCTGCTGAGGACCGACTACACGCGCACCCCTCGGCCCTAGCGCCCCGCCGTCCCGTCCAGACGCACGTTCCAGCGGCCGGAGTGGCCGACGACCGTGACCGTCGACAGGGGGCGGACGTCGATGTTCCAGTACGCCGACGGCGGGGCCTTGAGCGCGTAGAGGAGCGCGGCCCGGACGACCGAGGGTTCGGCGACGGCGACGATGCTGCCGCCGTCGTCCGCGGGACGCGTGTCGAGCCAGCTGCCGACGCGGGAGATGAAGGAGTGCATGGACTCCCCGCCGTGCGGAGTCGCGCGCGGATCGGCGAGCCACACGTCGACCGCCTCCGGCTCCCGGGCCATCGCCTCGGCCAGCGTGAACCCGCGCCAGCGGCCCATGTCGCAGTCCCGCAGCGCGAGCTGGGCCAGCGGCGTGTAGCCGAGGGCGTCACCGGTGGCACGACTGCGCGGCGTGGGCGAGCAGTAGCGCAGCTCGGCCGCCGCCAGCGGTATGAGCTCAGGGGCGGCGCGCTGCACTTCTTCCCAGCCCGCCTGGTCGAGCGGCCTGTCGTCCTCGAAGCGCTCCGCGAGCACCGAAGCGTTGCGCGCGGCGGCGACGAACGTGACCCGAAGATGCATGCGGTGATACTGGAACGCGGGACTCCACTGGTCAATGGGCGTCATGCGGCAGTGACCCACGGTGCCACGACGCTCACCGCGCCCCGTCGGTCATGGCGGAAGGCGGGACGTTCGCAGGTCAGGAGCGCCCTGTCGAACCGTTTTCCGCCGCCCGCAGCCTCCGCACCCCCTCCGTGATCTCCCCCGCTCCGGCGACGCCCGCGAAGCTCAACCGCACGTGCGCGGCCGGGGGTTCGGCGCTGAAGTAGGGACGCCCGGGAATGACGGCGACACCCGCGCGGAGGGCCTCGGCGACCAGGGCGTACTCGTCCGTGCCGTCGGGCAGGCGCAGCCACAGGTGGTAGCCGCCGGAGGGGATGTGCGGCAGGGCGTACTCGGGGAGTTCCAGACGCAGGGCGGACGTCATCGTGTCCCGGCGGCGCCGCAACTCCGCCGACACCGCCCGCAGATGCCGTGACCACGCCGGGGAGCCCACGAGTTCGAGTGCGGCCTCCTGGAGTGGGCGCGGCACGAAGAAGGTGTCGACGACCTGGATGGCGCGCAGCCGCTCCAGCACGGGCCCGCGGGCCGCGAGGGCACCCACCCGGAAGCTGGGCGAGGTCGCCTTGGTGAGCGAGCAGACGTGGACGACCACCCCGTCGGGATCCTCGGCCGCCAGCGGACGTGGCAGCGGCCCGGCGTCCTCGTGCACGAGTCGCCGCACGAAGTCGTCCTCGACCACGAACGCGCCCGCCTCGCGCGCTATCCGCAGCACCTCGCCCCGCCGCTCGGCCGAGAGCAGGGCGCCCGTCGGGTTCTGGAACAGCGGCTGGCAGACGAACACCCGCGCGCCGGTCGCCCGGAACGCGTCGGCGAGCAGCGCCGGCCGCACTCCGTCCGCGTCGACGGGGACGGGGACGGGGCGCAGTCCGGCCGCCCGCGCGATCGCCAGCATGCCGGGGTAGGTGGGCGACTCGACGAGCACCGGAGCGCCCGGCGGCGCGAGGGCGCGCAGCGCGGTGGTCAGCGCGGACTGGCCGCCCGCCGTGACGAGCACCTCGGCCGCGGTGACGGCGCCCCCGATGCTCCGCGCGAACCACTCCCGCAGTTCCGGGACCCCCTCCACGGGCGGCCGCGCCCACGCCCCGGGACGGCGCCCGGCCCGCGACAGTGCCGCGCCCATCGCCTGCTCGGGCTGCAACGACGGGTGCAGATAGCCGCCGCTGAACTCGATCACCCCGGGCGGCGGAGCCGCGAGCGACGCCAGCACCCCCGAGGCGTCCACGGTCCGCGGCACCAGGTCCGCGGCACCGTCCGCGCTCAGCGCGACCTCCTGCCACGAGGTGTCCCCGACGGGAGCGGGGGCCGTACGGGGCTCGGCCCGGAAGGCGCCCGCGCCGGGCCGCGTGACCACCAGCCCCTCGGCCGCGAGCTGCGCCAGGGCACGCGAGACGGTCACCGGGCTGACCCGGAAACGTTCGACGAGCGCACGACTCGACGGCAGCTTTCCACCCGGAGAGTAGCGGTCGAGCTCCCTCCGCAGCTGGTTCGCCAGATCTCCGACACTGCTACGCTCATACATGAGAGCACACGATAGCGCTACTGCCTCGACCCGGATAGCGGTCTCCACTCCAGTCGGCACTCCAGTCACCACGCCGCGGGAGAGCACCCCTCGGCGAAGCACTCCGGGGAAGAACCCCGGTGCCGTCGGTGTCGTCCAGGCCGCCCTCGGTGTCACCGCGTTCTCCCTCACGTTCCCCGCCACCGCCTGGGGACTGGAGGGCTTCGGCCCCTGGTCGCTGGTGGCCGTGCGCACCGTCCTCGCCGCCGCGCTCGCGGCCGGCTGCCTGCTGGTCATGAGGGTCCCGCTGCCCGGTCGCCGGCACTGGGCGGGACTGGCGGTCGTCGCCGCCGGAGTCGTCCTGGGCTTCCCGCTGCTGAGCACGCTCGCGCTGCGGACGTCGACCACCGCGCACGCGGCCGTCGTCGTCGGCCTGCTCCCGCTCACGACCGCGCTGTTCTCGGCCCTGCGCGTGGGCACCCGCCCCTCACGGACCTTCTGGGCGGCGGCCCTCGCGGGCGCGGCCGCCGTGGTCGCGTTCACCGTGGGGCAGAGCGGCGGCGCCCTCACGGCGGCCGATCTGTACCTGTTCGGCGCACTGGTGGTGTGCGCGGCCGGGTACACCGAGGGCGGCCGGCTGGCGCGGGTGATGCCCGGCTGGCAGGTGATCGGCTGGGCGCTGGTGATGTGTCTGCCCCTCACCGTGCCGGGCGCCCTGCTGGCGCTGTCGTACGAGCCGGTCCAGCTGACGGCGCACAGCGTCACCGGGCTGCTGTGGGTCGCCGCGGGCTCCCAGTTCCTCGGCCTGGTCGTCTGGTACCGGGGCATGGCCGCGATCGGCATCCCGAAGGCGAGCCAGTTGCAGCTGGCCCAGCCTCTGCTCACACTGGTGTGGTCGGTGCTGCTGCTCGGTGAGCAGCTCACTCCCGCCGCGCCCGTGACGGCCGCGGCCGTACTGGTCTGCATCGCGGTCACGCAGCGAGCACGTGGCTGAGCACGCGAACGCGGTGCCCTTGCCGGTCCCATCCGGCGCCATCCGCCATAGACTGCGATTACGGACCACTCCTGTGCGAACGAGGAGGCCCTCCAGATGCGTGCAGACGTAGGCGACATCCTGCTGGTCCACGGCCGGATCGTCGGGCAGCACGACAGGACCGCGATGATCGTCGAAGTCCTGGGACCGAACGGCACTCCCCCGTTCCGGGTCCGCTTCGAGGACGACGGGCACGAGGCCCTGATGTCCCCCGGACCGGACGCGGTCGTCCGCCATCGCGGGGAGCCCGCGCACTGAGCGCTCCGCGGGTAAGGACGGTGATGAATCTGCGGGCCGGTGGGGGCTGGTCACGCGGTTCCCCGCGCCCCTTGCGGGGCGCGGCATCGCACCCGGCGTCGCTCAGCGCGGCGGCTTCACCCGGTCCTTGTAGTGGTCGGCGACCACGCGGGCCATCGCGCCGATCTTGTCCTCCTTGACCTCCTTGCCCGAGAAGAACACGTGCCCGCGCACCTGCGGGTAGTCGCGGGCGAAGGTGAGGTGCTTGGACAGTTCCCCGGGCTTCTGCCAGGCCGCGGGCTGCGCCGGGTCCCCGGCCTTGTACAGCGCCTCACCCACGTACAGCCGTGTCCCGCTGCCCTGGGCGACCTTCGCCCACCAGGGGACCAGCTTGGCGTAGTCGGCCGCGGCGAAACCGATGTTCCAGTACAGCTGCGGGCAGATGTAGTCGATCCAGTGCTTGCGGACCCACTTGCGGGTGTCCGCGTGGAGGTCGTCGTACGTCTGCACGCCAGCCTTCGTGTCGGAGCCCAGCGGGTCGGTGGAGGCGTTGCGCCACACGCCGAAGGGGCTGATGCCGAGCTGGGTGCCGGGCCGGATCTGCTTGATCTTCGCCGCGGTCTCCCGCACCAGCTTGTCGATGTTGTCGCGCCGCCAGGCGGCCCGGTTCGGGAAGCTCCCGCCGTACTCGTCGTACGCCGCGTCGTCGTCGAAGGTCTGGCCGGCGACGGGGTACGGGTAGAAGTAGTCGTCCCAGTGCACGGCGTCGATCGGGTACTTGCGCAGCGCGTCGAGCATGGCCTTCTGGACGAAGGCGCGGACCGCGGGGATGCCCGGGTTGTAGTAGAGCTTGCCGCCGTAGGCGACGACCCAGTCCGGGTGCTTGCGGGCGGGGTGGGAGGCGATCAGCTTCTTCGGGTCGTCGTGGAGCGCGACGCGGTACGGGTTGAACCAGGCGTGCAGCTCCAGCCCTCGCGCGTGGGCCTCCTTGACCGCCGTACCCAGCGGGTCCCAGCCGGGGTTCTTGCCCTGGGTGCCGGTGAGGTACTGCGACCAGGGCTCGTACGGGGACGGCCAGAGCGCGTCGGCCGCGGGCCGGACCTGGAAGATCACCGCGTTGAGGCGGCGCTTCACGGCGGTGTCGAGGTGCGCGATGAGTTCGGCGCGCTGCTGCTTGGCCGTCAGCCCGGGGCGGGAGGGCCAGTCGCGGTTGGTCACGGACGCCAGCCACATGCCGCGCAGTGCGGTGGTGGGCGCCCCCCGCCCGGCCTTGTCGTCGTTGTCGTCGTCCCCAGTGGTGACGCCCCAGGCGGCCGCGCCTCCCGCCGTGACCAGCCCACCGAGCATCGCCCCGGCGAACAGCCGCCGCGACATCCGACTCATCCCCGTGCCTCCCTGTACCAGGTGCCCGCACTCCAGCGAGCCGTGTCCGGAAAGCCTGCCATGTGCCACCCGCGATACTGATCAGTAGCGGCCGCAGGTAACGTGCAGGTTTGGCGCAGGCCCGATCGCTGGGGTTTCCTGCGATGATCCGTGCACTGGCGAGAGGGACGATGTGACAGGCAGCTGGGGAGATATCGCACGCGTCGGAGTCGTGGGCTGCGGCCAGATGGGAGCGGGCATCGCCGAGGTGTGCGCCCGCGCCGGGCTGGACGTGAAGGTCGCCGAGACCACGGGCGAGGCCCTGGAGATCGGCCGCACCCGGCTGCACAACTCCCTGTCGAAGGCGGCCGAGCGCGGCAAGATCACCGAGGAGGAGCTGGAGGCGACGCACGCGCGGCTCGGCTTCACCACCGACCTCGGCGAGTTCGCGGACCGCGACCTGGTGATCGAGGCCGTCGTCGAGAACGAGGGGGTGAAGACCGAGATCTTCCAGGTGCTCGACCAGGTGGTGACGCGTCCGGACGCGATCCTCGCCTCCAACACCTCGTCCATCCCGCTGGTGAAGCTGGCGGTGGCCACCTCGCGGCCCGACCACGTCATCGGCGTCCACTTCTTCAACCCGGCGCCCGTGCAGAAGCTGGTCGAGCTGATCCCCGCGCTCACCACCTCCGAAGGCACGCTGAGCCGGGCCCAGGTCTTCGCCGAGAAGGTGCTGGGCAAGCACGCGATCCGCGCCCAGGACCGGTCCGGCTTCGTGGTCAACGCGCTGCTGATCCCGTACCTGCTCTCCGCGATCCGGATGTTCGAGTCGGGCATCGCCAGCCGCGAGGACATCGACAACGGCATGGAGCTGGGCTGCGCCCACCCGATGGGCCCGCTCAAGCTGTCCGACCTGATCGGCCTGGACACGGTGGCCTCGGTGGCCCACTCGATGTACGAGGAGTACAAGGAGCCGCTGTACGCCGCTCCCCCGCTGCTCCAGCGCATGGTCGACGCGGGCCGGCTCGGCCGGAAGTCGGGGTCGGGGTTCTACACGTACCCCTGATGACGCGTCGACCTGATGTCAGGTCACCATGACTACGTTCCGTAGAACTTGAAACATCAGCGGGCCCGGCACCGAAGCAGGTGCCGGGCCCACTGCATTCACACACCGTGTGCGCGCCGGGCACGCATATGCCCCTCGCACACGCTCCCCACGCGTCCACCAGGCGAGTTGACTGCACGTGCACAACAAGGGATGGAACGACTACGGAAAGGAGTGGGACTCGTGGCCACCGACCCCGAGCATCCTGTGGTCCACGGTGAACTCGCAGAGTTACGCCGCCGCCTCGACGTGGCGCATGCCCGCGTGGAGGGAGGGATCACCCTGCTCAGTCACCGAACCGAGCAGACCGCCAAGGAGGTCGACGATCTGAGCGCACGGCTCGTCGCCCTGGAGCACACCCGCTGGCCGTTGCCCGCGGTTGCGGCGCTCACCGCAGTGGGCGCGCTCGTCGTGGCGATCTGGCAGGCTGTGGGCCGCTGACTCGCCGGACGCCGCGGGGGATCAGGGCAAGGCGTCCTGCCCGAGCCTCAGATGGTGCAGGAGGAGCAGCGCGGCTGCCATGTTGGCGGCCGGGACCTCGCCGCGGGCGACCATGTCGGGAACGAGTTTGAGGGGAACCCATTCCCGGCGATCGGACTCGAAGTCGTCCACGGGGTGGCCGACGTACGTGCCCTCGTCGGCCCAGAAGATGTGGTGCTTGGCGTCGGTGAGCCCGTTGGAGGGCTCGACGCTCATCAGGTGACGCAGGGGTCCCGGCCGCCAGCCGGTCTCCTCCTCCAGTTCGCGGGCCGCCGCTTCGGCGATGTCCTCGCCGTCCTCGACCACGCCCGCGGCGAGCTCCCATCCCCAGCTGTCGGTGATGAAGCGGTGCCGCCACAGCAGCAGCACCTCGTTGGCCTCGTTCACCACCGTCGCCACGGCCACGGGCCTCAGCCGTATCAGGAAGTGATCGAGGTGCCGCCCGTCCGGCAGCTCGACATCCGCGAGATTGACGCTGAACCAGCGGTTTTCATACACAGTTTGTTCGTTCTGTTTCGTCCACTGCACGGTTCTGCCACCTTCCGCCGAGTAAGTGGCAATATCGCAGCAGGAGAGGCATGACAGCAGGCACACAGTGAGCGCATGGCAGCCCGCCGGCGACACAGCGGAGGGCGCGGACTTTGCAGTACGTTCCGAGCGGAGAGGCGCAGAGGTGCAGAGTCTTTCTCGGTACGCCTTCCACGCTACAGCGGTACGCGCAGTGCCCCGTCGATGAGTTCGGCGGCTTCGGCCGTACCCGCGCAGCCGCTGCGTACGAGGTGCTCGCGCACCGCCCGCAGTCTGTCGCGCAGCCGCTGGGACTCCATCCCCCGCGCCGTCTCGGCCATTTCGACGGCGGTCGCCACCGCCTTGTCGGCGTTGCCCTGCCGCAGCTCGATCTGGCTGAGCATGGCGAGCCGGTGGACGCGCCCCCGGTCGTGCGCCGGCGTGTCCACCGCCGCGGTGGCGTGCTCGGCCGCGGCCGTCAGATCGCCGAGGCTGAGCAGGGCCTCCGCCACCTGTACGTTGACCAGGCCGGGCTGGACATAGCCGGTCTCGTCCGGCTCGTACCCGCGCCGGATGCGGTCGGCGGCCTGCTCGGCACGCCGGATGCAGGACAGCGCGCTCGTGCCGTCGCCGAGGTGCGCGTACGCCTTGGCCTGCATCGCGTACAGGTCCGAGGCGAGCGCCGGGGTGATGTGCTTGCCCGCGGCGCGCAGCGCGGCCTCGGCGAAGGCGACCGCCTGCCGGTACTCCTTCATGAACAGCGACTGGTTCACGAGCAGCGCGATCACATACGCGCCGAGCCCGCGATCCCCGCTGGCCTTCGCGAGCCGCAGCGCCTGGTGGAAGTAGCGCTGGGCGAGCCCGTGGGCGTCGGAGTCGTACGCGCAGATACCGGCGACGGCCACCAGACCACCGGTCGCCCGGTGGAGTTGACGCCCCGTCGCATCGGTGTAGCTGCCCCGCAGCAGGGGCGCGGCCTCGGCGTTGAGGAAGCCGACGATGCGGGTGCGCGTCGCTATGCCGCCCGCTTTGCGGTACATCTGCTCGTAGTGGGTGCGGGCCGCGCGCAGCATGTCGATGTCGGCCATGCTGACCTGGTGCCGGCCGCCGCGCGAGACGTCCACGTCCTCGGGCGGGTTCTCCCACTCCCACACCGGCATCACGGCGGGGGTTCCGGTGACGGCCGGGGCGCCGAGTATGTGCGGGCGCTGCTGTTCGTCGGAGCGCCACAGGGCGGTGGCGCGCTCCACGAAGCCGGACAGTGACGAACCGTGGGTGCCGGCCGGCTCTCCGGGGATGCCCAGTCCGATGTCGTCGAGGGTGACGGTGCGGTGCAGCCGGGTGGCGAGCACCTCGCAGATCAGGTCGGGCACCTGGCCGCGCGGGCGCTGGCCCTTCAACCACCGCGCCACCGCGGTGTGTTCGTACCTGAGGGCGAGACCGCGCGCCCGCCCCGCCTGGTTCACATGGGCGGCGAGGCCCGCGTGGGAGATCCCCGCCTCGTCGAGGATCGCGTCGAGCAGCGTGTTGGGCTGCATGGGTGCCCTCCGGTGGCTCGGTACCGGCCGCGTGCAGCGTAGCGCTTCCCTCTTCACACGGGGTGTGAAGCGAGTGCTCGTATCCGGGCCGTGTGCGCGCTGTCGCGGAGAGTTTGGGACCGGTTGACTGAAATGCCTCGTAATGAGGCCGGCCGGGCCGCCGGCTCCCCCTCATACAGTGCGGTGGCCCGTTTCCACGCCGTCCGCCCAGCTGCCTGCCCGACACTCCGTGGCGGGGCGGACGGCTCCGCCGGTTGAGCGGGGTGACTACGCGTGGTTCGTTGGCTGCGGGTTCGTTGTGGCTGGTCGCGCAGTTCCCCGCGCCCCTGATGGGGCGCGTCTTGCCGGCCGATCGTTTCGCAGCACAAGTAGGGCGATGTCATCCGTGGGGGCGCCGCCTGCGTGGCGCAGCAGCGCGGTCAGGACGGTCCGGAGAACGGTGTGCGGTGAGATCCGGCTGGTGGTGCGCACAACCTCGCTCAATGTGGCGAGCAAGGGGAAGAACCTGCCCTGGCCGTCTCGCGCGTCCGTGACGCCGTCGGTGTGGAGGAACAGGGCCTCGCCGGGGCGGAGTCGGCCACAGTCGACGGGCGGGAGCTCGGTGGGGAGAGGGAACGGGCCCAGTGGGGGCAGGGGGTCGGCGCCGGTGAGGTGTCGTACGTGGCCGTCGCTGAGCAGGTACGGCCAGGGGTGGCCGCAGTTGAGGGCGCGCAGCTCACCGTCGCGCCGGATCTCCAGCAGCAGTACGGTCACGAACTCCTCGGCGACCTGGGCCTCGGTGTCCGGTCCCACGGTGGCCCGCTCGCGCAGGTGCCGGGCGAGGGCGCGGTCCAACCGCCGGAGCACACAGGCGAGTTCGACCTCGTCGTGCACGACCTCACGGAAACTGCCGAGGAGGGCCGCGACGGTCCCGGTCGCGCCCCTGCCGTGCCCGCGGACGTCGCCCATCACCACCCGTACGCCGTGGTCGGTGGCGATCACGTCGTAGAGGTCCCCTCCGACGGCGGCACCGGGGTCGGCCGGGAGCTGTGCCGCGGCGGTGGCCAGACCGTCGATGCGGGCGGGCAACGGCCTGAGCAGTGTGCTCCGCGCGGCACCGGCACCCCTGCGGGTTTGCCGCAGCTCCCTGAGCAGCACACGCCTGAAATGCAGCATCAGCCCCGCGCCCACCGCCAGGAACACGGCGCTGCTGACCACCTTGGAACGAAACATGCCGATGGCCCCCCATCAGGCCCTGACAGCGCACAGTTGACCCGGAAGGCCGGTCCGATTCTGTCGGCCACATGCCCCGATCGGGCCAGATCGCCCCGACTTGTCACCCAAATGAGTGAAGTGACCGTTGAGAGCCAGGGGGCAGCGCCCCCAAAGGGGCGCGGGGAACTACGCGACAAGCCACAACAAACCCGCAGCTGAACAGACCCGCAGTTCCCCAACGCCCCGCCGGAGTCACCCCCGCAACACGGCCCCCATACGCTCCGCGGCCAGCGCAACCGCCGCATCACGCGCGGCGGACGCCTCGTCCACGGTCAGCGTCCGATCCGTGGCCCGGAAGCGGAGCGCATACGCCAGGGACTTCCGCCCCTCCCCGAGCTGCTCGGCGTTCTCGTAGACGTCGAACAGCCGGATGGACTCCAGCAGCTCACCCGCGCCCTCACGCAGCGCGGTCTCCACGTCCGCCGCCGGGACGTACTCCTCCACGACGAGCGCGACGTCCTGCGTGGCGACCGGGAACGTGGAGATGCTCGGCGCCTGCGGGGTGCCGTCTCCCACCTGCTCCAGCGCGTCCAGGTCGAGCTCCATCGCCGAGGTGCGCGCCGGCAGGCCCAGGGCCTTCACCACACGCGGGTGCAGCTCGCCCGCGTGGCCCACGACCCGCTCGGCGCCGTCGACGGTGATCGCGAGCTCGGCGCACCGGCCGGGGTGCCACGGCCCGTACTGGCCCTTGCGGATGATCAGCTCGACACCGGTCTCACGGGCCACGGCCCTGGCTGCCTCGACCGCGTCGGCCCAGTCGGCCGGGCGGCCCTTGCCCCACCAGCCGGCCTGCTCGCGGGCGCCCGCGAGGACGACGGCGACATGGCGCGGCTGCCCGGGCAGCACAGCACCCAGCGACGCGATCTCCTCGCCGGTCGGACGGCGGTCCACGGGCAGCGAGGCGGCGACGCCCTGCTCCTCGAGCGGCAGGAAGACCAGGCCGGTCTCGAACAGGGCCAGGTCGTGCGAGCCCCGCCCGTCGTTGCGCCGCAGCGCGCCGAGCAGCCCCGGCAGCAGCGACGTGCGCAGCGCGGGCTCCTCGTCGCTGAGCGGGTTCACGAGCCTGACGACGCGGCGGGCCGGGTCGTCGGCGTCCAGACCGAGCTGGTCGAAGACCTGCTCGCTGAGGAACGGGTAGTTCAGCGCCTCGACGTACCCGGCACCGGCCAGGGCCCGGCCGACCCGGCGGTGCAGCCGCTGCCGGTGGGTGAGGCCACGGCCCGAGGGGAGCTTGGGCAGTGTGGAGGGCAGGTTCTCATAGCCCTCCAGACGGATGACCTCTTCGGCCAGGTCGTTCGCCTCGGCGAGGTCGGGTCGCCAGGACGGCACGGTGACGATCAGCTCGTCCTGCCCGTACACGTCGCAGCCGACGTCCTGAAGGCGGCGTACGACGGTCTCCCGGCCGTACACGACGCCCGCGACCTTGTCCGGGTGGTCCGCCGGAACCGTGATCGTGTGCGGCGCGGACGGCGCGACGACCTCGGTGACACCGGCCTCGGCGGTACCGCCCGCGAGCAGCACCAGCAGGTCGACGGTGCGCTGGGCGGCGGCGGCCGCGGCGGCCGGGTCGACACCGCGCTCGAAGCGACGGGACGCCTCCGACGACAGCTTGTGGCGGCGAGCCGTGCGCGCGATCGAGACCTGGTCGAAGTGCGCGGCCTCGATGACGACCTCGGTCGACGCGTTCGCCCCGTTCTCGGTGGAATCGTGGTCGGCGATCTCGGTGTTGGCGCCGCCCATGACGCCCGCGAGACCGATCGGGCCGCGCTCGTCGGTGATCACCAGGTCCTCGGCGTGCAGGGTGCGCGTGACGCCGTCGAGGGTGGCGATCTTCTCGCCCTCCTCGGCCCGGCGCACGCCGATGGTGCCCTGGACGAGCCCGCGGTCGTAGGCGTGCAGCGGCTGGCCGAGCTCCATCATCACGTAGTTGGTGATGTCGACGGCGAGTGAGATCGGGCGCATGCCGACCTTCTGCAGCCGGCGCTTGAGCCAGATCGGGGAGCGCGCCTCCGGGTCGAGGCCGGTGACGGTACGGGCGGTGAAGCGGTCGCAGCCGATCCGGTCGGAGACCTCCACCGGGTAGCCGAACGCGTTAGGCCCGGGCACGTCGAGCAGCGCCGGGTCGCGCAGCGGCAGGCCGTAGGCGGTGGCGGTCTCGCGGGCGACACCACGGATCGAGAGGCAGTCGCCGCGGTTGGCGGTGACGGCGATGTCGAGGACCTCGTCGACCAGTTCCAGGAGCTCGACGGCGTCCTTGCCGACCTCGGTCTCCGGCGGCAGCACGATGATGCCCTTGGTGCCGTCGTCGCCCATGCCCAGCTCGTCGCTGGAGCAGATCATGCCGTGCGAGTTCCGGCCGTACGTCTTGCGGGCGGAGATCGCGAAGCCGCCGGGCAGCACGGCGCCCGGAAGAACCACGACGACCTTGTCGCCGACGGCGAAGTTACGGGCGCCGCAGACGATCTCCTGGGGCTCGCCGGTGCCGTTGGCCTGGCCGACGTCGACGGTGCAGAACCGGATCGGCTTCTTGAAGCCCTCCAGCTCCTCGATGGTCAGCACCTGGCCGACGACGAGCGGCCCCTTGAGGTCGGCGCCGAGCTGCTCGACGGTCTCGACCTCCAGACCGGCCGAAATGAGCTTGGCCTGGACGTCGCGCCCGGTCTGAGTCGCCGGCAGGTCGACGTA
Organism: Streptomyces spongiae; assembly: GCF_009377185.1. Lineage (GTDB taxonomy): Bacteria > Actinomycetota > Actinomycetes > Streptomycetales > Streptomycetaceae > Streptomyces > Streptomyces spongiae. The sequence goes on from NZ_VJZC01000195.1 coordinate 12,385, forward strand.
CTCCCGCAGCCACGAAAGCGGGACCCGCATCAGATCTCCATCCCGAACGGCCGGGTGAACCGGACGTCACCCTCGACCATGTCTCGCATGTCTTCGACGTTGTGCCGGAACATCAGCATCCGCTCGATGCCGAACCCGAAGGCGAAGCCGCTGTACTTCTCCGGGTCGACACCGCAGGCGGTCAGCACCTTGGGGTTGACCATGCCGCAGCCGCCGAGCTCGATCCAGCCCTCGCTGGAGCAGGTGCGGCAGGGCCGGTCGGGGTTGCCGACGGACTCGCCGCGGCAGACGTAGCACACCATGTCCATCTCGGCGGACGGCTCGGTGAACGGGAAGAAGTTCGGCCGCAGCCGCGTCTTCATGCCCTCGCCGAACAGCGACTGGACCATGTGGTCGAGCGTGCCCTTGAGGTCGGCCATGGTCAGGCCCTCGTCCACGGCCAGCAGCTCGACCTGGTGGAAGACGGGGGTGTGCGTGGCGTCCAGCTCGTCGGTGCGGTACACGCGGCCGGGACAGATCACGTAGACCGGCGGCTCACGGTCCAGCAGGGAGCGGATCTGTACGGGCGAGGTGTGCGTACGCAGCACGACGCCGGAGTCGCCGGAGCCGTCCGGGCCCTCGATGAAGAACGTGTCGGCCTCGCCGCGGGCCGGATGGTCCGGGCCGATGTTGAGCGCGTCGAAGTTGAACCACTCCGCTTCGACCTCGGGGCCCTCGGCGACCTCGTAGCCCATGGCCACGAAGACGTCCTCGATGCGCTCCGAGAGCGTGGTGAGGGGGTGACGGGCGCCTGCCGGTACGCGGTCGTACGGCAGCGTGACGTCCACCGCCTCCTCGACCAGCACACGGGCGTCCCGCTCGGCCTCCAGCTCGGTCTGGCGAGCGGCGAGCCCCTTGTTCACGGCGCCACGGGCCTGGCCGACCAGCTTGCCGGCGGCGGCCTTGGCCTGCGGGGGCAGGGCTCCGATCTCGCGGTTGGCGAGGGCCAGCGGGGAGGTGCCGCCGGTGTGGGCGACCTTGGCCTCCTGGAGCGCGTCGAGGGAGTCCGCGGCGGCGAAGGCGGCGAGCGCCTCGTCCCGCATGCGCTCGATCTCTTCCGGTTTCAACGCCTCGACCTCGACAGGGTCGTACGACTTATTGGGTGCCGACATCTCTTCCCGTGCTTCCGATTGGCTGGCTGAAGGTCCCCGTCACAGATCCGATGACGGATCGTCGCCGACTCCGGGACACAAAGGTGCCAAAACTTGAGTCTAACGGGGCTGACGTAGGTGAATGCGCCCGTGGGGCCTCGGTCGGCGTTACTGCAGATACGCCGGGGTGCCCACGGGCAACGTAAATCGGAACTCGGCGCCGCCCTGAGGGGCGCGGCCGACCGTGATGGTGCCGCCGTGGGCCTCGACGATGCCCTTGACGATGTAGAGCCCGAGGCCCGTGCCGCCGCGCTTGCTGCCCCGCCAGAAGCGGGTGAAGACGCGGTTCATGGACTCCTCCGGGATGCCGGTACCCTCGTCGCTCACCGTGACCGACGTAGCGCTGTTCTCGCCGTCTTCCCCTTCCCGGGGGGACGCCGAGGGCTGGACGTCAATCGTGACGGTTCCCTCGCCGTGGCGCACGGCATTTTCCAGCAGGTTGCTGAGGACCTGGTCGATCTTGTCGGGGTCGGCCCAGAGGGCGGGCAGGGGCTGCTGGATGCGCAGCAGGAACCGGTCGGCGGGCTGACCGGCGGCGACGTACGACTGGATGTGCCGTCCGACGGCGGCACCGATGTCCACGGGCTGACGGCGCACTTCGAGCCGCCCGGAGTCGATGCGCGAGATGTCGAGCAGCTCGGCGATGAGCCGGGTGACACGATTCGCGTCGGCGTCGACGGTCTCCAGCATCAGCTTCTTCTGGTCGTCCGTGAACCGTTCCCACTTGGCGAGCAGGGTCGCGGTGAAGCCCTTGACGGAGGTGAGCGGCGAGCGCAGCTCATGGGCCACCGTGGCGATCAGCTCGGCATGGCTGCGCTCGGTGCGGCGGCGGGCCTCGGTGTCGCGGAGGGAGACGACGACGCGGCGAACGGGCCCGGTGGGTTCGGTCCGGATGTACCGGGCCGATACGAGCACCTCACGGCCACCCGGCAGCAGCAGGTTCCGCTCCGGTTGGCCCACCCGGATGGCGAGCCCGCCGTACGGATCCGTCAGCTGCCACCACCGGCGGCCCTCCAGGTCCTCTAATGGAAGGGCCACCTCGAGTCGGCGTCCGAGGGCGTCGTCGGCGGGTACGGCGGTGATCCGGGCGGCGGCGGCGTTGAAGCAGATGACACGACCCTGCTCATCGGCGACGACCAGTCCGTCCGGGAGGTCGTCGGGGTCGATACCGAGTTCGGCGAGGTCACGGTGGCGGGGCGTGGCCGCCTCGGCGCGCACGTCCCGTGCACCCGGTGCCCTGCTCGTGCCGACACTCATCCCCGTACCCCACCTCTCGTCGTGCATGGGGTCCCCCCTGCTCGAGCGCGGCCGAGAGCCCGGGGAGAGGGCCCCCGAGCCCGCCACCCTACTAGCCGAGTGTGACGGACCGGCACCCTCCCGAGGCGCGCTGTGCACGGGCGGACGCGTAGAGACATACGGCGGCGGCGGTCGCGAGGTTCAGGCTTTCGGCCTTTCCGTGGATGGGAACGCGTACGACGGCGTCGGTCAGCGCCCGTGTCTCCTCGGGCAGCCCCCATGCCTCGTTGCCGAACACCCAGGCGGTGGGTCCGCCCATGCTCCCTCGGTCCAGCTGGTCGTCGAGGTCGTCGTCCCCGGCCCCGTCAGCGGCGAGCACGCGCACCCCGGCCTCCTTGAGCCCGGCGACGGCCTGCTCCACGGGCACGCCGACGGCGACGGGCAGGTGGAAGAGGGAACCCACGGAGGCCCGCACGGCCTTGGGGTTGTAGAGGTCGACGGACGCGTCGGTGAGCACGACGGCCTCGGCCCCTGCGGCGTCCGCACACCGCAGGACGGTGCCGGCGTTCCCGGGGTCCCGTACGTGCGCGAGTACGGCGACGAGCTTGGGGCGGGTCTTGAGCACGTCCTCGAAGGGGGTGTCGAGGAAGCGGCACACCCCGACGAGGCCCTGCGGGGTCACCGTGGTCGAGATGTCGGCGATCACGTCCTCGGACGCGAGGTGTACGCGGGCTCCTGCGGTGCGTGCCTCGCCCACGATGTCGGCGTAGCGCTCCGCGGCGTCGAGCGTCACGAACAGTTCGACGAGTGTGGGCGCCTGCGCCTCGTCGGACCGGTGCCCGGCCGCCTCCCGCACGGCCTGCGGGCCCTCCGCGAGGAACAGCCGTTCCTTCCCTCGGAAGTTCCGCTTGGCGAGCCGCCGCGCGGCGGACACACGAGCGGAGCGCGGGGAGATCAGCTCGGGGGCGGGGGGCATG
>NZ_VJZC01000196.1 GCF_009377185.1 Streptomyces spongiae
CTTCCCTCCCTCCCGTCGCAGGTGTTCGCTATTTTGTTCGCCGCCGTCCCCACCGGCTCACCGTCAGACCCGCACCCCCGCACCCCCGCAAGGAGCCGGAAGTGGAACCCGAGTCGCCGTCCGAGTCCGCCGTCACCACCTGCTACCGCCATCCCAAGGTGGAGTCCCACGTCCGCTGCACCCGGTGCGACCGGTACATCTGCCCGGACTGCATGCGGGAGGCGGCCGTCGGCCACCAGTGTGTGGAGTGCGTGCGGGAGGGTGCGCGATCGGTCCGGGAGGCGCGCACGGCGTTCGGAGGGCGCATCACGACGGCACCGCTCGTGACGTACACCTTCATCGTCCTGAACGTCCTGGCCTACCTGGCCGAGGTGGTCCGCCCGGAGACCCTGGACCGTTTCTCGATGCTGGGCGCGGGGCTGACGGGTCCGGACGGTGGTCACTACGTCTGGCAGGACACCTACCCCGCCGGATTCGCGGCCGAGGGCGTCGTGAACGGCGAGTGGTACCGCCTGCTCACCGGTGCGTTCCTGCACCTCCCGCCCACGCAGGGGACGTTCGGGATCCTGCACATCGTGATGAACATGGTCACGCTGTGGAACGTCGGCCGGGTGGTGGAGTCGCAGCTCGGCCGCGCCCGCTACCTCGCCCTGTACCTGCTGTCCGCGCTGGGCGGCTCGGTCCTGGTGCTCCTCCTGGCACCAACCACGAGCACGGTGGGGGCCTCGGGGGCGCTCTTCGGTGTGTGCACCGCGTACTACGTCCTGGCCCGCCGCCTCGGCGCCGACACACAGGGCGTCAACCGTTTCATGGCGGGCCTGCTCCTGTGGCTGGTCCTCTCGGCGGCGATCACCTCCTGGCAAGGCCACCTGGGCGGTCTGCTGACGGGCTCGGCGGTGGCCCTGGCCTTCGCGTACGCACCCCGCGGCGGCCGCCGCACGCTGATACAGGCAGGGGCGTGCGTGGCGGTACTGGCGGTGCTGGTGCTTCTGGCGGTGGGGATGACGTCGGCACTGAGGAACGGAGCAGCCTGAGGCACCCGGCACCCGGCAGTCGGCAGCGGGCAGGCCGCCAAGGCGAAAGCGCATGCGACGGCGCCTGCCCAGTCGTCCGGTCGGGGACTGGCGGGCAGGCGCCATCTGGTGTTCCGTACGCCGTTGTACGGGACGCATGTGCGTGACCCTCAGGTCACCGTTCTCGTGCGGACCGTGCGGACCGTGCGGACCGTGCGGACCGTGCGGGCCTCAGGCCATCAGCGCCCGGTCCGTGGGCCGGATCGGCGCCGGCAGGTCGCTCGCGCCCGTGAGGAAGCGGTCCACCCCGCGGGCGGCCGAGCGGCCCTCCGCGATGGCCCAGACGATGAGCGACTGGCCGCGGCCCGCGTCACCCGCCACGAAGACACCCGGGACGTTGGTCTGGTACTCGGCGTCGCGGGCGATGTTGCCGCGCTCGTCGAGGTCCAGGCCGAACTGGTCCACCAGACCGTTCTCGCGGTCCGTGCCCGTGAAGCCCATCGCCAGCGTGACGAGCTGGGCGGGGATCTTGCGCTCCGTACCCGGCTTCTGGGTCAGCTTGCCGTCGATGAACTCGACCTCGATGAGGTGCAGCCACTGGACGTTGCCGTCCTCGTCGCCCTCGAAGTGGGTGGTCGAGACGGAGTAGACGCGCTCGCCACCCTCCTCGTGGGCCGAGGTGACCTTGTAGAGCATGGGGAAGGTCGGCCACGGCTGGTGCGCGGCACGCTCGTCGCCCGGCTTCGGCATGATCTCCAGCTGGGTCACCGAGGCCGCGCCCTGGCGGTGGGCCGTGCCCACGCAGTCCGCGCCCGTGTCACCGCCGCCGATGACCACCACGTGCTTGCCCTCGGCCGAGATCGGCGGGGCCACGAAGTCGCCCTCCTGCACCTTGTTGGCCAGGGGCAGGTACTCCATGGCCTGGTAGACGCCCTTGAGCTCGCGTCCGGGGACCGGGAGGTCACGGGCCATCGTGGCGCCCGCGGCGATCACGACAGCGTCGTACCGCTTGCGCAGGTCCGTCGCCTTGAGGTCCTGGCCGATCTCGATGCCCGTACGGAAGCGGGTGCCCTCCGCGCGCATCTGCTCGATACGGCGGTTGATGTGCCGCTTCTCCATCTTGAACTCGGGGATGCCGTAGCGCAGCAGACCGCCGATGCGGTCCGCGCGCTCGTAGACGGCGACCGTGTGGCCCGCGCGCGTCAGCTGCTGGGCGGCGGCCAGGCCCGCCGGGCCGGACCCGACGACCGCGACCGTCTTGCCGGACAGGCGCTCGGGAGCCTGCGGCTTGACGTCACCGCTGTCCCACGCCTTGTCGATGATGGAGACCTCGACGTTCTTGATGGTGACCGGCGGCTGGTTGATGCCGAGCACGCACGCCGCCTCGCACGGAGCGGGGCACAGACGGCCCGTGAACTCCGGGAAGTTGTTCGTGGCGTGCAGGCGCTCGGACGCCTCGGTCCAGTCCTCGCGGTAGGCGTAGTCGTTCCACTCGGGGATGAGGTTTCCGAGCGGACAGCCGTTGTGGCAGAAGGGAATGCCACAGTCCATGCAGCGCGAGGCCTGCTTGGAGATGATCGGGAGCAGCGAGCCCGGAACGTAGACCTCGTTCCAGTCCTTGACGCGCTCGTCGACCGGGCGGGACGTGGCGACCTCGCGTCCGTGGTTCAGAAAGCCCTTGGGATCAGCCATTGGTCGCCGCCTCCATCATCTTCTCGGTGATCTCGGTCTCGGAGAGACCGGCTCGCTCGGCGGCGTCCTTGGCGGCGAGCACTGCCTTGTAGGTGCTGGGGATGATCTTGCTGAAGCGGTCCACGGCCACGGGCCACTCCGCGAGGAGCTTCTCGGCGACCGTCGAGCCGGTCTCCTCGGCGTGGCGGCGCACCACGTCGTGCAGCCACTGCTTGTCGGTGTCGTCGAGGGCCTCGACGGCGCTGACGTTGCCGACGTTGACGTTGTCGCGGTCGAGGTCGATGACGTACGCGATGCCGCCGGACATGCCGGCCGCGAAGTTGCGGCCCGTCTCGCCCAGGATCACCGCGTGACCACCGGTCATGTACTCGCAGCCGTGGTCGCCGACGCCCTCGGAGACGACCGTCGCGCCGGAGTTGCGGACGCAGAACCGCTCGCCCGTCCGGCCGCGCAGGAACAGTTCGCCGCCGGTCGCGCCGTACGCGATGGTGTTGCCCGCGATCGTCGAGTACTCGGCGAGGTGGTCGGCGCCCCGGTCGGGACGGACGATCACGCGGCCGCCGGAGAGGCCCTTGCCGACGTAGTCGTTGGCGTCGCCCTCCAGGCGCAGCGTCACACCGCGCGGCAGGAACGCGCCGAAGGACTGGCCCGCCGAACCCGTGAAGGTGATGTCGATCGTGTCGTCGGGCAGACCGGCCCCGCCGAATTTCTTCGTCACCTCGTGGCCGAGCATCGTGCCGACCGTGCGGTTGATGTTGCGGACCTTGATCTGGGCGCGCACCGGCTGGGCGTCGGTCGCGTCCGAGGCGGCCAGCGCGTCCGCCGCGAGCTTGATCAGCTCGTTGTCGAGCGCCTTCTCCAGGCCGTGGTCCTGCGGGACGAGCTGGTGGCGCACCGCGCCCTCGGGCAGCTCGGGCACGTGGAACAGCGGCTCCAGGTCCAGGCCCTGCGCCTTCCAGTGGTCGACCGCGCGGGTCACGTCGAGTGCCTCGGCGTGGCCGACGGCCTCCGCGATGGAGCGGAAGCCCAGCTCGGCGAGGATCTCGCGGACCTCCTCGGCGATGTACTGGAAGAAGTTGACGACGTACTCGGCCTTGCCGGTGAACCGGTCCCTGAGGGTCGGGTTCTGGGTGGCGATGCCGACCGGGCAGGTGTCCAGGTGGCAGACGCGCATCATGACGCAGCCGGAGACGACGAGCGGCGCGGTCGCGAAACCGAACTCCTCGGCGCCGAGCAGCGCGGCGATGACGACGTCACGGCCGGTCTTCAGCTGGCCGTCGGTCTGTACGACGATCCGGTCGCGCAGGCCGTTGAGCAGCAGGGTCTGCTGGGTCTCGGCGAGGCCGAGCTCCCAGGGACCACCGGCGTGCTTCAGCGAGGTCAGCGGGGAGGCACCCGTACCGCCGTCGTGGCCGGAGATGAGCACCACGTCCGCGTGCGCCTTGGAGACACCCGCGGCGACCGTGCCGACGCCGACCTCGGAGACCAGCTTCACGTGGATGCGGGCCTGCGGGTTGGCGTTCTTGAGGTCGTGGATCAGCTGGGCCAGGTCCTCGATGGAGTAGATGTCGTGGTGCGGCGGCGGGGAGATCAGCCCCACGCCCGGCGTCGAGTGCCGGGTCTTCGCCACCCACGGGTACACCTTGTGGCCGGGCAGCTGGCCGCCCTCGCCGGGCTTGGCGCCCTGGGCCATCTTGATCTGGATGTCGTCCGCGTTGACCAGGTACTCGGACGTCACGCCGAAGCGGCCGGAGGCGACCTGCTTGATCGACGAACGGCGCGCCGGGTCGTACAGGCGCTCCGGGTCCTCGCCGCCCTCACCGGTGTTGGACTTGCCGCCCAGCTGGTTCATGGCGATGGCGAGCGTCTCGTGCGCCTCGCGCGAGATCGAGCCGTACGACATGGCGCCGGTCGAGAAGCGCTTGACGATCTCGGAGGCCGGCTCGACCTCGTCGATGGAGATGGGCTGACGCTCCCCGGCCTTGAACCCGAACAGGCCGCGCAGCGTCATCAGACGCTCGGACTGCTCGTTCACGCGCTCGGTGTACTTCTTGAAGACGTCGTAGCGGCCGGAGCGCGTGGAGTGCTGGAGGCGGAAGACCGTCTCCGGGTCGAACAGGTGCGGCTCGCCCTCGCGGCGCCACTGGTACTCGCCGCCTATCTCCAGCGCGCGGTGCGCCGGGGCGATGCCGGAGGCCGGGTATGCCTTGGCGTGGCGGGCGGCGACCTCCTTGGCGACCACGTCGATGCCGACGCCGCCGATCTTGGTGGCCGTGCCGTTGAAGTACTTCTCGACGAAGGCGTCGTCGAGTCCGACGGCCTCGAAGACCTGGGCACCGCGGTAGGAGGCCACGGTGGAGATGCCCATCTTGGACATGACCTTCAGGACGCCCTTGCCGAGGGCGTAGATCAGGTTCCGGATGGCCTTCTCGGCCTCGATGTCCGACAGGAACGTTCCGGCGCGGACGAGGTCCTCGACGGACTCCATCGCCAGGTACGGGTTCACGGCCGCCGCGCCGTAGCCGATGAGCAGCGCGACGTGGTGGACCTCGCGGACGTCACCGGCCTCGACCAGGAGGCCCACGTGGGTGCGCTCCTTGGTGCGGATGAGGTGGTGGTGGACGGCCGCGGTGAGCAGCAGCGACGGGATCGGCGCGTGCTCGGCGTCCGAGTGGCGGTCGGAGAGGACGATCAGGCGCGCGCCGTTGTCGATGGCGGCGTCGGCCTCGGCGCAGATCTCCTCGAGGCGCTCGGCGAGGGCGTCACCGCCGCCGGAGACGCGGAACAGGCCCGAGAGGGTCGCGGCCTTCATGCCGGGCATGTCGCCGTCGGCGTTGATGTGGATGAGCTTGGCCAGCTCGTCGTTGTCGATCACCGGGAAGGGCAGGGTGACCGAACGGCAGGACGCGGCCGTGGGCTCCAGCAGGTTGCCCTGCGGGCCCAGCGAGGAGCGCAGCGAGGTGACGAGCTCCTCGCGGATGGCGTCCAGCGGAGGGTTGGTGACCTGCGCGAACAGCTGGGTGAAGTAGTCGAAGAGCAGCCGGGGGCGCTCGGACAGCGCGGCGATCGGCGAGTCCGTGCCCATGGAGCCGATCGGCTCGGCGCCGGCCTTGGCCATCGGCGCGAGGAGGACGCGCAGCTCCTCCTCGGTGTAGCCGAAGGTCTGCTGGCGGCGGGTGACCGAGGCGTGGGTGTGCACGATGTGCTCACGCTCGGGCAGGTCGGAGAGCTCGATCTCGCCGGCCTCCAGCCACTCCGCGTACGGGTTCTCGGCGGCGAGCTGGGCCTTGACCTCGTCGTCCTCGATGATGCGGTGCTCGACGGTGTCGACGAGGAACATACGGCCCGGCTGCAGGCGGCCCTTGCGGACGACCTTGGACGGGTCGATGTCGAGGACGCCGACCTCGGAGCCGAGGACGACGAGGCCGTCGTCGGTGACCCAGTAGCGGCCGGGGCGCAGACCGTTGCGGTCGAGCACGGCGCCGACCTGGGAGCCGTCGGTGAAGGTGACGCAGGCCGGGCCGTCCCAGGGCTCCATCATCGTGGAGTGGTACTGGTAGAAGGCGCGCCGGGCCGGGTCCATCGAGTCGTGGTTCTCCCACGCCTCCGGGATCATCATCAGCACGGAGTGCGGCAGGGAGCGGCCGCCGAGGTGGATGAGCTCCAGGACCTCGTCGAAGGAGGCGGAGTCGGATGCCTCGGGCGTACAGATCGGGAAGATCCGCTCCAGGTTCTCCTGCGAACCGAACAGGTCCGAGGCCAGCTGGGACTCGCGGGCGCGCATCCAGTTGCGGTTGCCCATGACCGTATTGATCTCGCCGTTGTGCGCGACGAAGCGGTACGGGTGGGCGAGCGGCCAGCTCGGGAAGGTGTTCGTGGAGAACCGGGAGTGCACGAGCGCGATCGCGGAGGCGAACCGGCGGTCGGACAGGTCCGGGAAGAAGGGCTCCAGCTGACCGGTGGTGAGCATCCCCTTGTAGACGATGGTCCGCGCGGACAGCGACGGGAAGTAGACGCCGGCCTCGCGCTCGGCGCGCTTGCGCAGCACGAAGGCCTTGCGGTCGAGGTCGATGCCCTTGCTGGCCCCGTCGGTCACGAAGACCTGGCGGAAGGCGGGCATCGTCGAGCGGGCGGTGGCGCCCAGGAGCTCGGGGGCGACCGGCACCTCGCGCCAGCCGAGGACGGTCAGGCCCTCGTCGGCGGCGATCGTCTCGATCGTCGAGACGGCGTCGTCGGTGCCGTCCTCCGGGAGGAACGCGATACCGACCGCGTACGCGCCGGCCTCGGGCAGCTCGAATCCGGCCACCTCGCGGAAGAAGGCGTCGGGGACCTGGGAGAGGATGCCGGCGCCGTCGCCGGAGTCGGGCTCGGAGCCGGTGGCACCGCGGTGCTCCAGGTTGCGCAGGACCGTGAGGGCCTGTTCGACCAGGGTGTGGGACGCCTCGCCGGTGAGGGTCGCGACGAAGCCGACGCCGCACGCGTCGTGCTCGTTGCGGGGGTCGTACATACCCTGCGCAGCAGGGCGAGCATCCATGAACGACCAGTTCTGGCCATTCGTGGAGTGCTGGGACGGCTGGCGCGGCGTACGCATCGGCTCTCCCGTCGTCGTCAGTGGCATTAGCAGTTGCCGAGGGACGACGCTGGCCCTCTGCGCAAAATTTCGTGCAGGTTACATGATGGAGCGCTTCTCGGGAACCGAGATACTTCGTTCCAACATGCGGACGCCGCTGGCACGCGGCGCGGGTACCACGCGCGGCGGCGAAATCAAGGGGAGCCGAACGGACAGATCAATGTCCGACGACCCGGGATGCGCAGGGGGCCAGGTCGCCCACCACGGATGCGGAGCGAGCGTCATTGCCCGCGGCGCTTACGGCTCATGCCCAGCGGTTAAGCATTCGAAACCGCGTAGTAACGATTACTTATGCGGTCCCTCGCATAGGTAGTTCGCATACGGGCAGCCGATGCATCATAGGGCCGCACCGAACAAACTGCCCAGGGCGTACGTCACACCCGCCGCGGCGCCCCCGAGCGCGAGCTGCCGCAGCCCACTGAACCACCAGGTCCGCGCCGTCACCCTGGCCACGACGGCACCACACCCGAAGAGCCCGGCGAGCGCCAGCAGTACGGCGGGCCACAGGACCGTCGCACCGAGCAGGTACGGCAGGACGGGGAGCAGCGCGCCCAGGGCGAAGGAGCCGAAGGACGAGACGGCGGCGACGGTCGGCGAGGGCAGGTCGCCGGGGTCGATGCCCAGTTCCTCCCGGGCGTGGATCTCCAGGGCCTGCTCGGGATCGCTCGACAACTGTACGGCGACCTGCCGGGCGAGGTCGGGCTCGACGCCGCGGCTGACGTAGAGCGCGGCGAGCTCCTGCTCCTCGTCCTGCGGGTGCTTTCTCAACTCCCGCCGCTCGACGTCGAGTTCGGCCTCGACGAGTTCACGCTGCGAGGCGACGGAGGTGTACTCGCCGGCGGCCATGGAAAAGGCCCCCGCCGCGAGTCCGGCGAGCCCGGTGAGGACGATCGCCTGCTGACCGACGGAGCCGCCCGCGACACCGGTCATGAGGGCCAGGTTGGACACGAGCCCGTCCATCGCCCCGAAGACGGCGGGACGCAGCCAGCCACCGTTCACGTCCCGGTGCGTGTGATTGTCCCGGTGCGCCTCGTGCAGCGTCGCCTCGGTCTCGATGATGGCCACGGTTCGGGTCCCCCTCGGGTGGTGCCGATTCTCCTCAATGACTCTGCTCAACACCCTCGAACGTACGCGCGGAAAATCACTCCTGCCAGCAAGGAAGGCCGTACTTACCTGCGCCATCCCAGCATGCGGCCCGGTGATTTCGGGGCGTCGCACGCATCCATCCGCTCATTCGTACAGGGTTCCGCACAGATGTCGACCGGGTGATTGGCGGGGATTCCGGAAGCCGGTGGGACGCGCGGTGTCAAAAGATCCGAAGAGCAGATCAACTACTCGCAGCTAAGCGGCGCCGGGGACGGGTGCGTTCCTGACGCGTCCCCGGGGTCGCTCAGTCCCTCAGAGAGGCATCGTATGGCTGCCACCGCCTGCATTCCCTCGATCCCGGCGCCCGGGGACGCCGCCGGCCTGCGCGAGCGGGCGCGCGGCGCGCTGCTCGGGCTCGCCGTCGGGGACGCGCTGGGCGCGCCCGCCGAGAACATGAAGCCGTCGGAGATCCGCGCGCGCTGGGGCCGGATCACGGGGTACGTGACCGAGCGCCCCTGCGGCACGGACGACACCGAGTACGCGATCTTCTCCGGGCTGCTGCTGGCCCGGCACGGGTCGGCGCTCACGGTCGGGCATGTGGAGTCGGCCTGGCACCAGTGGATCGCGGACCGTGACGAGGGTCCGTTCCGGGGCGCGGGCTTCAGCGAGCGCGGCACACTGGAGAACCTGCGCCGGGGCCTCGCGGCACCGATCTCGGCCCAGCACCGGCACGCGTGGAGCGACGGACTGGCCATGAGGGCCGCGCCCTTCGGCGTCTTCGCGGCGGGCCGACCGGCGGAGGCGGCCCGGCTGGTCGCCATCGACGGTTCGGTGAGTCACGAGGGCGAGGGCATCTACGGCGGGCAGGCGGTCGCTGCGGGCGTGGCGGCCGCGATGGGAGGCGCCCCGACGATCGCCGTGGTCGCCTCGGCCCTGGCGGTCGTCCCGGACGACTCCTGGACCGCCCGCTCCCTGCGCCGGGCGGTGGCGGCCGCCCACCTCGGCGAACGCGCGGTCCGCTCCGCCGTGGTGATCGGCGGTTACCCCTGGACCGACCTCGCGCCGGAGGCCGTCGCCCTGGCCTTCGGCGCGTACGCGGCAGCCGACGGCGACTTCACAAGTGCGGTGCTCACAGCCGTCAACATGGGCCGCGACGCCGACACCACGGCGGCCGTCGCGGGCGCGCTGGCCGGCGCCACCCGGGGCGCCTCGGCGATCCCACCGGCCTGGGCGGCTGCCATCGGCCCGGCCCGGGGCAGCTGCCTGCCCTCGATGGAGGGCCACCACGTCCTGGACATCGCGGAGTTGCTGACCGCGGACGAGTCCCCCAAGTGGACACCCGGACGGCGCCCGGCCCAGGAGGCACGCCAGTGAGCCCCCGAACTCTCCCCGGCCCGGCAGCCGCCAACGGCGAGCACCCCCCACAGGGGCCACCCGCACCCGACAACGAAACCCGCACGGGCGGTGCGGGTGGGAAATCAAACCCGGCCGAAGGCGAAGCCGAGGCGGCCAAGCCCCCGCACCCCCCGGAGGGCACCCGCATCGAGGGCCTCCTCCTGGGCCTGGCCGCAGGCGACGCCGCCGGCTGGCCGGCAGCAAGGCACCGAGCCGCCCGGATGCCGGAGTGGACCCGCCGCCTCACCCGCGAACTGGACACCTTCGCCGAGCACAACGCGACGACCACACTCCCCGTACCCATCGCCCTCAACCAGCCGCCGGAGCCACTCAGACTCGGCCCCTCCGACGACGCGGAGTGGGCGGTCTTCGCGGCGGAAGCCGTACTGCGGGCCGGGGACTGCGGCGCGCTCGGCGACCTCAGCCGGGCCCGGCGGATGCGCGCGTCGATCGACCTGTCCTGGAACGCCGTCGCCAGCGAGGTCGCGGCCGCCGCCGAGCGGGCACCCGAGGTCGAGTCGGCCGTCCTGCCGCTGCGCGCCCGCATCTCCGTACGCGCCGGCCTCGGCAACCTCGCCACCGGACTGCGCCCGCCCGCCACGGGCCACGACAACCCGCACTACTTCGACGACGCCGCCTGCGTACGGGCCTGTGTGCTCGCCATCGCCCACACCGGAGACCCCCAACTCGCCGCCGAGTTGGCCGAGTTCGACGCGCGCTACACACAGGACGGCGACGGCGTGCACGGCGCCCGCGCCATGGGTGCCGCACTGGCACTCGCGCTCGACGGCGCTGACGTGGACGCCTGTGTGGCGGCGGCGCTCGCCGAGCTCCCCCAGGAGACGGAGATCGGCCGCAACGCCCGGCACGCGCTACGCCTCGCCCGGGACCACGGGAGCGAGGGAACATTCGCTCTCGTACCCCTGCTGGAGCATCAGATCGTCGACCATGTCTACAGCTACGGCATCGCGGCCGCCGAGACCGTCCCCGTCGCCCTCGCGCTCGTCACCGCCGCCCGCGGCCGGATCGCCGAGGCCGTGCCCGCCGCCGCCTGTCTGTCCCGGGTCGCCGACTCCGCCCCCGCCCTCGTCGGCGCGCTGTCCGGTGCGCTCGGCGGCGGCGCCGCCATCCCGGCCACGTGGCGGGACGCCTGCCGCACCCTCTCCGGCTGCGCGCTACCCCGCCTCACCGGTACGGATCTCGTACACCTCGCCGAACTTCTCGCAGCCACGGAACTGGCCACCCCAGGTGAATGATTCGGGCATGAAGAGTACTTCGGGCACAGCGCCCACTCAGGGCACCCCGGACGAACCGAAAGAGCCCCCCACCGTGGACGAACGGCACGAGCACCCTGCCTTGGACGAACGCATCACCGGCTCCCTGGTCGGCGCAGCCGTGGGCGACGCCCTCGGAGGCCCCGTCGAGGGCTACTCCCCCGAGCAGATCACCGAACGCCACGGCGGCCGCGTACACGGCGTCGTCGGGCCCTGGAACGGCGACGAGTGGCGCACCGCCCGGCCCATCGCCCCGTACCACAAGGGCGACGGACACATCACTGACGACACCCTCATGACACACGCGCTGGTCCGCGTGTACGCCACGGTCCGCGACCACCTCGACGCGTACACCGTGGCCGACCACCTGGTCCCGGACCTGATGACGACCCCGCGCTGGATCCCGGAACTGGAGACGGAGGCCCTCCCGCTCCAGCGGATCTTCCTCGCGGAGAAGTGGCTGGTGGCCCGCCTCCACTACGGCCATGTGGACCCGCGCGAGGCCGGCGTCGGCAACATCGTCAACTGCGGTGCCGCGATGTACATGGCCCCGGTCGGCCTGGTCAACGCGGCCGATCCGCGGGGCGCGTACGCCGAGGCGCTCGACGTGGCGGGCGCCCACCAGTCGTCGTACGGCCGGGAGGCGGCCGGGGTGTTCGCGGCGGCCGTCGCGGCGGCGTGCGCGCCGGGCGCGACCGCCGACTCGGTGGTCGCCGCCTGCCTGTCCCTGGCCAAGGACGGCACCCGCGCCGCGATCGAGACGGTCTGCGACGTGGCGTCCCGCTACACGGACTTCGAGTCGGCACTGAGGCCCCTGCGCGAGGCGGTGGCGCCGTACGACACCGTCGGCCCCGACTACCGCTCCCCCTCGCTGGGTGCCCGCCGCCCCTCCCGGGTGCACGCCATCGAGGAACTCCCGGTCGCGCTGGGCATGCTGGTGGTGGCGCGCGGCGACTACCGGCACGCCGTGCTCGGCTCGGTGAACTACGGCCGCGACTGCGACTCCATCGCCACGATGTCCGGCGCCCTCGCGGGCGCGCTCGGCTCGGAGGTCCCCTCCGACTGGGCGAAGCAGGTCGCCGAGGCCAGCCGCCTCGACCTGCACGCCCCGGCGGAGGTCCTCGCGGAGGTGGCGCGCGAGGTCTTCGCACGGGACGTATGCCGCCGGAGGGCGCACGAGGAGGTCTTCACGACCCTGGCGGCCGGCCGGTGACCCCCATGACCGTGACCGCGCTGCGCCTGACCTGGGTGCAGCCGGAGGACCTCCTCGGTCACGAACTGCGGCAGGCCGCCCAGGACGGCCGCGAGCCGTCGGCGATCGCGGCGCGCTGGATCGCGGCGGGCGGCCCGGCGGCCCCGCACCGCGCCGGAGCGTCACCGGAGCCCGTGTCCGCGTACCTGCGGCTGCTGGCCGAGGATCTGCTGGACGAACTGGCCGACCTGCCCAGCGGGTTGCGGGACGCGGAGCCGACGGATCTCGTCGCGATCCGCGCCCTGTGCCCCGAGTGGCCGGCCAGAGGGCCCCACCGCGTCCCGGCCGGCCACCTGGCCCGCCTGGAAGCCGCCTGGCTCGGCAGGGCCGCGGGCTGTCTCCTCGGCAAACCCGTGGAGAAGCTCCCCCTGCACGCCATCCGCGAGCTCGCCCGGTGCACCGGCAACTGGCCCCTGAGCACCTGGTTCACCGCGCGCGGCCTGCCCGCCGACCTCGCGGCCGCCCACCCCTTCAACCGCCGCTCGGCCGCCACCTCCCTCGCCGAGAACATCGACGGCATGCCGGAGGACGACGACCTCAACTACCCGCTGCTCAACCTGTTGTTGCTCGGGCGCCACGGCCCCGGTTTCACCACGGCCGACGTGGCCCGCCTCTGGCTCGACGAACTCCCCGCCGGCCGTACCTTCACGGCCGAACGCGTCGCCTACCGCAACCTCCTCACCGGCATCGAGCCACCGCGCACGGCCCGCCACCGCAACCCGTTCCGCGAGTGGATCGGCGCCCTCATCCGCGCGGACGTCCACGGCTGGACCAACCCCGGCGACCCCGCGACCGCGGCCGAACAGACCCACCGGGACGCGGTCCTGACCCACACCGCGAACGGCGTGTACGCGGCCATGTTCGCCGCCGCCACCATCGCCGAGGCCGCCACCGGCACCCACGACGTCCACCACTGCCTGAGCACCGGACTGCGCGTCGTCCCACCCGGCTCGCGCCTCGCCCTGGCGGTCCGTCACGCGATCCAACTGGCCCAGGAGCACAAGGACTTCGACACGGTCGTGGACGCACTCCACACCGCCCACGCCGACTACCACTGGGTCCACGCCGTCCCCAACACCGCGCTGCTCGCCGCCGCCCTCACCCACGCCGACGGTGACTTCACCGGCTCCATCTGCCGTGCGGTGTCGGGCGGCCTGGACACGGACTCGAACGGCGCGACGGCGGGCAGCATCGCGGGCCTCCTGGCCGGCCGAGCCACCGCCCTGCCCGAACGCTGGACCCTGCCCCTCAAGAACCGGCTCGCCACCTCCGTGGCCGACTTCAACGGCATCGGCTTCGACGCCCTCGCCCAGCTGACCCTCCGGGAGACGACACCCCGATGCACGACTCGACGCTCGACCTGAACGCGACGCCCGCGCCGCTGTCCGGCCTGCGCGTCCTCGATCTCGCGACCCTCTTCGCGGGGCCCCTCGCCGCCACGATGCTCGGCGACTTCGGCGCGGAGGTCATCAAGGTCGAGCACCCGCGCAAACCGGACCCGTCCCGGGGCCACGGCCCGTCGAAGGACGGTGTGGGCCTGTGGTGGAAGCTCCTCGGCCGCAACAAGCGCACGATGGCCCTGGACCTGTCCAGGCCGGGCGGCCGGACGACCCTGCTCCGGCTCGCCGCGACCGCCGACGTGATCATCGAGAACTTCCGCCCGGGAACCCTGGAGAAGTGGGGCCTCGGCTGGTCCGACCTCTCCGCCACGAACCCCCGTCTGGTCCTCGCCCGGGTCACCGGCTTCGGCCAGTACGGTCCGTACGCGCGCCGCCCGGGCTTCGGCACCCTCGCGGAGGCGATGAGCGGCTTCGCCGCGATCACCGGCGAACCGGACTCCCCGCCGACGCTTCCGCCGTTCGGCCTGGCGGACTCCATCGCGGGCCTGACGACGGCGTACGCGGTGATGACGGCCCTCATGGCCCGCGAGCGCACGGGCGAAGGGCAGGTCGTCGACATGGCGATCATCGAGCCGATCCTGACCGTGCTCGGCCCGCAACCCCTCTGGTACGACCAGCTGGGCCACGTCCAGCCCCGCACGGGCAACCGCACCCAGAACAACGCGCCCCGCAACACCTACCGCACGGCGGACGGGCGTTGGGTCGCGGTCTCGACCTCGGCCCAGTCGGTGGCGGAGCGGGTGATGCGGCTGGTGGGCCGCCCCGAACTGACCACCGAACCGTGGTTCACGACGGGTGCCGGCCGGGCCCGCCACGCGGACGTCCTGGACTCCGCCGTGCAGGCATGGGTCTCCCGCCACACCCGGGAGGAGGTCATCGCGGCCTTCGAGAAGGCGGAGGCGGCGGTGGCCCCCGTCCATGACGTACGGGACGTGATGCGGGACCCCCAGTACGAGGCGCTCGGCACCCTCACGACCGTCGACGACCCCGAACTGGGCCCGCTCCGCATGCAGAACGTCCTCTTCCGCCTGTCCTCCACCCCCGGCGCGATCCGCTGGGCGGGCCGGCCGCACGGCGCGGACACGGAGTCCGTCCTGACCGAACTCGGTCTGACGGACAGGGACCTGGCCGCCCTGCGCGCGGAAGGCGCCCTGTGACTCCCACGACTCCCCTGACTCCCGCAACACCTCTCTCGACCGAGCCCCTCCCCCTGACCTGGCTGTACGTCCCCGGCGACCGCCCGGAGGTGGTGACCAAGGCGCTCGCCTCCGGCGCGGACGTGGTCCTCGTCGACCTGGAGGACGCGGTGGCCCCGGACCGCAAGGAGTACGCGCGCGCGGCCACCGCCGACCTGCTCTCCGAGTCTCCGCCGGTCCCGGTCCACGTCCGCGTGAACGCCCTGAACACCCCGCTCGCGGCCGCGGACCTCACCGCCCTCTCCCCGCTCCCCGGCCTCTCGGGCCTGCGCCTGCCCAAGGTGACGTCTCCCGCGGAGGTCGTCCGCGTGGCGGAGTCGTGCGCCCCGGCCGGGGGTGGAGCGATCCCCCTGTACGCCCTCCTCGAAACCGCCCTGGGCGTGGAACATGCCTACGCCGTCGCGACCTCGCACCCGGCACTCAAGGGCATCGCCCTGGGCGAGGCGGACCTCCGGGCCGACCTCGGCGTACGGTCCGACGCGGCCCTGGACTGGCCCCGCTCCCGGGTCGTCCTGGCCGCGCGGGCCGCGTCCCTCCCGCCTCCCGCCCAGTCGATCCACCCGGACACCAGGGACCTCGACGGCCTGGCCCGTTCCTGCGCCCACGGTCGCGCCCTCGGGTTCTTCGGGCGCGCCGCCATCCACCCGCGCCAGCTTCCGGTCATCGAACGGGCGTACCTGCCGACGCGGGAGGAGGTCGAGTCGGCGGAGGAGATCCTCCGCGCCACCGCCAGGACCGCCGGCGCCCAGGCCCTCCCCAACGGTTGCTTCATCGACCCGGCGATCGTGGCCACCGCCCGCCGCACGTTGTCCCTGGCCCACAGGTCCCCCTAGCGGCAGGGATTTTCC
>NZ_VJZC01000197.1 GCF_009377185.1 Streptomyces spongiae
CCCCCGGCCAGGCCCCACCGGCCGCGCCCCGCACCACCAGAACCACCGAAGCCCCGCGTGCCCGAGCCACGGGCCGCGATCCCCCGGGACCTGGCCGAACCGCCCAGGACCAGCGACGTCTGCGCCCTCGGCCGCAAGTACGGAGGGTGGGCGAAGGACAGTCCCCAGACCGCCATCTGCCAGGGCACGTACGGACGGTGACGACGGTCCCGGATCCGCCAGGGCCTGTTGCGTCCTAGGACCGCTGTCCGGGCGGTCCCGGCGGCTCCTCTCCTCCGTCGGCGGAGTCCTCCCCGTTCAGCCGCAGGTTCAGGCGGTTCATCTCCGCGCGGATGCCGTCCCCGTAGCGGTCGTCGCCGAGGGTGTCGACCGCCTTGTACGCCAGGCGGAGGTGGCTGCGGGCGGCCTCCGTGCGGTCGAGGTTCGCGTAGTCGGCGGCGAGGTTCAGGTGCAGCGACGGGTAGAAGGCGCGCACCGCGAGCGAGTGGTGGTGCTCCGTCACCCGACCGTCGGTCAGCTCCTCGGCCGCCGACAACGCCCTGAGGTCCCAGGCGAGTTCGTCGGCGGGATCCTCCTGCGTGTCGGCGAGGTAATGCGCCAGCGTGCAGCGGTGCAGTGCGTCGCCGTCCTCGCCGATCTCCGCCCACAGCTCCAGGAAGCGGTCCCGTGCCTCGTCGCGGTCACCGCCGCGGTGCAGCATGACGACCTGGCCGATCCGGGTCATCACGGCGTCCGGCGTCGCCTCTTCCTGTTGCTCCGCCACCGCGGCCTCCTTGCTCGTCGAACGTCTCTCAGGACGCTAACGGCAGGCACTGACAATCGCGGTCAGGCGGCTCCGTACGGCCACGGGGCCAGGACCCTTCTGATGGATCTCCGCGGCGTCCGCGGCCGTACGGCGGGACCCGGGTCAGCCCAGGTTCGGAATCGTCCAGTCGATCGGCTCGTGCCCCTGCGCCGCCACCGCCTCGTTGATCTGCGTGAACGGGTGGGAGCCGAAGAACTTCTTCGCCGACAGCGGTGAGGGGTGCGCGCCCTTGACCACCACGTGCCGCTCCTGGTCGATCAGCGGCAGCTTCTTCTGCGCGTAGTTGCCCCACAGGACGAAGACGGCCGGGTCAGGGCGGTCCGCCACGGCGCGGATCACCGCGTCGGTGAACTTCTCCCAGCCCTTGCCCTTGTGCGAGTTGGCCTCGCCGGAGCGGACCGTGAGCACCGCGTTCAGCAGCAGCACGCCCTGCTCGGCCCACGGCATCAGATAGCCGTTGTCCGGGATCGGCGTGCCCAGCTCCGCCTGCATCTCCTTGTAGATGTTCCGCAGCGAGGGCGGGGTCTTCACACCCGGACGCACCGAGAAGCACAGGCCGTGGCCCTGGCCCTCGCCGTGGTAGGGGTCCTGACCGAGGACCAGCACCTTCACGCGGTCGTACGGCGTCGCGTCCAGCGCGGCGAAGACCTCCTCGCGGGGAGGATAGACGGGACCCTTCGCGCGCTCCTCCTCAACGAACTCGGTGAGCTCCTTGAAGTAGGGCTGCTGCAGCTCCTCGCCCAGGACGCCGCGCCAGGATTCGGGCAGCATGGCGATGTCGGTCACGTCAACTTCCTCCGGTGTGCGCTCACTTCACGACCGCACAGCGCGTGCGGCCGAGGGCGGCCGCGCCAGGGCACGACCGCCTTCCGAGCACAGAACCTACAGGCGCCCACTGACAACCGCGCCCGAAAGCGGGGCCGCGGCCCGCCGTGGCAGCCAGGTGCCGCGACGCGGAACTACCAGCTGGTCTTCCAGGACAGCGTCCACATCGTCATCATCGTCGCGGGGTCGATCGCCTTCTCGGCGCCCGCGATCTCCTCGTTCGCCGCCACGAACTGCTTGCCCTGCCACAGCGGCAGCAGCCGCGCGTCCTTCATGAAGATCTGCTGCGCTTCCTCGAACTCGTCGGCCACGGCACCGCGGTCGCTCTTCCGGCGCGACTCGGGCAGCAGCTTGCCGGTGATCTCGGGTGCCTCGTACGGAGTGCCGAGGGCGTTCTGCTCGCCCACGAAGGGCGCGACGAAGTTGTCGGCGTCGGCGAAGTCGGGGAACCAGCCGCGCCCGAACACCGGGTACTCGCCGTTCTGGTAGCCCTGCACGTACGTCTTCCAGGGACGGGTCTTGAGGGTGACGGTGAACAGGCGGGATGCCTCGAGCTGACGCTTGAGCTCCTCGAAGGCGGGCTTGGTCTGGGAGCCGTAGCGGTCGCTGGTGTACCAGAGGGTGAGCGGGACGCGCTCGGTGATGCCCGCGTCGGTGAGGATCTTCTTCGCCTTGGCCGTGCTGGGGTCCCCGTAGTTGTCGAAGAAGCTCGTGGTGTGGCCCACCAGACCCCTGGGGATCATGGAGTACAGCGGTTCGACGGTGTCCTTGTAGATCTTGTGGGCGAGTGTCGGGCGGTCGATGACCTGGGCGACCGCCTTGCGGACCTCGGGCCTCTTCGCCCACGGGTCCTTGGGGTTGAACACCAGGTAGCTGATCTCGGTCGTGGGGTTCTCGATGAGCTGGAGACCCTCGTCCTTGCCGTTCTCCTGGATGTCCACGGTGGTCGAGGCGGGCAGACCGCGGTAGATGACGTCGATCTGCTTGGCCTTGAGGGCGTCGACCATCTTGGACGACTGCTGGAAGTAGCGGATGGTGACGCCGTTGTTCTTGCGGTCCGCGATGCCCTTGTAGCTGTCGTTGCGGACTAGCTCGGCCTGCTTGCCGTCGTCGTAGGACGAGAGGCTGTACGGTCCCGAGCCGCTGATCTTGCCGTCCTTGCGGAGCGAGTCCGCGGGGTACTCCTCGGGGTCCACGATCGACATGGCGGGCGTGGACAGCACGAAGGGGAAGGTGGCGTCGGGCTCGTTGAGGTGGAAGATCACCTCGCGGTCGCCCTTCACCTGGATCCGGTCGAGGCTCCCCAGCAGACCCGCGGGGCCGCCGTTGACGTTGATCTTCTTGATGCGGTCGATCGAGTACTTGACGGCCTGGGCGTCCAGGTCGTGCCCGTCGGCGAACTTCAGGCCCTCGCGCAGCTTGCAGCTGTACACCGTGGTCGAGGTGTCCGTGAACGCGCAGCTCTCGGCGGCGTCGGGCTCGGGCTCGGACGCGCCGGGGGGATAGTTCAGCAGGGTCTGGAAGACGTTGCGCATCAGCTCCCAGGAGCTGTCCCAGGCGGCCGCCGGATCCAGGGTGCTCGGGGCACTGGTGGTCCCCACGACGATCTGCCGGTCTTCGTCGGACGAGTCGGAGGAGAGGACACCACATCCGGCGACCATGGTTATGGACGTGACCGCCGCCAGCTGACGCAGGTATCTGTCCCGCTTGAACACGCGCACCATCCTCGATCGGGCATACCACAAGGGTGGCCAGACCATACCGCAGTGTCCGACCGCTTGGACCCCCACCCTGGCAGGCCCTTGATCAGCGCGTATGTCCGAGTCATGAAGAAACGGCGATATTCCCTTGTGCACCCCCACAAGGTGGGCGCCCGCGTGTTCCCAGCCGTGTCGCGCGAGCGCCCACCGCGGTCGTCAGCCGACGCCGGCGTTGAGGAAGATACCGCCGTCCACCACCAGGGTCTGCCCGGTGATCCAGTCGGACTGCTGAGAAGTGAGGAACGCGGCGGTGCCACCGATGTCGGAGGGCACGCCGAGCCGCCCCAGCGGGTAGGACGCGGCGGCCTCGGCCTCGCGGCCCTCGTACAGGGCCTTGGCGAACTGGGTCTTCACCACGGCGGGCGCGATCGCGTTGACCCGCACCTTGGGCGCGTACTCGTGCGCCAGCTGCAGGGTCAGGTTGATCATGGCGGCCTTGCTGATGCCGTACGCGCCGATGAACGGGGAGGCGGAGACTCCCGCGACGGAGGCGATGTTGACGATCGCGCCGCCGTTGTCCTTCTGCCAGGCGTGCCAGGTCCTCTGGGCGAAGCCGAGCGCCGAGACGACGTTGGTCTCGAAGACCTTGCGGGCCACGTTCAGGTCGAGGTCGGCGATCGGCCCGAAGACCGGGTTGGTGCCGGCGTTGTTGACCAGGAAGTCGACGCGGCCGAATGCCTCCATGGTGCGCTCGACGGCGGCGGCCTGGTGGGCCTCGTCGTGGGCCTTGCCGGCGACACCGATGACCCGGTCGGCGCCGAGCTGCTCGACGGCCTCCTTCAGGGCGTCCTCGTTGCGGCCGGTGATGCACACACGGTCACCGCGGGCGATGAGCGCCTCGGCGACGCCGTAGCCGATGCCGCGGCTGGCGCCGGTGACGAGCGCGACCTTGCCGGAGGGTTCGGGGAGTTGTGCGGAAGTCATGATCTCGTCCCCCGGCCTCAGTTGAGCGGTCCGCCGGCAACGTACAGCACCTGGCCGGAGACGAAGCCGGCGGCCTCGCCGGTGAAGAAGGCGATGGCGTTGGCGATGTCGTCCGGGTTGCCGACGCGCTGGACGGGGATCTGGGTGGCGGCCGCGGCCTGGAAGTCCTCGAAGCCCATGCCGACGCGGGCGGCGGTGGCGGCGGTCATGTCGGTGACGATGAAGCCGGGCGCGACGGCGTTGGCGGTGATGCCGAACTTGCCGAGCTCGATGGCGAGGGTCTTGGTGAAGCCCTGCAGACCGGCCTTCGCGGCCGAGTAGTTGACCTGGCCGCGGTTGCCGAGCGCGGAGGACGAGGAGAGGTTCACCACGCGGCCGAACTTGGCCTCCACCATGTGCTTCTGGACGGCCTTGGTCATCAGGAAGGCACCCCGCAGGTGCACGTTCATGACCGTGTCCCAGTCGGTGGAGCTCATCTTGAACAGCAGGTTGTCACGGAGCACACCCGCGTTGTTCACCAGGATCGTCGGGGCCCCGAGCTCCTCGGCGATCCGGGCGACGGCGGCCTCGACCTGCGCCTCGTCGGAGACGTCGCAGCCGACCGCGAGGGCCTTGCCACCCGCGGCGGTGATCTTCTCCACGGTGTCCTTGCAGGCCGCCTCGTCGAGGTCGATCACCGCGACGGCCCGGCCCTCCGCGGCCAGTCGTACGGCGGTCGCGGCGCCGATGCCGCGCGCGGCACCCGTGACCACGGCGACCCGCTGCTCAGTGGTGGACATTGCTGCTTCTCCTCGCCCTTGGGATGCGGCTCTCACAGTACGCCCAACAGGTGAGCGACCGCTTAGTACCTTCAGCACACGTGACGCTAGAAGCCCTGGCACCCGGTGTCAACGCCACACGAGCGAGGTGTGATCCATTCCCTGATCCATTACCTGACCAGGAGGTCGAGCAACCGCTCCGCCTCGGCGCCGGGGTCGGCGGTGAGTCCGGTGTGCACGGGCCCCGGCTGGACCACCGTGGAGCGGGGCGCGATCAGCCAGCGGAAGCGCCGCCCGGCATCGTCGCGCGCGGCCTGGCCCGCCGCCTCGCCCCCGGCGCACACCCCCTCGACGGCGCGCAGGGCGGCTCGAACGCCCGCCACGTCCGACTCCGGGTCCAGCGCCAGCAGCTTGGCCTCGTCGAGATGCGTACGGGCGGCCACGAAGGACCGGGCGCGGCAGTACACAAGCACCCCCGCGTTGATGCACTCGCCGCGCTCGACACGGGGCACCACCCGCAGCAGCGCGTACTCGAAGACGTCCCGCTCCCTCGACCGGGTCCCCAGGGTGCGCTCGCTCACTTGATCCCCTCGATGCGTTCGTGGATGACGGCGGCCCGCGCCAGCAGCGGCTCCGCGTACGCCCGCCGCAGTTCGTCCGCACTGTCGAACCCCGGCTCGCCGGCCAGCCACGCCTCGGGGATCTCGGCGGTGACCTCCGCCAGCAGGTCCTCGGTGACCAGGGGTGCCAGCGCGTGGGCGGCACCCGCGACATCCGGGGCGAAGGGCGCCAGCGCGTGGTCGGAGGCGTCGTAGGGCCGCCCGGCGGAGGCCAGGGCGCCGGGCCAGTTGTGGTGCCAGATCATCGTGGCGCCGTGGTCGATGAGCCACAGGTCGCCGTGCCACATCAGGAGGTTGGGGTTGCGCCAGGAGCGGTCCACGTTGCCCACGAGGGCGTCGAACCAGACGATCCGGCCGGCCTCCTCGGGGCTCACCCGGAAGGCGAGGGGATCGAAGCCGATCGCACGGGGGAGGAAGTCCATGCCCAGGTTGGCGCCGCCGCTCGCCTTGAGCAGTCCCTGCACCTCCTGGTCGGGCTCGCCGAGGCCCAGCACGGGGTCCAGGTCGATCGTCACCAGGCCCGGCACCCGCAGTCCGAGCCGACGGGCGAGCTCACCGCACACGACCTCCGCCACGAGCGTCTTGCGGCCCTGACCCGCGCCCGTGAACTTCATGACGTACGTGCCGAAGTCGTCGGCCTCGACCAGTCCCGGCAGCGACCCGCCCTCCCGTAGCGGCGTGATGTAGCGGGTCGCGGTGACTTCTTTGAGCATCGCCCCAGGTTACGCGGTCGTGCACGACCGCCTCGCCCGCGCGCTCCTGCGGCCGACAGCGAACCGACAGCTCCGCTTTACCCACGTCTGATCGCGAGCGGGTCAAGATTTCGACATCACCTGAACAGGCGATC
The DNA here is from genome assembly GCF_009377185.1 of Streptomyces spongiae. Classification (GTDB taxonomy): domain Bacteria; phylum Actinomycetota; class Actinomycetes; order Streptomycetales; family Streptomycetaceae; genus Streptomyces; species Streptomyces spongiae. Next base: position 6,540 of record NZ_VJZC01000197.1, read on the forward strand.
ACCACCGACCGTACCTGTCGGCAGATCTACGCAACCCCCCACGGAAGGAACCTCAGCATGAGCAGCGCACCGCACCAGCCCGCCTCGAAGCCGGCCCGCCGCGCCGTGATCGCAGCGGCCGGCGCGACGGGGCTCGCCGTCGCGCTGACCGCGTGCGGATCGGACGACGACTCCTCGTCGGCCTCCTCCTCCGCCGGCACCGAGGAAAGCAGCAGCGCGAGCAGCGGCGGCACGAGCGGCTCGGACGCGGGCTCGGGCGGCACGGAGGTCGCGAAGACCGCCGACATCCCGGAGGGCGGCGGCAAGGTCTTCGCCGACCAGAAGATGGTGGTCACGCAGCCGACGGCGGGCGAGTTCAAGGCGTTCTCGTCCACGTGCACCCACCAGGGCTGTGCCGTGAAGAGCATCAAGGACGGCGTCATCAACTGCCCCTGTCACAACAGCAACTTCTCGATCACCGACGGCAGTGTGAAGAGCGGCCCGGCGACCAAGCCCCTGCCCGCCATGGAGATCACCGTCGACGGCGAGTCGATCAAGATGGCCTGAGCGGCTTGAAGCAGCCCAGCACCTCGTCCGTGGTCGCGACCGTGGCGACCAACGCGAGGGTGTTGCGGATCATCGCGGGGGTGTACTCGGAGGGCACCCCCGCGATGGCGTCCCTGGGAACGACCACCGTGTAGCCGAGGTTGACGGCGTCGAACACCGCGTTGGGAACCGCCACATTGGCCGAGACACCGGTCACGACCAGCGTGTGGCAGCCGAGGTTGCGCAGCAGCGCGTCGAGGTCGGTTCCGGCGAGCGGCGAGAGCCCGTGCAGCCTCCGTACGACCAGGTCCTCCTCGGCGACCTCGATGGGCGGCGCGACGCGTACGGCCGTGGTGCCCGACAACTGCTGGACGGGCAGCCGTGCGGCCGCGCGGAACAGCCGGGCGTTGCGGTTCGCGCCCCGGCCGTCAGGCCGCCGCTCGGCGATGGCGTGCACGACCTGCGCCCCGCTCTCGTGGGCCCCGGCGACCAGTCGGGCGACGTTCGCCAGCGCCCCCGACGACCGTGCCTCCTCGGCCAGTTCGGGCAGCGCGCTGTCCGGTCCTACGACACCCTGCTGGCACTCGACGGTGAGCAGCACGGTGGTCGCGGGGTCGAGGAGCGCACTGAGTGCTTCGTGCGACGGCATGGCTCCCCTTCGTCCTGTCACCGGCGGTCGGGGCGGGCGAGCGTAACGTCCCTTGCGTGTGGACGGAAGACGATTCATGCTGCTCTTCTGCAACCGCGGCAGAAGACGAGGGGGTCTCCATGGCCGTCACGCAGCGCCGGGGCCGGAAGATCATGATGGCGCCGGCCGAGATGGACGAGTTCCTGACCACGCAGCGCACCTGCCGAGTCGCGACGGTCTCGGCGGACGGCGCCCCGCACGTCAGCCCGCTGTGGTTCGCCTGGGACGGCACCTCGCTGTGGCTGTACTCGATCACGCGCAGCAAGCGGTGGGCCGACCTGCGCCGTGATCCCCGCGTCGCCGTCACGGTAGACGCCGGCGAGGACTACGGCGAGCTGCGGGGCGTCGAGCTGTCGGGAACCGTGGAGTTCGTCGGAGAGGCCCCGCGCACGGGCGAACCGGATCCCGAACTCGTCGATGTGGAGCGGCTGTTCGCCCGCAAGAACTTCGGTCTCGACGAGATGCCGCACGACGGCCGCCACGCGTGGATGCGGCTGACGCCTGAGTCGATCGCTTCGTGGGACTTCCGGAAGCTGGCGTCACTGTGACGAGACGGGCTTCCCTGAGGCCTGTCGCCACGACGTGGCGCGCCTCAGGGCGAAGCGACCGACCCGATGCCCTCCCCCGCCTTCTGCAGCGCCTCCACCGCCGCCCTGATGGACGGACGCCGGTCGGCGTCCGCGCGCCACACCGCGTAGATGTACCGGTGGACGCGATGCCGCACCGGTACGGCCCGCACCCCCGCCGGCATCGGGTCGCGCCCCAGCCTGGGTGCGACACAGACGCCCAACCCGGCGGCGACCAGCGCGAGTTGGGTGTGGTGCTCCTCGGCGCGGTGGGCGATGCAGGGCTCGATGCCCTTGCCCCGCAGCGTGTAGAGCAGCCACTCGTGACAGAACTCGCCCTCGGGCCAGGCGACCCACTCGTCCTCCGCGAAGTCCTCCAGGTCGACCGCGTCACGGGCGGCGAGCGGGTGCCCCTCGGGCATCGCGATCTCCACGGGGTCGTCGAGGACCACCGCCGTGGCGAGCCCTTCGGGCATCGGCAGGGGCTTGTTGTACCAGTCGAGGACGATGGCCAGGTCGGCGTCACCCCGGATCACCGCGTTGACCCCGAGCTCGGGCTCCAGCTCGCGTGAGCGCACCCGCAGCGACGGGTGGTCGGCCCGCAGCGCGCTCAGCACGGCGGGAACCAGTCCGCGCATGGCCGTGGGGAACGCGGCCAGCCGCAACTCGCCCACCACCTGCCCGCGCTGCGCCTCCAGGTCGGACTGCGCGAGCTCGACCTGGGACAGGATCCGGGCGGCGTGGTCGGCGAGCAGCCGTCCCGCGTCGGTGAGGCGGACCCCCCGCCCGTTCTTGGCCAGGAGTTGCTGGCCCACCTCCCGCTCCAGCTTGGCCATCTGCTGGGAAACGGCCGACGTCGTGACATGCAGCCCTTCGGCAGCTCCGCTGACCGAGCCGTGCCGGGCCAGGGCATCGAGGGTGCGCAGGCGCTCCAGGTTCAACATGTAAGTGATGCTACGGAATTCTGCTCACCAAATCTCGCTTGTGCTACAAGAATGCGAGGGAGCATCGTTTCGTCCATGACCACCGCTCCCACCGCCTCGCGGACCTCTGCCCTGCCCCGAACCACCACCGAACGTCGCCGTGCGACCGTCGACTGGCGCCTCCGCTTCGGGTTCCTCGCCCTCATCTGGGGCTTCAGCTTCCTCCTCATCAAGGTCGGCACCGGGGGCTACGCACCCTTCCAGGTGACCTTCGGACGACTGCTGTTCGGGACGGCGGTGCTGGCGGTGGCCATGGCGGTGAAGCGGGAACGGCTGCCGAGAGGCGCCCGTACCTGGGGTCACCTCACGGTCGCCGCCTTACTGCTGAACGCGCTGCCGTTCTCCCTCTTCGCCTACGCGGAGCTGACGATCCCGTCCACGCTCGCGGGCATCTGCAACGCGACCTCGCCCCTGTGGGGCATGGCCCTGTCGCTGGTGGCGCTGTCCGAGGACCGGCCGACGCGGGTGCGGGTCGCCGGACTCGGACTCGGCTTCCTCGGTGTGCTCACGGTGCTCGGCGCCTGGCAGGGTTTCCAGGGTCTGGACGCCTCGGGCACGGCGATGGCACTGCTGGCCTCGCTGAGCTATCCGATCGGCTGGATCTACGTCCGCCGTACGCTGGCGGGCTCGGGCCACTCGAACCTCTCCCTGACGGGCGCCCAGTTGCTGCTGGCCACCGCGCAACTCGCCGTCATCACCCCGCTGTTCACGTCGCTGCCCGGCAGCTTCCCGATGATCCCCCTGCTCGCGGTGGTCGCGCTCGGCGCGCTCGGCACCGGTGTCGCGATGCTCGTGCAGTACGGCCTCGTCGCCGAGGTCGGCCCGACCACCGCCCAGATGGTCACGTACTTCATCCCGGTGATCGCCACGGCCGCGGGCGTCGCGATCCTCGGCGAGTCGCTCACCTGGTCGACGCCCGTCGGCGCGGCGATCGTGCTGGCGGGAGCGGCTCTTACTCAGGTCAAGCCCCGCATGGGCAAGCGAGGCTGACGGTTCGTCATACGTAGCGTCGAGCGGGCGCCGGGCCGATCGCCGAGGCCACGGCGTCCGCCAGCTGCCGGATCTCGTCCTCCGAGAGGGTGGACACGGTGATCCGGATGCCGGGCGGCGCGCTCATGCGGAAGCGGGCGCCGGGCGCCACGGCCCAGCCGGCGTGCAGCAGCCGGGCGACCGCGCCGGTCTCGTCCGGGACGGGGAGCCACACGTTCATCCCACTGCACCCGTGGGCGACCACCCCGCGCTCCGCGAGCGCGCCGATCAGCGCGTCCCGCCTTCGCCCGTACGCCCCCGCCACGACCCGCGCGTCCACGGCACCGTCGGCCCACAGCCGCACCACGGCCCGCTGCACCAGTCGGCTCACCCATCCGGGCCCGAGCCGCTGCCGCCCCCGCACCCGGTCCACGGTCACGGGATCGCCGGTGAGCACCGCGAGCCGCAGGTCGGGCCCGTATGCCTTGGCGACCGAGCGGACGAAGGCCCAGTGGTGCGTGACGCCCGCGAGCGGGTGGAGGGGTTGGTCGACGATCCGGTAGCCGTGGTCGTCCTCGATCAGCAGGGTCTGGGGGTGGTCCGCGAGCACGGCACGCAGGGCACGCGCGCGCGTGGCGGTCACCGCGGCGCCGGTCGGGTTCTGCGCCCGGTCCGTGATGATCAGGGCACGCGCCCCGGTCTCCAGGGCGCGGCGCACCTCGCCGGGGAGCGGCCCTTCGTCGTCGACATCCACGGGGACCGTACGCAGTCCGAGCGCCGGGGCGAGGTCGAGCACGCTGCCCCATCCCGGATCCTCGACGGCCACCGCGTCGCCCGGCTTGAGGTGCGCGGTCAGGACGCGCTCGATGGCGTCGAGCGCGCCGGAGGTGACGGTGACCGGCCCGTCCGGCACACCGTCGGCGTCCAGGTCGTCGCGCGCGATCCGCACCAACTCCGGTTCGACGGGGGCCCGGCCGTAGAGGACGGGGGCGCGGTCGCCCTGCTCGGCGGCGGCCGCGAACGCCTGCGCGAGTGAGGGCAGCAGTGCCGGATCCGGATTGCCGTCGGCGAGGTCGCGTACGCCCTCCGGTACGTCCACCCGGATGTACTCACGCCCGGTCGTGGCCGGCTTGGACCGCACGCGGCTGCCGCGGCGCCCGGCGGTCTCGATGACCCCACGCTCACGCAGGGTGCGATAGGCAGCCGCGACCGTATTCGGATTCACACCCAGGTCCGCCGCCAACTCCCGCATCGGCGGCAGCAGTTGACACGGCTCCAGCTCTCCGGCACCCACCGCGCGCTCGACGCTCGCCGCGATCTCTGCTGCGCGACGCCCTTCGATCCGATACTCTCCTAGCACAAAGAAGATTTTGCACTAGTGCAATGGAGAGCGCAATGCAGGGGCCCCCGCAGCCGACGTCGTCGGCCACCGCCTACACCCCGACCGACCGCACCGTCCCCACCCGCGCCCCGCAGAGGGCTTCGTACGACAAGGACGTGGTGCACGCGATACTCGACGAGGGGTACGTCTGCCATCTCGGCTTCGTGCGGGACGGCGCCCCGGTCGTCCTGCCGACCCTGTACGCCCGGGTCGGCGAGCGGCTCTACGTCCACGGGTCGACGGGCTCGCGCCCGCTGCGGACGACCGGCCGGGCCGATGCGGGGCTCGCGGTGTGCGTGACCGTCACGCACGTGGACGGGCTGGTCCTGGCCCGGTCCGCCTTCCACCACTCGATCAACTACCGCTCCGCGGTGGTGCACGGCATCGCCCACCAGGTGACCGACCCGGAGGAGAAGCGGCTGGCCCTGGACGCGCTGGTGGACCACGCCGTGCCGGGTCGCTCGCGTGACTCCCGGCCCGCCAACACCAAGGAGTTCGCCGCCACCGCCGTGATCCGCCTCGACCTCGACGAGGTCTCCGCCAAGATCCGCACGGGCGGTGTCAACGACGAGCCCGAGGACCTCGCCCTCCCCCACTGGGCCGGTGTCGTCCCGCTGCGCAAGGGCTACGCCACACCGGTGCCCGACCCCGGCCTGGCACCCGGCACCGAGCTCCCCGACTACCTCGCGGTGCGGTGATGCTGATCCACCCGTGGGACGCGCCCCGCGACGACGCCGAGTGGCAACGGTGGCTGGCCGCCCACGACTTCGGCCAGCTCGCCGTCAACGGCCTGCCCGGCGAACCGCCGTACGTGCAACCGCTGCACTTCGCCTACGACAGCGGGTGCGGGGAGAGCGGGAACGGGAAGGCCCGGAACAAGCAGGCCCGGAGCAGAGCGACCGGGAACGGCGAGACAGGCCACGGCGAGGTCGTCGCCCACCTCGCCCGCCCCAACCCCCTGTGGCCCGCCCTGGAGGCCAACCCCGAGGTGGTGCTCAGCGTGGTGGACGACTACGCCTTCATACCCGGACCCTGGCAGGCCGCGCCGGACGCCTCGCCCGAGCACGGCACCCCGACGAGTTTCTACGCGGCCGTCCAACTCCGCTGCGTCGCCCGCGTCGTGGACGACCCGGCGGAGAAGGCCGACCTGCTCAACCGCCAGGTGGATCACTTCCAGCCGGAGGGCGGCTCGGCGACCGCCGCCGTCGGCGAGGCCCCGTTCGGGCGGTTCCTCTCCGGGATCCGCGGGCTGCGGCTCCAAGTGACGGACGTCCGGGCGAAGTTCAAGTACGCCGCTCACAAGCCGGAGGAGGTGCAGGACCGCATCGTGGCCGGGCTCGCGGCACGCGGCGGTCCGGGGGACGCGGCGGCGCGGGAGCACCAGATACGCCGGCGCGGCGTGTGGGCTGCCGCCAGGTGACGGTGCGGGCCCCGCCTGTTCCGTGCAGGACCCGCACCCACGCATCACACGCGCACAGCCTCCCTCTCCCTCTCCAGTACGATCCCGCCCCGCGCCTCCGCCACCGCGAGCCCGGCGACCGACCCGAGCATCAGCAGCGTGCCCAGGACCGTCGCCGCCGTCAGCTGCTCACCGAGCAGCAAGACGGCGAGCACCGCGGCGCTCACGGGCTCCAGCAGCATGATCACGGACACGGTGGCCGAGCGGACGACGGCCGCTCCGGCGAAGTAGAGCGCATACGCGAGAGCCGTGGGTACGGCGGCGATGTACGCCAACAGGCCGAGGATCAGAGCGGGTTGGGCAGTCGTCGGGGCCAGCCCCTCGGCCAGGCCGAACGGCAGCAGGCACAGACTCGCCACGGCGAACGTCCACGCGGTCGTGCCGGAGGCGTCGACCCCGCCGTCGCGGCCCCACCACCGGGTGAGCAGCGCCATCACGCAGTATCCGGCGGCCGACACGAGCGCGAGCAGCACGCCCCACGGCCGTACGCTCGTCCCGCCACCGCCGAGCACGAGGACGGCGAGTCCGGCGAGCGCCCCCGCGACCGCTGCGACGCCGCCGAGACCGAGGCGTTCGCCCAGGGTCAGCCGGGCGCCCAGCGCGATCAGCACCGGGCCCGCGCCCAGCGTCACGACGGTCGCCACGGCGAGGCCGGTCTCCTCGACGGCGGCGAAGTAGGCGGTCTGGAAGACGGCCAGCCCGATGCCCGTGGCCCCGGCCCGCAGTGCCTTGCGGCCGAGCGGTTCCCGGACGGCGGGTGCCCCCACGGGTGTGGCGGGCCGGACCCGGGGGCGCGGGAGGCGGACGGCGAGCAGCAGGACGAGCCCGGCGGCACAGCGCCAGAAGGACAGGGCGACCGGCCCCAGGTCACTGGCCCGGTAGACCAGGGACGCGGCCGCGCCCGCGGTGCCCCATGCGGCACCGGCGACGATCAGATAGAGAAGGCCTCGCCCTATGGGCAGGCCGGAGGCAGTGTTCGACACGTGTTCTCTCCGCAGAAACAGAAGTTCGGGAAAGGACCACGTCGCCGCCGGGGCGAGGCGTGCTGAGCGCTGACGTGCGCTGGGCACGGCTCACCGACGTACGGAAAGGTCCTCGGACTTCGTCTGCGGGCAGCACCGTTCGGCCCTGCCGACCGGCAGGGCGTGGTTCCCGGAGGCCCGCCTCAGGCGGCCGGGGGAGGAAGAACGAGCGTCGACGGCATGATCGGCATCCTAAGGGGCGCTTCCGGGGGCCGACAACTGCCTCTCGGGGCTGTCCGCCGCACTACCGCCCTCCGCATGGCCCGAGCCGCCCGCGACCGGCCCCTCCGGGGCCCTGACGGGCGTCGAGGACTGTGCGACGAAGGCACCGACCAGGACGACGGCGCCGCCGATGATCTGCGGTGCGGAGAGGTGTTCGCCGAGCAGCACCCAGGCGAGCACGGTCGCGATGACCGCTTCGAGGCAGGCCACGACACCCGCGACCTGCGGGGAGAGCCTGCGGACGGCGACCACTCCGGTGGCGTACGCGAGCACCGTCGCGATCAGCACGACCCAGCCGAGCAACAGCCAGGCCGCGACGGGCGTGCCGTCCATGCGTGCGGTGCCCGCGAGCACGGACCAGTCCATCGTCCAGGGGCGGGTCACGACGGTGAGCACGAGGGCGCCCACGAGCAGGCCGTACGCGATGACGCCGAGGGGGTCCGGTGCCTCCTCGCCCGCGTCGGCGCCCTGGTCGGACAGGACGAAGTAGCCGGCCTGGCAGCAGGCGGCGGCGAGGGCCAGCAGCAGACCGAGTGTGTCGAAGCGCATCCCCGACCACACCTCGACGACACAGGCGAGTCCACCGACCGCGAGCACGACCCCCACGGCCGCGGCACGCGTGACCGGCCGTCGCTGCACGAACCGCACCCAGCCGAGCAGGATCGCCGGACCGAGGTACTCCACGAGCAGCGCGACGCCGACCGGGATCCGCGAGATCGCCGCGAAGTAGCAGGCCTGCACACCGGCCACGGCGAGCAGTCCGAACCCGGCGAGCAGCGCGGGCCTCCGGCGCGGGAGCCCGCGGTGACGAACGGCCAGCGGCAGCATCACGAGCGCGGCGCCCGCCACCCGCAGCCACACCACGTGGAGCGGGTCGAGCCCCGCCTCGATCAGCGGCTTGGCCGCGACACCCGACCCACCGAAGGCGACGGCCGACCCGAGCGCGAGCCCGAGACCCACGCCCCTGCCGCGGTTGCCCTGACTGCCCTGAGAGATCCGCACCGCCACATGATGACAGGCGCTGACATGAGCGTCACCCCCATTGACACCTGTCTCACGGCCTGAACACCCCGCACGGCCCGATGCCGAGTACGCCGCCGTTTGCAGGGTCGCGGGGAACGGCGCGGTTCTTAGGGGCACGGGGAACGGCGCGATCCTTGGGGGCGCGGGGAACGGCGCGGCCTTTAGGGGCGCGGGGAACGGCGCGATCCTTAGGGGCGCGGGGAACGGCGCGATCCTTGGGGGCGCGGGGAACGGCGCGGCCTTTAGGGGCGCGGGGAACGGCGCGGTCCTCAGGGGCGCGGGGAACGGCGCGATCTCTAGGGGCGCGGGGAACTGCGCGACAAGCCATGACGAACCCGCACCCACCCACAACACCAACCCGGCAGACGCTCAACACCGAAGCCACCTCAGCGGAGGCACCTACGCAC
>NZ_VJZC01000198.1 GCF_009377185.1 Streptomyces spongiae
TGGCGGTGGGCAGGCCCCTGTGTGTGGTCACCCGACGTGCGTACGACGTCAGAGGCTCTCGGCCACCACCGGGTTACGCAGAACGCCGATGCCCTCGATCTCCACCTCGACCTCGTCTCCGGGACGGATCGGCCCGACGCCGGCAGGCGTGCCCGTCATGATCGCGTCTCCGGGCAGCAGCGTCACATAGCGGCTGAGGTAGCTGACGATGTCGGGGACAGCGAGCAGCAGGTCGGCCGTGCTGGCCGACTGCATGACGACGCCGTTCACGCGGGTCGTCAGCGACAGCCCCGAGGGGTCGAGTTCTGTCTCGATGACCGGTCCGAGGGGAGCGAACGTGTCCTGCCCCTTCCCGATCAGAAGCGTGCCGAACGCGCTCTCCTTGCGCTGGACGACGCGGTCACTGACGTCGTTTCCGCACGTATAGCCGAGGATGTACTCGTGGGCCTCCGAAGGCTTCACATGGCGGGCTTCCTTTCCGATGACGACGACCAACTCGCCTTCGAAATGGACCAGTTCACCATCCGCCGGATAGACGATGGCATCGTCCGGACCCACCACCGCGGTACTCGGCTTCATGAAGCACACGGGAACTTCCGGAACCTTGCGATCGGTCTCGTCGATGTGTGAGGCGTAGTTGTAGGCGAATCCGAAGATCCGGGGCCGCTCCAGCGGCGCGAGAATGTCCACATCGCCGATTTCGTCGACGTGCCCGGTGGGGGACAGACCGGTGAAGGGATCCCCCTCGAATCTCGCGATCCCGGATTCACCGGATACGAGTTCTCCGTAGTGACGCACCCCGCCGACGGCATACCTGATGATCCGCACGGAAACCTCCGCAACTAGGCAGCCACAGACGGCTGCACGACCCATCCAGCAGTGCTAACGTTAGCACGCGCACAGCGATCAATCCCGGGCCCGACTTCTCTCGACCACGGAGCGCAACCGAAGTGCTATCGTTGGCATACGGAAAGTGACGGCACGGGACCAGTCGGCTCGAGGGGGCCTTTACGTGATCACGACCAGGGACATCGCCGAACGCCTCGGGGTCTCCGTCTCGACGGTCGGCCGGGCGCTCGCCGACGATCCCCGCATCAGCGAGGAGACCAAGTTCAAGGTCCGCCAGGCCGCCTCCGAGATGGGGTACGTCGGCAACCGCGCGGCGCGGATGATGCGCGGGGCGTCCAGCAACGTGGTCGCGCTGGTGATCCCGGACATCCGCAACAGCTTCTACTCGACCATCGCGCACGAGCTGTCGAAGAACATGGAGGCCGAGGGCTTCCAGCTGATGCTCGCGGAGACCGACGACGACCGGATGGTGGAACTGGGCCATCTGCGGGAGCTGTCCGCGACCCGCGTGGCAGGCGTCATCATCGTGCCCACCGCACGCCCGCACAGCGACTCCGTCAAGCTCCTGCGCACGGTGCCGCATCTGCAGCTGCTGCGCCGCCACCCGTCGCTGGGCTCCCAGTGGTTCGGCGTGGACGACCACGAGGCGCTGCGCCAGGCCACGGCCCATCTGGTGACCGAGGGCCACACGCGCATCGCGTACATGGGCGGCCCCGAGGAACTGCCCACGGGCGCCGAGCGTCTGCGCGGCTTCCGCAGCGCCCTGCGCGAAGGCGGTCTACCTGAGGACTCCGGGCGCACGGAGCTGGGCCCGCCGTCGTCCGTGGACCACGGCCGCCAGGCGATGCGCCGACTGCTGGAGGGCCCGGACGCACCCACCGCGCTCGTCCTGGGATCGATCCAGCTCACCCGGGGAGTCCTGGAGGAACTGTCCGAGCAGGACGTGAAGGTGCCCGGGGAACTGTCCGTGATCGGGTTCGGTGACGAGCCGGGGTTCTCCTGGTGGGGCCCCGGACTCACCACGATCGGCCTGCCGATCCAGGAAATGGCCACAGGCTGCGCGCTGTGGCTGATGCGCCGCCTGAAGACCAGTCCGGGCAACGACGGCCCGTACACGTCGGTCTCCCCGGGCTCCCTGATCCTGCGCGGCAGCACGGCGCCACCTGAGGGCCAGAGCTCGTCCTGACGGACAGGCGTCCCTGGCTGCGAGGGCACCCCTGACGGACAGGAACCCCTGGCGCGAAGGGTTGCCCTGACGGACAGGCGGTCCCGACGGGCCCCTGGCAGACAGGCACCCCGACGGACAGCACCCCACGACGCAAGGCCCCCCGGCCGACACAAGTACCCCTCGACGACACCACGACGTACCGTCAGCCGCGTAGGCACCGCAGGGGGTGCGCCGGGAGGTGTCCGCCCGCAGCGGCCGGCGTCCGCCACCGAGCACCTCACACACCCACAGATCCGCCGGACCGAGGACGGAGACCTCGCGGCGCGCCCCCGACCCACGGACCAACGGCAGGCGCCCCGGTACGCAACGGAAGCGGTACATAGCGATGCCGGGTGCGCCCGACCCACCAGGGGCGCGGGGAACTGCGCGATCAGCCACAACGGCGGGACCGAAACCGAACAACCCCGGCCACACACACGAAAACGGTTCAGTACGTCTCACCGCGCAGCCGCCGCATGACCCGGGCGGTACGCACGAGTTCGTCGAGCACCTGCTCGGCCGCCGCCTCATGTATCTTGCCGGCCCGAAACGCACCGTCCTCGACAAGCTCGTTGACGAACGGGATGCTCACGGTCGGCCCGATCGGCAGCATCCTGAGGTTCGCCACGACCTGCTTGCCCATCTGCACCGCCCGGGTGCCCGCCGAGACGCCTCCATAGCTGACGAACGCGGCCGGCTTGTGCTGCCACTCCACGACGAGGTAGTCCCACGCGTTCTTCAACGGGGCGGGGAAGCCGCCGTTGTACTCAGGGGTGACGAAGACGAACGCGTCCGACGCCTCGACGATCCGGCTCCACTCGCGGGTGTGGCTCTTCGTGTACTGCCGCAGGGCGGGCGGATGCGGCTCGTCGAAGAAGGGAAGGGCGAGTTCCCACAGGTCGACGGTGTGCGACTCGAACTGGTCGCACTCCGCGGCCCGGGTGGTGAACCAGTCCGCGACGGACCTTCCCACCCGCCCCGGACGAGTACTGGCCACCACAGTGGTGAGGGTCATCGGCGCCTCAGAGGGCTCGGCTGCCATATCGGGCTCGCTTTCCGTTCGGCCGCGCCCCGGCCCGGCGGGTCCACTCCTTCCTGTGCTGTCCGTCCGTCCAGGAAGGGCGCGGGCCCGCCGGAGTCCTTGCCGGAGCGGGATCGTGCGAACGATAGCACTGACGCTCGGAGAGGCCAAGAGAGCAGAGACGAGCGACAAGTGGAGCCGACGGACCACAGCCTGCCTCTTGACATCACAGCCGACAGTTCGCACGATTGCGCTATCGTTAGCACGAGATGAAGAGAGCCTTACACCCCTTCACTCGCTCGCAGAGCCGCAGTACCGATCGGGTGCCGCCAGGTGCCACCCGATGCCGCCCGATGCCACCGGGTGCCGCCCGTCGAGGGCCCCCGGATGACAGACACGGATCCCCCGGCCGTCACCCCGATCGTCCGAACTCCGAAAGGTTGCACCGCCATGACAGACGCGCGGATCGCCAAGCTCCACAGCCGCAGGGTGTGGGATTCACGCGGTCGTCCGACCGTCGAGGTCGAAGCCCACCTCTCGGACGGCGCGATCGGGCGGGCGATCGCACCGGCGGGGGCCTCGACGGGCCAGGGCGAAGCGCTCGATCTGCGCGACGGCGGCAGCCGCTTCGGCGGGCTCGACGTCCAGCGCGCGGTGAGCTCGGTGAACGACGAGATCGCGCCCGCCCTCACCGGCCGTGACGCGGCAGACCAGGAAGCCGTCGACCGGCTCCTGGTCGACCTCGACGGAACCCCCGACCGCAGCCGCCTCGGTGGCAACGCGATCGTGGCCACGTCCATGGCCGTCCTGCACGCCGCCGCCGCTTCGGCGGGCGTACCGCTGTGGAAGCACCTGGCCGGCGACGACCCGGTCCGTATCCCGCTGCCGGAGATCCAGATCTTCGGCGGAGGCGCCCACGCGGACCGCCGTGTCGACGTACAGGACTTCATGGTGATGTGCCCGGCGGCATCCGGTTTCTCCGAGGCACTGGACTGGACCGCGGAGATCTACCGGGCGGCCGGAAGCTTGATGCGTGCGGCGGGGAAGGCCCAGGGCGTGGCCGACGAGGGCGGTTTCTGGCCCGCCTTCGACTCCAACGAGGAGGCGCTGGAGACACTGACCCGCGCGATCGAGACCGCGGGCTTCGCTCCCTCCAGCGAGGTGGGCATCTCGCTGGACGTCGCGGCCTCGCAGTTCGGCAGCGGCGGGCGGTACACGCTGGCCCTGGACGACCGCACGCTCGACACCACGGCGCTGATCGACATGCTGGGCGGCTGGATCGAGCAGTATCCGATCCTGTCCGTCGAGGACCCGGTGGGCGAGGACGACCACGACGGCATGGTGGAGTTCACCCGGCGCTACGGCCACCGCTGCCAGGTGATCGGCGACGACTATCTGGTCACGAACGCCAAGCGCGTGGAGGCCGCGGCCACCAGCGGAGCGGCGAACGCCGTCCTCGTCAAACCGAACCAGGCCGGTACGGTCACGGAGGCGTTCCAGGCGCTGCGGGCCGGAAAGGAAGCCGGCTTCGGCACGATCGTCTCGGCACGTTCCGGGGAGACCGAGGACATCACCATCGCCCATCTGAGCGTCGGTTGGGACGCCGGCCAGCTGAAGGTGGGCTCGTTCACCCGCTCCGAGCGCATGGCCAAGTGGAACGAGGTGCTGCGCATCGAGGAGTCCCTCGGCGCGTCCGCGGAATTCAGCGGATGGTCCGCCTTCACATTCGCCGGACCCGATGCCTTTACGGCCGAGCCGTAAACCCGCAAGCCGTAAATCTGCAGACCGTAAACCCGCAGGCCGTAAACCCGCAGGCCGTAAACCCGAGGCCCTTACAGCCAAAACGACCAAGCAAAAAACGGCCGGCCGCAGAATATTACGTATTACAGTCAGCGAAATCCAGAGCCGATCGGAGCACGGAGACCAGCATGCTGCCACCCGTCAATCTGCGCCCGAGTTTCAACATCACCCGCTCCAGCCATGTCCGGCTCACCGTGGCCGATCTGGCCGAGAGCCGGAACTTCTACGTGAACGTGCTGGGACTCGTCGTCACCGAGGAGGACGAGCGCACCTGCTACCTCCGTGGCCTGTCGGAAGCCTGCCACCACAGCCTCGTCCTGGAGCTGGACGAGGAGGGCGCGGGCTCTTGCAGGAGGATCGGCTTCCGGGTCTTCTTCGACGAGGACCTCGACATCGCGTACGACTGGTTCCGCGAGCGGGGGCTGCCCGCGGCCTGGGTCGACATGCCGCACCAGGGCCGCACCCTGCACGTCAGCGACCCCGTCGGCACGCCGCTCGAACTGTGCGCGCACATGGAGACCCGGCCGAGGCTGCACATCGACTTCCAGCTCCACAAGGGCGCCCACGCCCAGCGACTGGACCACTACCAGACCTTCGCGCCCGACACCTACGAGCTGTGCGCGTTCTACGGCGAACTCGGTTTCCGCAACTCCGAGTACCTGGCGCACGGCGACAAACTGCTGAGCGCGTTCATGTACCGCAAGGGCACCTGCCTGGACCTCGCGATCGTCGAGAACACCGGCCCCGCCCTGCACCACTTCGCGTACACCGTCTCCGAGAGCCATGACATCTTCACCGCCTGCGACTTCGCGGGAATCCTCGGCTACGGCGACGGTGTGGAGCGGGGCCCCGGACGTCACGGGCCGGGCGGGATGCTCTTCGCCTACCTCCGTGACCCCGACGGGCACCGGGTGGAGGTCTTCAACAGCCACTACCAGACGATCGACACCGAGATCGAGCCGGTGCGCTGGGACGCGGGATCGCTGAGCACCAACGCCCGCTGGGGCCTGCCGGCGCTGGAGAAGTGGTACTTCGAGGCGTCGCCCTTCGCGGGGGTCAAGCAGATTCCGCCGGCCGAGCCGCCGAAGCCCATGTCGCTGGAGCGGTTCCTTCTCGAACAGTCCCAGTCCGCCCGCTGATCCTTCCGTCCCCCCGAGGAGACACCATGGCACGAGTCCCCTACCTGCGCCGCGAGGACGCCGACGAGTCGCAGAAGCCCCTGTACGACCGGCTGGAAGCCGAACGCAAGGTCCCGACGGCGAACATCTTCCTCGCGCTCACCCACGCGCCCGCACAGCTGGACGCCTTCCTGACCTACGCCAACTCGCTGCGGGCCGCCGACCTCAGCCCCCACCTGCGCGAACTGGCCATCCTGACCGTGGGCTACGCGACCCGGTCGGCGTACGAGGTCGCACACCACCAGTCGCACGGCCTCAAGGCCGGGCTCACCGAGGAACAGCTGGCTGCGGTGGCCGACTTCGAGTCGTCCGACCTGTTCGACGCCACGGAGAAGGCGGTGATGCGCCTCGCCAAGGAGTCCACGCTCCAGGTCGACGTCTCGGAGGGGACGTGGCGTGCCGCCGCGGAGCACCTCAGCGACCAGCAGATGGTCGAACTGTCGTTGTCCATCGCCTGGTACAACTCCGGCGTCCGCATCATGGGGTTGCTGGACATCGACCTCGAGGACAACTATCCGAACCCTTTCCCTGACCCGAACCCTTTCCCTGACCCGAACTCTTTCCCCAAGTCGTAGGGAATTCCTGCAATCTCCGCCCCCGGCGGCCCGGGACGGAGCAGTTTCAAGGAGTATTTCAATGGCGAAAATGCTCGCTGCCCGACTGCACGCTCTCGGTGAGCCGATGTCGGTGGACACGATCGACGTGCCCACGCCGCGTCCGACCGACGTTCTGGTGCGGGTGAAGGCGTGCGGGATCGTGCCGAACATGGGCAACGTGATCAACAACTGGCCCACCTGGTACCCGCACCAGCCGCTGCCCAAGTTCCCCGCCATCTTCGGGCTGGACGCAGCCGGCGTGGTCGAAGCGGTCGGCGACGCGGTGCTGCACACCAAGCCGGGTGACCGGGTCTATGTCAACCCCCTGCGCTCCTGCGGCAGTTGCCAGGTGTGCCGGGGCGGTGAACTGAGCCGGTGCCGCTACTTCACGTTGAACGGCTACTTCAGCACGTCCCGGGACGGTCAGCGGATCTTCGACCTCTACCCCTACGGTGGTTTCGCGGAGTACATGACCGCCCCGCAGTACTCGATCGTCAACATCCCGGACACCATGACGTTCGAGCAGGCCGGCAAGCTGGGCTACATCGGCACGTCCTACGGAGCACTCAAGAACGCCGCCGCAAGCCCCGGCCAGGTCGCGCTCATCGACGGCGTCACCGGAACCCTCGGTGTCGCGTCCACCGTGCTCGCACTGGCCTCCGGCGCCGCACGGGTCCTCGGCACCGGCCGCAACGAGGAACTCCTCAAGCGTGTCAAGGAACTGGCCCCGGAGAGGGTCGAGGTGTTCCGGCTGGGCGACGGCTCCACCGGTGAGTGGGCGAAGTCCCTGACCGGCGGCGAGGGCGCGGACTACGTCATCAGCGCCCTGGGCGCCAAGGCCCCGGTGGAGACGATGCTCGACTCCATGCAGGGCGTACGCCGGGGCGGCAGGGTGGTCAACGTCGGCGGCGTGGCCGACCGGCTGCCGGTGGACGTGAAGTGGCTCATGGACGAGCAGGTCCAGCTGATCGGCTCCAACTGGTTCAGCACCGCTCAGGGGCAGGAACTCGCCGACATGGTGCGCACGGGTGCCCTGGACCTGTCGTACCTACAGGCCAAGCCCTTCCCGCTGTCGAGGGTCAACGAGGCGATCTCGGGCCTGGAGGACCGCGACGGCGGATTCAGCAACTACGTCGTCATCCCCTGAAGCGTAAGCCCTCTGAACCGACAGCCCTCTGAACCGTAAGCCCTCCCTGCTCACCCCGCGGCGGTCCTGTTCTGCCCTGACGCCCGCCGCGGGGTGCCCACCCACCGGCCGTACGCACGTCCGGTGCCCGCATCAGCACACGCCCAGCAGGACGGAGGAGCCGGTGGAACTGCGCTGGCTGGAATCGTTCGTCACCGTCGCGGAGGAACTGCATTTCGCGCGGGCGTCGGACCGTCTGCATCTCGCTCCGTCGGCGCTCAGCGCCCAGATCAGGGCGCTCGAGTCGCATCTGGGCGTCCGCCTGATCGACCGCGGACGACGCACCCGCCCGGCGCTGACCAGCGCCGGGCAGTTGTTCGTGGAGGAGGCGCGGCTGACCCTCGCCCAGGCCGCGCGGGCCGAGGCCGTGGGCCGGCGTGCCGGTCGCGGGGAGCTGGGGCACGCCCAGATCGCGTACGTCGCCTCGGCCGCGTTCTCCGGAGTGCTGACCGATGTGCTCACCCGCTGCGCGGCCCCGGACACCCAGCTCATCGTGCAGGTACGCGAGTTGGAGACGCCCGCGCAGCTGGAGGCGCTGGCCTGCGGGGACATCGACGTCGGTTTCCTGCGCTGGAGGCCGGAGTACCCGCCCGACGTCACGGCCAGCTGTCTGCTCACCGAGAACGTCGTCCTGGCGCTGCCGGCCGACGCGCCGCTGGCGGCGTACGAGGCGGTCCCGGCGGCGAAGCTGCGCGACGAGCAGTTCGTGGCCCCGCACTTCGACGAGGAGTACGGCTGCCGGGACCAGATCCTGGAGGTGGCGGAACAGGGCGGGTTCAGCCCACGCTGCGCTCCCCCGGTGCGGGACTTCATCGCGGCTCTGACACTCGTCGGCGGTGGTCTCGCGGTGGCCCTGGTCCCCGATTCGCTGCGCCGCGTGCAGATCCCGGGGGTGGCCTACCGCCCGCTGGCGGACGTACCGCTGACCACCCGGTTGGTGGGCGCCTACCGCAGGGGTGAGACATCGCCTGCCGTGCGAGGCGTGATCCGCCGTCTGCGGGAGGCGGCTGCCGCGACGGTCGCCACCGGCTGACGCGCACGGTCGGTCAACGCCGAACCGACGCATGTTTGTACGCGGATAACGCACCATCTGAGCAGGTCAGAGGGGGTAAGCCCGGCCTAGGCTCAACACTGCACCAACGGAGGGACAGGCGGAGGAACGCATGACAACGATCAAACACGTGGGTGTCGTCGGCGCCGGACAGATGGGCCGGGGCATCACCGAGGTCTGCGCAAGGGCCGGGCTTCGCGTCACCTTGTGCGACGTGACCGAGGACAGGGCCCGTGCCGGCCTGGCAGGCGTGGCGGACTCCCTGCTCAAGGCGGAGAAGCGCGGCGCCATCACCTCGGAAGGCCGCGCCCATGCCCTGGCCGGGGTCTCGGTCACCGCGGACCTCTCCCGCCTGTCCGGGGCGGACCTGGTGATCGAGGCGGCCGTGGAGGACGAGCAGGCCAAGACGGCGCTGTTCCGGCAACTCGACAAGGTGGTCACCGACCCGGCCGCCGTACTGGCCAGCAACACCTCCTCGATCCCCATCGCCCGCCTCGCGGCGGTGACGGGACGACCGGAGTCGGTGGTCGGCCTGCACTTCTTCAACCCTGTCCCGGTCATGCCGCTGGTCGAGGTGATCCCCTCGCTGCAGACCTCGAAGGCCACGGAACTGCGGGTGCTCGCCTTCGCCGGCGAGACCCTGGGCAAGAAGGCGATCGTCACGCAGGACCGCGCGGGCTTCGTGGTGAACTCCCTGCTGGTTCCCTACCTGTTGGCCGCGGTGCGGATGGTCAGCTCCGGCACGGCGACGGCGGAGGACATCGACACGGGGATGACCGCCGGTTGCGCCCACCCCATGGGCCCGCTGCGCCTCGCCGATCTCATCGGCCTCGACACCGTGGCGGCGATAGGCGAAGCGCTGTACGAGGAGTACCGCGAACCGCTGTACGCCCCTCCCCCGTTGCTGCGCCGCATGGTCGAGTCGGGCCTGCTGGGCCGTAAGTCGGGACAGGGGTTCTTCAACTACCAGGCCGCGTAGGGGCCGTTCGCGGAGAGCCTTGCGGGCCTGCCACCTGTGGCAGGCCCGCGGTACGGCGCCGGTCCGGTCAGCCCGCTTCAGCGAGTGCCTTGACACCGCGCAAGGTGGCTTCCATGTTCGTGCGGAGCTCCGCGAGCCGGAAGGCCACGATCTCCTCCTCCCGCTCCGGTGCGCGCTCGATCACCAGGTTGACCCCGGAGCGGCCCGGTCCCATCCGTGCGAACTGGCGCAGCCTCGTGCCGGTTCCCTGGGGCTCAAGCTCGAAGCGCCATGTGGCCAGGGGCTTCGCGGGGTCCGGGACCGGGTCGCCGTACCGGCCGTCCGGGTCCACGACCGCCCAGCCGAAGACGCGCTGTTCTTCCAGGTCGACGATGTGCGAGACGGTCCGCCACTCGCCGTTCATCCGGTGGTGGTTGTACCCCGCGAAACAAGCACCCACCGCGGGCCCCTCCATCCCGTCGAGCCATTCCACACGCTGCAACTCGGGGCTCACTCGCGCCGGCAGACCGATGTCCGTCACCAAGGCCCACACCTGTGAGGGACGCGCCTCGATGTAGACATCACAACTGACCCTCGGTCCCTCGGAATACCGCATGGTGCCTCTCCCCCTCATGAGTGAACGCTCGTCCTCAACCGGCCGCGCGGCGGGCAACCACTTCCCGCGTGAGCTGGGGAGCCACCGCGAACAGGTCGCCCACGACGCCGTAGTCAGCGAGGTCGAGGATCGGTGCCTCCGGGTCCTTGTTGACCGCGACGATCGTCTTGGAGGTCTGCATTCCGGCGAGGTGCTGGATGGCCCCGGAGATCCCCAGGGCAATGTACAGCTGAGGGGAGACGGACTTGCCGGTCTGCCCGACCTGGAACTGGTGCGGGTAGTAGCCGGCGTCCACCGCGGCGCGCGAGGCGCCCACCGCGCCTCCGAACGCGTCCGCCAGCTCCTCCACCACCCCGAAACCCTCCGCTCCCGCGACACCGCGGCCTCCGGAGACGACGACGGCGGCCTCGGTGAGCCCGGGCCGGTCGCCGACGGGTGCGGCGCACCGGTCGGTGACGCGGGCGGAGGTCGTGGGGTCGACCGCCGGCAGGGCCAGTGTCCGCTCCACGGCCCCGCCCGGATGCTCCTCCGGCTCGAAGGCCCCCGGGCGGACGGTGATCACCGGCATCCCCTGGGTGACCTGGGAACGCACGGTGTACGAGCCCCCGAAGACGATCTGGGTGACCACGCCGGAGGCGTCCAGGTCGACCGCGTCGATCAGCAGCCCGGCATCCAGCCGCGCGGCGAGACGCGCGGCCACCTCCCTGCCGTCCGTCGTCGCGGGGACCAGAACGGCGGCGGGAGAGATCTCACGCACCGCGAGCTCCAGGGCGTCCACGGCGGGCGTGACGAGGAACTCGGCCGCTTCGGTGGCCTCCGCCGCGTGGACGCTCGTGGCGCCGTGTCGGGCGAGGGATTCCCTGAGGCGCGCCGCCGTGCCGGGAGTTCCCACGACGACGGCGGCCGGGTCCCCCAGCCGCCGTGCGGCGGCCAGGAGTTCATAGGTGGACTTGTTGACACGTTCCCCGTCGTGGTCGACGAGGACGAGGACATCGGGCATGGGACCTGCTTCTTGGTCGTTCTTCTTGGTCGTTCTTCTTGGTCGTTCTTCTTGGTCGTTCTTCTTGGTCGTTCTTCTTGATCGTTCTAGGTCGGGCGGTTCAGACGAGCTTCTCGGCGATCAGGTACTCGGCAAGCTGCCGACCGGCGAAGCCGTCGTCCGTGACGCGGGTTCCGGCTGTCCGTGGGGGACGCGGGACGGCCTCCAGCACACGGGTCCGGGTCACGAGGAATCCGGCGTCGTCCGCGTCGGGGAACAGGTCGTCGAGGTCGACGGTGTCCACCGGCTTCTTCTTGGCGGCCATGATCCCCTTGAAGGAGGGGTAGCGCGGTTCGTTGATCTTCTCGGTGACGCTGACCAGCGCGGGCAGCGGTGCGTCCAGCGTCATCCGACCGTGCTCGGTCTCGCGCTCGGCGCGCACCCGTCCCGCGTCCACGTCCAGCTTCCGCACGTGGGTCACCTGAGGCAGCGCGAGCAGGTCCGCGACAACGGCGGGGACCGCGCTCGCCTGTCCGTCGGTGGTCGCGTCGCCGGCGAGTACCAGGTCGACGTCGTGGACGGTCCGCACGGCGGCCGCCAGGACCTTCGCGGTGGCCAGTACGTCCGCGCCGCGCAGCCTGTCGTCGCAGATGTGGATACCCCGGTCGGCGCCCATCGCCAGGACCTTGCGGATGGCTTCGAGCGCGGAGTCGGGTCCCATGGAGACGACGGTGATGTGGGCGTCCGCCGTCTCCTTCAGGCTCAGGGCCTCTTCGGCGGCGCGCTCGTTGATCTCGTCCAGGACGAGGTCGGCGTCCTCACGGTCGAGGGTGTGGTCGGCCTGGGACAGGGTGCGTTCGGCCCCGGTGTCCGGGACCTGCTTGACGAGTACGACGATGTTCACGGTTGCCTTCTTCTTTCAGCCGGAGCGGTCAGCGGAACGCCGCCTGGCCGGTGATCGCCTGTCCGACGACCAGCGTGTGCATCTCACTGGTGCCTTCGTAGGTCAGGACGGACTCCAGGTTGTTGGCGTGGCGCAGCGGCGAGTACTCCAGGGAGATGCCGTTGGCGCCGAGGATCGTGCGGCACTCCCGCGCGATGGCGATCGCTTCCCGGACGTTGTTGAGCTTGCCCATGCTGATCTGCTCGGGCCGGATGCGGTGCTGGTCCTTCAAGCGGCCCAGGTGGAGGGCGAGCAGTGCGGAGTTGCCCACGGACAGGCTCATGTCGGCGAGCTTCTTCTGGGTGAGCTGGAAGGCGCTGATCGGCTTGTCGAACTGGACGCGGGAGTCGGCGTACTCGATGGCCGCCTGGATGCAGTCGCGGGCCGCGCCGACCGCGCCGAACAGGATGCCGAAGCGGGCCTCGTTCAGGCAGGACAGCGGTCCGCGCAGTCCCTCCGCGAGCGGCAGTCGCGCCGAGTCGGGCAGCCGTACGTTGTCGAAGTACAGCTCCGAGGTGATGGACGCGCGCAGCGACATCTTCTGCTTGATGTCCTGCGTGGTGAAGCCCGGCGTCCCGCGCGGTACGAGGAAGCCGCGGATGCCGTCCTCGGTCTGCGCCCAGACGGTGGCCACATCGGCGATGCCGCCATTGGTGATCCACATCTTGGAGCCGTTGAGGATCCAGTCGGCGCCGTCACGGACGGCCCTGGTGCGCATCCCGGAGGGGTTGCTGCCGAAGTCGGGTTCGGTCAGGCCGAAGCAGCCGATCGCCTCACCGGCGGCGAGCCGGGGCAGCCACTGGAGCTTCTGCTCCTCCGAGCCCCACTTCCAGATGGAGAACATCGACAGCGAGCCCTGTACGGAGACGAAGCTGCGGAAGCCGGAGTCCGCCGCCTCCAGCTCCAGACAGGCCAGGCCGTAGCTGACCGCGTTCGTGCCGGCGCAGCCGTAGCCTTCGAGGTGCATGCCGAGCACGCCCAGCTTGCCGAGTTCCGGGGCGAGTTCGCGGGCGAAGTGGGCGTTCTCGAACCACTCGCCGATGTGCGGGCGTACCCGGTCGGCGAGGAACCTGGCGACGGTGGCCTGGATCTCGCGCTCCTCCTCGGAAAGGACGGAGGCGATGTCGAGCAGCTCGAGAGGGTCCTTCAGCGGCTTGCGGCTCATGGAAAGCTCCTTGTAGTCACGGTTGGGTGTTCGCATGGTGGTTCAGGTGGGGTCGGACGACAGGCCGTCGAGGATGTCCGCGGTGTGTCGGCCCAGGCCGGGCGGGGGCAGGCGGTACTGCGCGGGTGTTCCACTCAGCGCGATGGGGTGCGCGACCTGACGGGAGGCCCTGCCGTGTTCTGCGTCGCCCGCCGCGGCGGGGATGTCGACGATGCCGGGGAGCCCGAGCTTCTGAGCGAAGTCGAACGCCTCGTCGAGGGTGTTGACCGGTCCGGCGGGCACGCCCGCGGCCAGCAGGACGGCCGACCAGTGGTCAGCGCCGGCGGCGCCCAGCCGTCGCGTCAGGATGTCGCGGAGTTCGGTGCGGTGGGCGACCCGGTCGGCGTTGGTGCGGAAGCGGTCGTCGAGCGCGAGACCGGGCTCCCCGACCAGGTCGGCGAGCGTGGCGAACTGCCGGTCGTTGCCCACCGCGATCGCGATCGGACGGTCGGCGGTCTGGAAGGTCTCGTACGGGGCGATGCTCGGGTGCGCGTTGCCCATACGGCCCGGGACCACACCGGCGACGGCGAACGCCGACGCCTGGTTGACCATGGCCGACAACAGCGAGCTGAGGAGGTTGACCTCCACGTGCTGGCCCTCCCCGGTGGCGTCCCGGTGCCGAAGGGCGGCGAGGATGCCGAGCGAGGCGTGCAGGCCGGTGATCACATCGACCAGGGCCACGCCGGCCTTCATCGGCTCTCCGGCCGCTTCCCCGGTCACGCTCATCAGACCGCCGACGGCCTGGACGAGCAGGTCGTAACCGGGGATCGCCGCGCCCGCGCCGCTGCCGAAACCGCTGATCGAGCAGTAGACCAACCCCGGTTGCCGGGACCGGAGTTCGCGAGGGCCGAGCCCGAGCCGCTCCATCGTGCCGGGGCGGAAGTTCTCCACCAGCACGTCGGACTCGGCGATCAGGGCGCGGGCCTGTTCGAGGCCGGCGTCGGTCGTGAGGTCCATCGTCACGGACTTCTTGTTCCGGTTGACGCTGAGGAAGTAGGTCGACGTGCCGTCGTGGTCGGCCGGCGGACACCAGGCCCGGGTGTCGTCCCCGGTGCCCGGCCTTTCGACCTTCACCACGTCCGCGCCGAGGTCGGCGAGGAGCATGGTGGCGTAGGGCCCCGCGAGAACCCGGGAGAAGTCGGCGATGCGCAGACCCTCCAGCGCGCCGCGCCCCGCTCCCCTCACCACCAGCGGTCCGGAGTCGACGCCGGGCGGGTGGGTTCGACGACGGGAAGTCCCTGACCGAAGGGAGCGACAGCCCGTACGACACTCACCCTCGACCCGACCGCGACCGGCCCCGTGCCGGTGGCCTGGCAGAGCAGGTTGAAGCCCTCGCTCATCGCGACGAACCACGTGTTGTGCGGAACATGGCCGTGGCGGCGAACGACGACCCCGTCGCCCGCGCTGCGTTCCCGTTGGAAGGCCCGGGACCCGCAGGCACGGCAGAACGCGCGGCGGTAGGCCGGAGTGCCACACCAGAGGCAGCGCTGGAAGAACAGTTCGCCGCAGTCCAGTTGTTCGTTGGGGGTGGCGAGCGTTTGGTGGTCTTGTCCGAGCTCGGTGTGTTCAAGGGTGACTGTCCGGAGCATCGCGGCCTCCTGCACGCAGTTCGGTGACCGGAAAGGGGAGATCTGAAGGGGAGATCGGAATCCGATCTGGCTCCACCACCCTGGCCCCGCCGCGGACCGCCGGTCAACGACGAGCTGACGCATCTTTGTGCGCGGAACGCGTTCCGTTCGACGAGGTCAGAGCTGGTTCACCGGCGTTACTCTCGCAGCGGGCCCTCACACCTCGTCGGCCGCTCCCAGGCCCGTCAGGGCGCCCACCGGGTCCAGGTCGGGGGTTCCTCGGGGCCACCAGTCCTCGCGGCCCGGTTCCGACTCGTACGCGTACCAGAGGCCGTCACGGCCCAGGCGGAGCTGGACGTGGCCGTGCGGGTGCGTGAGGTGGTTGCGCCGGGGGCGGAAGGCGGGCAGGTCCGCGGCGAGGAGGAGCGGCCGGGCACGGTCGAAGCGGCCCGCGGGCGGGTCCCAGGGCTCTTCCAGGACGGCGAGCCCCTCCGCTCCGCCCTGCCTCCAGGCGGCGACCGCGCGGGCCAGGTCGGCCGGGGTGCGGCTGGTGGCGGTGGCCAGTGAGGAGTAGAGGGCGCGGGTGGAGGCGGTGAGGCCGGACCCGGGGCGG
>NZ_VJZC01000199.1 GCF_009377185.1 Streptomyces spongiae
GACCCGGCGGACGGCCCCTGGGTCCAACGCATCAACGGCGACGGATCCGACACGCCCGGCCGCAACAACAACTGCGCCGACGTGGCCCTGTCGACGGTGGACACGTACGCCGGCAATCCCACGGCCGCCGCGGCCCGTACCCCCGACCCGAACGCCGACGGCACCCCCTCCGACCGCGGCGAGAAGTCAGGCCGCGACCGTATCGAAAACACACTCGGCGCCCGCTTCACCGACCTCGGCAACGGCCGGGACGCCTTCAACCGCCTGGAGAACACCCTCCGCAACAGCGGCCACGGCGCACAGGCCGTCATCATCACCCAGGACGCCAACGGCCGCGCCCACGCCTGGAACGCCGTCAACCACAACGGCCGCGTCACCTACATCGACGCCCAAACGGGCCGCACGAGCCCGAACCCCCTGCACAACGGCAGCAACGGCGTCTTCGCGATTCCACTGGACTCCAACCGGCAGCCCGTTTCACCGGACACAGGCGGCCGGACGCGGCCTGACACGGCACGAGACACCCAGGGTTCCGATCGCCGGGCAGCGGAAACACAGGGCAGCGCGCCGAGGCGGCCGGCCGAGGCTCCGGCAGGCACACCACATGACACTCCGGACAACGCGGACGCCGAGAATCCCGAGCACCCGAAGAACGACCCGGCTCGCACGGAGCACCCGCGCCTAACAGAACCCGAGACCGCCAACTCGACGCATTACGGCATGGCGCCGATGGAACACCAGGCGAGGCTGCGTGAGACGAACGACGTCCGCCAACTGGACATGGGCCCAGTCCACCGGCAGCTCAACGAGTGGCTGAATCCCATCCCGAACGAGAACGGCGACGGTACCCGGGTCCCCCTCGTCGACGCCTTGCGCCAGTGCAGTCCCCCGAACCCCAACGACTCCAAGCACGAACCCGCCATCCTGCGGCATGACGACCTCGTCCGCATACTTCCCGGCTTCGCCGAAATGCATCAGGGGGAACGCGGCGCGGTGGTCGCGTCGCTCGCCCGGTTGAGCCTCAACTTCCATGCGTCACACGGCGTGAGTGCGAGTCCGGAGCACAAGCCCGGCTATCCCGACCACGGCGCACAGGCCCACAAGACCGCGAACTGGAACAGCGCACACCGGCGAGACGACCCGAACGAGTCCGACGACCACGATGCGTTGGAGAAGGCTATCCAGGAGGCCTTCGGCAGGGCAGGGTTCGCCGGGGCGTTGCGAGATGCAGGGGAGCATCATCCAGACTTCACCGGCCGGAATTATGCGGCTGTCGAGGTGTACGATCCAACCAACGGAAAAATCAGCTATGTGGTCGACAGTTCCTATCCGAATCCCGGAGGCGGCGAGTCGGGAAAACACTCGGAAAAGAATATCCTCGACTACCTGGACGACTTGAACAAAGGCCGCGTCGACGGGAAAAAATACGAGCCCCTCAGCATGTACTCTGACCGCGAGCCGTGTGGCAAGGGCCAGGGATACGCGAACTGCGCGAATCTCCTGTCGGAGAAAGTTCCCGGCCTCGATATATTTTACGGCACAGGCTACAGAAAGAACGCCACAGTGGAAGACCCTTCAGAATCGCCGAAGGGCGGCTACAAAAAGCGTTTCGACAAGGACCTGGCCAGGAACATCGTCGCACTCGGTAGGATCTGGACCCGCGCGATGACGGAAGGCGGCTTGGGGAAAAACGCGAACAACTCAGAGTGACACCGGTAAGGAAGAAAGACTCCCCTGATGGCGATGACACCTCCCAGTAGCTCAGTTGACGCCGCGAGCCGCCTGCACGCATGGGTGAACGACCCCTCCCCCAAGCGCGGCTTCCTCTTCGTCGACGGTCCTGCAGGGTCCGGTAAGAGTGCCCTGCTACGGGACTTCGCCGAGGGCACGCCGGGGGCTGTCCTCGTCGATGCCGCAGGTCTCTCGACCGAAGCCGTACTGGACGGCGTGATGCAGTCTCTCGGGGTCTCCTACGGGGATTACCGCGGAGCCCAATTCCTCGCGGAGGAGATCGAGGAACAGGACCCTGAACATTCCTTGGTCCTCGTATCCAATACGCAGTGGGCCGGACGGACCCGATCGACCACCGAGCCCTGGCACACCGCCGAACACCTCGCGGGCACCCTGGGAATCGATTTCAAGACGACCGGTGTCAGGTTTGTCATCGAGCTTGACAGTACCGTCCATGACCTGAGTCCGCGGAACCGTGACCCCCTTCTGCTCACCGCCCCACCGAACATTCCTCATGCGGAAGTCAACTCGCTGCCTCACAGGTGGCGCAGCGCCGTCCTGGCCCTGGCACTGGCCGAGCCTCGGCGGGTGCGGTTCGAGGAATGGCAGATGCTCTGCTCCGCTCTCGACGCAGAGTTCGAAAGGGCTGAACTGGAGGCGCTAGCCGACGAGTTGGCCTTCATAACAGTTGCGGACGACGACCTGCCGGTGTCACTGACGTACGATTCCGACGCCCTTGAACTGCGCGGCGATTGTCCGCCCGAGGAATTCCAGGCGTTCCAGAACGCCGTGGTCGACCGCCTGTTCGCCTGCACGGGGAACGATCCGCTCACGGACTACCTTGCGCGGGCCCTGCCCGCCCATGCCGCCGCGGCAGGCCGCCTCGAGGAACTCCTCTCCGTCCCCGAGAGGCTCGCCAAGTGCCACCACACCGCCTTGATCGAGGCGCTGCCCGTCGCCTTCCCCGACGGAGTCCCCGCCGGTACGTTCGCGGCAGACCTGCACTACCTGGACAACCTCGGAGTTGCCCCTTCCTCACACGCGGAGTGGCTCTCTCTCCTCCACCTCGTCGCGCTCAGTCAGGGCGACACGGAACGGGCACGCACATTGACGGACTCCGCCGGTACGCTGCCCTGGCGAACCGTCTGGACCAATTGGCGCGCACCGGGCCGTCTGAGTCGGTGTGGCCCCCGAATCTCCGCGGTCAAACGTCTCAGCGCCGATGCATCCACCCATACCGTCACCAGCGCCCTCGCGGATGGCAGGAGTCTGACCTGGAATACGGTCACAGGGTGTCCAGCGGCACCAGGCAGTCACAACGACCCTCCCGGGACAGTTGACGGCATCACGCCCACGTCTCTCTGGCGAGCCGACGACCCTTCGTGGAACCTCCTCAGGCTCCGCCTCAGCGCCACCCCATCGGTTCTGCGCGCCGTGCAGGCACCGAGTGTGCGGGATGCCGCCTGTGTCGACCATCTGGTGGTCATGGCCGGTAACCGCGGTCTCTACGCCATCGAGCCCGATCCCCATCACGCGGACAGCGCCCCCCTGCGCCCGCTCCCCGCCGTCGGACCGCGCTGCAAGATCACACCGCGTCCTTTTGACGAGGCCGCCTGCCGCCCCACCCCCGACCGGGTACGTGAAATCTTCGGCGATGACGCCGTTGCGACGATCCCGGCCCAGCAGCTGCCTCAGGGCCTCACCCACGAGGCCACCCGACGTTTCCTCACCGAAGTCGGGATCCCCTCCGTATGGGGCTTCTACAGCCTCAACACACACAACGTCCTGGGCACAGGCCTCGACGAGCACAGCTGGGAAGGCACCAAGGAATTCCAAACACCCGTGGGTGACGGTCCGTTCTACGACTTGGGCACCTGGATCGGCGGTGTCCTGTTGCTTGACGGACCCACCGGCCGCGTACTGCGTCAAACACGGCCGCAGGCTGTCGACGGCGACCATCCTGGCGATCCCCTGGCGGGTTCCTCGCTCGCCTCGTTCGTCGCCATGGTCTGCCTGCAGTGGGAGTACATGCTCGCCTACACCACGTCCGGCGGTCTCGACGGCGCGGATCTGCTGGCCGAACTCACCACATGGCTGTCCGCCCTCGACCCGGCCGCGGCGGCTACCAGGAACTGGGGCCACGTGCTGGACGAGGACAACTTCTACTATCTGTGAGCCGCAAGGGCGGAGGGCGAGTGTCGGCACGCTGCCCGCAACGGCAAGAGGCTGCGCAGCTGACTGCCCAAGTTGGGCGCCCCCCAACCGTCGTTGGCGGCCACCCGCTGATTGACCAGCACGCTTCAGGTGGCACTCCCCGCGTTGGGACAGCGCACGTGCTCGTTCGGAGTCATCCCTGGTCCTCTGACGAGGGGTAGATCCGCCACAGCTGGGAGAGGTTCGGTCCGCCCCACATGCGGGTCAGGCCTACCAGCCGGTCGTTGACCTGGAGGTGGTCGGCGATGGCCAGGGCGTAGCGCTGGTGCACGACCGAGACCATGTAGAAGTCATTGCCCCGCTCTGCGTGGGAGACCAGCCGCCAGTGCTGGTTGAGGCTGTCTGTGCGTTCTCGAAGGGTCACGGTGCCGGGCGGGTTGGCCCCTGCGGTGAGGCAGCGGTGGTTGGCGTACGACTCGATGCGCACGGTGCCGTCGGCGTTCTGCCGCAGGAACCACCGGTGCGAGTTGTTGTCCTTGGCGAACGGGTCCTGTGCCCAAGTCTGGGTGTGGTTGCCGACTGTTCACAGGAGAGGGCTCTCCTGAAACTCAGCGTAAGCAGCCGGCTGTTGCTCCACAGCGTGGCGAATCGGTCGTTTCGCGAGGCCAGAGCCTGTCTGAGAGGTCTCGAACGTGTGGGCGGCGCTACTCGAACCACCTGACCGAGAGTCACCCACATGTCGCGCACGCCGGCGCAACGATGTGGCAGCACACCGCTGGATTCGAAAGTACAGGATGAACGCCACGCGGCAGGCGAGAACGGCAAGAACGAGAAACTCGACAGGCGTCCCGTCGAGGCGGCTGTCTCATACGTTTCCTGTCGCTTTGAGCTCGTAGCTTCGGTCACCCGAAGCAGGACACTTCAACAAAATCGTGTTACGAGCTCGTAGGGATTACGGCAGGTCGGCATTACCTGCAGCAGGGATTTCCGGTGACGTCGCACCGCGGGCTCCGCCGACGCCAAGTCGAGACCGAACCCAGCAGTTAGAGTTCTTCGCCTATCACGGAACCGCAATTGAGGTGTGCCCCATGCCCGAGCCCATCGGCTCTCTCATTCGCGACCTCTCTGGCAAGGACCGCACCCGTCGGGCAGCCGCGGAGGACAGCCTGGTTGCACTTGGGCCCCAGGTCGTCGATTACCTGCTACCGCTTCTCCGCGACGGCCGGCCCAGGGGTCTTCGCCTCCGCGCCGAGTCCGTTTTGAGTCGCTTGGGAGACGAGGCGCTGCCCCGCCTCAGAGAGATCCGGTGCCACGGTCCCGGGCATCTGCGGAGCTCGGCTCTCAGGGTCATCGCCGACGTGAGGGGCGAGCAAGGGCTCGGCTTCGTCGACCGCCGTGCCGTCGAACGGCTCGTACGGGTCAAGTTGCTGTCCGAGCGCCCGGTAATGCTGCCGCCCGAGAGCCGTTGGATGGCCTTCCCAGCAGTCCAACTCGACGCTGTCGTGTCCGCGCTCGGGCTGCGTGATCTCCGGGCTGCCACCACCGTCATGGGACTGGCTGCCACCGAGGCCGCAACCGCCCACGACGCAATGGAGATCGAAACACCACACGGCAAGAAGGAGACGGTCTATCGGGTCTTCATCACGCCCCGGTTCGGTAACTGGCGCCTTTTGTACGGCAACTCGTTCCTGGACGCACTCGGAGGTGACTATCTCACCGAGAAGGCCAGTCGGCAGCGCGGCGAAGCCCACTTCTATTCCATCGACACGTACCACGACACCCACGCCTGGTGTGTCGCCCGAAATGGCCATGTGGTGCGCCACCATGCCACTTGGGGGGAACCGGAGTGGGAAGGGGAGGCACTGCCATTCGAAGTTGACTACCTCGAAGGCAGGACCTGGATCGATCCGTCGCAGATCGGTACGCGAGGTGTGATCGATGCGAACGTCGCAGCCCGTCATCTGTCCGTCGATGTCGGCTTCATGCTCGAGAGCGAGACACACGGGCACGGGTGGCTGGCTACCACATCCCCCGAATCACCCAACTCACACTTCAAGGGTGCCTTGCCCATTTGACCTATGGATTCGGCGGCGTTCAGCACTCGCCGACGGTGTGCGGGTCCGAGTCGTTGATCAAGAGTTTCCCCGGCCCGACACCCTCTGCGGAATCGCGTCGTCTACCAGGCGCACTGCCTCACGCACCACGCCCTGAGGGCAATGGGCCGATCTGGGGCTTGTGCGCCCCTCTCGGGGTCGAGGCGTCGGTACGGCAACTGACCGAGCTCGCGGACTCGGGCGCTCGCTGCGGGCCCGCTGGTCTTCGAAGTTGAACGATGTGGGCTTTGTCGACGTCAACATGGAGGCCTTCGCTCGCGAGGATGTGACACTTCAGCGCCGAGGGTCACATCCAGCCTGTCGCCACGTCATGGATGTGGCCGCCACCCGCGTCACCGACCGCCTGGCGTTCCGAGAACCCGAGGGTCAGGGCACGGACCGCCGACCGGGTCTCATCACCCCGGAGTTCGAGAAGTGGCACTCGCTAGGATAGGGGTCCGCACTATGTCGGAAGGCGGCTTGCGGGACACCGAGCGCAGCAGAAAGCAAGTGGGACTGTTAGCCACGATGCACGACCAACGTAGAGCACAAGAAATCAGCACTCACATTCGCTCGCGGGTGGGTGACTCTTCTGCCACACGCGGCTTCCTGTTCGTGAACGGCCCCTCCGTCGCCGGGAAAACGGATATCCTCCGGAACATCGCCGAGACCACTCCGGAGGCATTCCTGCTGGATGCAGCCAGCCTCTCCACCGAGGAGGTGATGGCCGGCGTGATGCGGGTCCTCGGCGTCTCGTACGGGGGCTACAGGGACGCCCACTCCCTCGTCAACGACGTCAGGGACCAGCGACTGAGCCGTACCGTCCTGGTGGCGAACATCCAATGGGCCGGGCGGACTCGCAGTACCACCGAACCACAACGTATCGGGGATCTCCTCGCACGGGGCCTCGGCAATCCGTACAAGAAGACCGGCGTCAAAGTCGTCCTCGAAGTCGACAGTGGTGTCCACCCGCTCAGCACCTGGATCCGGTCCCCCCTGACTTTGGCGCCTCCTCCTGACGTCGTCCGGCTGGATGTTCACTCCCTGTCCGCCGGCCACCGCACCGCCGTCCAGGCGCTCGCCTTGGCCGAACCTCGCAGCCTGCGTTTCGAGGAGTGGAGCGAGCTCTGCTCCGTCGTCGGCTCCGAGTTCGATGTGTCAGAACTGCGCACGATCGCGGACGCGCTGGAATGCGTGTGTGTGGATGACGCCAGCGATCTGCCCGTAGCACTTACCCACGAGTCCGATGCGCACGGGCTACGGAGCGAGGTTCCTGCCGAAGAGTTCCGCGCCTTTCACCACGCTGTCGTGGACCGGGGGCTCATGTGTGGCGATGACGATCCGCTTGCCGACTATCTGACCCGGGCCCTGCCTGCCCACGCCGCCTCGGCGGGCCGCTTCGAAGAACTCCTGTCCACCCCCCGCACACTCGCCCGGTGCGCCCACTCCGCTTTGCTGGAAGCACTGCCCCTCGCATTTCCGGACGGCGTCCCCGCGGGCACGTTCTCCGCGGATCTGCATTACCTCGACAAACTTGGCGTAGCACCGTCCTCCCATGCCGAATGGTTGTCGATCCTGCATCTCCTGGCCATGAGCCAGGGCGATCCGGAGAGGGCGCGCGGGTTGACGGAATCCGCCGGCCCGCTGCCATGGCGGTCCGTCTGGTCCAACTGGCGTGCCCCCGGCCGTCTCCACACCTGTGGCCCCTGGATCGACGCCATTGACGACCTGCGGGCCGGCGCCGCAGGCTCCACGGTGACCAGTGTCAGCCTGAACGGCGAGAAGCACACCTGGCAAGCGGGCACCGGACAGCTCTCCGAGCCGAGCACCGAACGGGACGATACGAAGACACCGGCCGACGGCCCTACGCCGCGGACCGTTTGGCGGGCGGAACCGTCCTGGAACCTGGTCCGCCTCGAACTCGCCACTGATCCGACGGTGTCCCGCGTGGTGCAGGCGCCCAAGATCCAGGTTGCGGCCTGTGTCGGCGATCTAGTGGTGATGGGCGGGGACCGTGGCCTCTACGCCGTCGAAGCCGACCCTCACGTCACCGAGAGCGGCCCGCACCTGCGTCCGCTGCCGGCTGTCGGCCCTCGCGGGACGATCACTCCGCGTCCCTTCGACGAGGCGGCCTGTCGCCCCACTCGGGCACGTGTACTCGACGTTTTCAGCAGGGAAACGGCGCCCACACTGGCCATTCACCAGTTGCCCTCCGGCCTGACACACGACCCGACCCGGCATTTTCTCACCGAAGTGGGCTTCCCCGCCGTCTCCAACTTCTACAGCCTCGACACCCACCATCTCCTCGGGACCGGCCTCGTGGAGCACACCTGGGAAGGAACAAAGGAGTTCGATACGCTCGTCGGCGACGGCCCGCTCTACGAACTGGGCACGTGGATCGGCGGTGTCCTCCTCCTGGACGGCCCAACCGGCCGCGTGCTGCGCCAGACGCGACCAAACGCAGTCGACGGCGACCATCCCGGCGATCCCCTGGCGGGCTCCTCCCTCGCCTCGTTCGTCGCGATGGTGTGCCTGCAGTGGGAGTACATGCTCGCCTACACCACATCCGGCGGACTCGACAGCGCGGACCTGCTGACCGAACTCACCGCATGGATGTCCGCCCTCGACCCGACCGCGGCGTCCACCAGGAACTGGGGCCACGTACTGGACTCGGACAACTTCTCCTACCTGTGAGTCCGCGTGCGCGCGGGAAGACTGCTCCAACACGCTGCCCGATTCGACCATCATGACAAGGAGACCAGCTCCATGACCGCGGACCACCCTGCTCCACCCACCACTCCCGAGCAAGCCCTCGCCATCGTCCGCAGCCGCTACGCCCAGCCCAAGTTGCCCGACGGGACTGCGGCGCCCATGCACGTCCACGAATTCGACATCGGCTACCTGGTGTACGCGACCTTCCCGCCCACCACCGACGCCACGGGCCGGCCGCGCCCCTCAGCCCCGGGCGGCAGCAAGATCGTGGTCGCGAAGGACACGGGTGAGACCGTGACAGTCCCCAACTACCCGACCGAGGCGGCCATCGCCCTGTACCGCAAGCAGCAGCAGGCGCGGCGGCCGAACCCGTAGCGAAGGCCGAGCGGCCGAGTCACAAGACATCGCCCTCACCCCCACCCGCAAGTCTCGGCCACCCTAAGATCGACGTCGTACGGAATGAGTCCGCAATTGGCGGAGGACGGGGATCATGACCGGCTCGACCGAGCACACCGAGGACACCCAGGACTTCGCACCGCACCCCCACATAGGCGGCCGCACCGCCGCCTTGCGCGCGCTGGCAGCGTGGCGCGGGGCCGCCCCCGGCGCGCCGCGCGTGGTCGTGCTCACCGGCAGCTCGGGCAGCGGGCGTTCGCGGCTGCTCACCGGGTTTCTGATGCTGTGCGAGCCGGAGTACCGCAAGCGGCTGCCGCTTCACGAGATGGATCCGTCCACGGTGCCACCGGAGTTGCCCGCCCCGGCCGTGCCCACCGCCGACGGGCTGACCGCCGCGCAGGGGCTGTGGCTGCTCGCCGACCACTTCGAGCTGGACGCCACCAGCACCGCGGAGGTGTACACGGAGCTGGCCGCGCTCGACGAGCCGGTGACCGTCGTCGTACCGGACGTCGACCGGGCCGGTCCGGTACGGGCCACGGACGAACCCGCACGGCTCGTACGCGAGGTCCTCACCCCTCTCGCCGCCACCGAGACCGTCCGGCTGCTGGCCGAGGTGCCGCGTCCGCTGGCCGTCGAGTTGGCATCCGGGTTGGCGGACGTCCTGCCGCCCGGCACCGTGCAGGTCATCGACCTCGACGAACCGGAGTGGGCCGACCCCGTGGGGCTGGTGCTGCACGCCCAGGCGGCGCTCAACCCGGAGTTCGGCGCGCCCGAGCTGCCGTTCACCGTCGATCCCGCTGCCCGGCTCGCCCTGGGGGCGGCCATCGGGCGCCGGGCCGGGGGCAGTCCGCTGGTCGTGCAGCTCGCCGTGCATTGCATTCTCATGGCTCCCGAGGGCTTCGACCCCGCCGACGAGAGCCTGTTGCCGACCTCCGTCGGCGAAGCCCTCGACCTGCACGCCCGGCGGCTCGGCGCCGACCCGCAGACGCTACGGCTGATGCTGGCGCCGCTCGCCCTCGCCGAGGCCGACGGCATCCCCGCCCACCTGTGGGCGCGACTGGCGAGCGCGGTCGCCGGACAGGACATGAGCCAGGCCTTCGCCGCAGGGATGCTGCTCGCCGGACCCTTCGTCCAGCCCGAGGAGGTGGCGGACGCGGAGGACCAGCAGGAGGGCAACACTCGTACGCTGCTCCGGCTGCTGCACCCGGGCGTCGGCGACGAGATCCGCGCCGGTCTTCCCAACGTCCGTGCCGCTCAGACACAGATCGCGATGACGCTGCTGGAGGCCGTGCCCGAGCAGGACTGGGGCCGGGCCGACCCCTACGTACGCGACCACATCGCGGGCCACACCCTGGAGGCGGGTCTGCTGCCCCAACTCCTCACGGACCCGGGGTTGTTCGTCCACGCCGATCCGGTGCCGCTGCGGGCCGCCATCGAGGCCGTACCGACCGAGGAGCTCGGCGCACCGGCCCGTACGTACCTCCGCACCGCACCCATGCTGACCCGCACCGAGGCTCCTGCCACACTGCGCGCCGCGCTGCTCGAGACCGCGTTCGTCGAGGACGGTCTGCCCGAGTACGCGGATGCCATACGCAGTCGGCTCGGCGTCGAACTGCCGTGGCAGACCCTGTGGAGCCTGCCCGTTGTCGGGGTCAGCGGTGTGACTGTCGGCAGTCTGCCCCGGCCGGAGGGGCCCGCCGTCTCGGTCGCCGTTCTCGCCGTGCCCGCGGACACGCCTGGCGCACACCCGGTCGGTGAGGCAGGCGGTGAGAACGAGGCGGGGCGTTCCGCGGTGCTCGTCCACGGTCTCGTACGCCCCGACGACCTGGGTGATGCCGCTCCCGCTCCCGATCCCACGCTGATCGTTCGCCCCACCGAGGAGGAGCGTGCCGCCGCCCCGCTGGGGCTGAGCCGCGGTGCCGACTACCTACGTGTCTGGGACCGGGCGAGTCAGGAGGTCGTGGCCGCATTGATCTCCGACGTTCCCTTCACCGCCGCGGACCTCTCCCCCGACGGCATCCTCCTCATCGCCACCGAGCGCGGGGCCAAGGCCCTCCGCATCGGGTCGGCGGCCCCGGCGATAGCCTCGTAGACGCACTGCACACGCCCCTCCCGCCTCTCGACCGACCACCTCGAAGGAGCCTCCCCGTGACCAGCCAGGAGCAGGCGCTCGCCGTCGCCGACCGTTGGCTCAACCCGGAAGGTTCTGCGGAGCCGCGCCGCGAGGTCAGGATGCAGGAGTTCGACCTGGGCTGGGTCGTGTGGGCCGCGCCCGCGGCGCCCGAGGTCGACGCCGAGACCGGGGAGCGCCGGCCGCCCGCCGAGATCGGCAACGCGTGCGGGGTCGTGGACCGCCGGACCGGCGAGCTGACGGTCTGGCCGTCGGTGCCGGTCGACGAGGTCGTGCGGATGTACCGGCAGAAGCACGGGGGCGACGCACAGGGCGGAGGGTCCTCGGCCGGTGCCCGTCCGGTCACCGGCCCCGGCAACACCGCCGTCTTCACCTACGTCGACCCGGCAAACGGCGAGGAGACCACCCTCTTCCGCAACTCCGGCCCGGGCCTGCCCCCCGCCGAGTACCAGGCATGGGCAGACCTCCGGCAGCTGAACGTACCCGTCGACAACGTCCTCGGCGTCCACACCGACCTGCGTCCCAGCCTGCTCCCCGGCGGCTACACCGCCGAACTCCTCAACACCTTCCCCAACGCCCAGCTCTCCTGCTCACAGGGCTACGGTGCCCTTCCCGAGACGCGCGCGGAGGGCATCGCGGCGCTGGTCGAGCAGGTCGAGACGATGCACCGGATGGCCGGCCAGCAGCCGCCGCCCCGCCCGCACCGCGTCCCCGTTCCGGCCCAGGTGACGCCCGCGGAGCCGCTGCGTGACGCGGCCCTCGGCCGCCACCTCGTCGATGTCTTCGGTGAGGACCGCGTACGTCGCTACGACGCCGACGACATCGCCGAGAGCCCGCTGCCCGAGACCACCAAGGCCACGCTCACCTGGGCGGGGCTCCCCGCCGACCTTCCCCTCTTCTTCACCGCCGACCGGCCCGACGCGCCGCCGGCCGGCGGCCTGTTCACCGATGTCGCCACGAATCTGCGCGAGCGCCGCAGCCCGGCCGGCGAGGAGAAGATCGGCGTCCTGGCGCACCTGTCCCGGATCGGCTTCGACGGCGTCGCGATGATCGCGGTGCAGTGCCTGCCCGGTACTACGGAACCGGACGGCCTCGGCGCGGTGTGGGCGGTCGACCCGGTCACCGCCGCCGCCCGCTATGTCAACATCTCCGCCGCCGCCTTCGCCCGTTCCCTCGCCGAGCTCGCCACGGCACGGCAGCGGATGCAGGGCCTGGACCCGGTGGCTGCGGGGGGCGAAGTGGCGGCGCTGCAGGAGCAGTTGGCGGCCGTCGACGCGTCCGCGCTCGGGAACGCGGAGACGTGGTGGTCGCTGATCGTCGAGCAGATGTGGCACGGGTTGTTCTGAGCGCGGTGGGGCCGGGATGCCCAGGGTGCGCTGCCCTGTCCTGGCCCCTTTCCGTACGTACTCGGGTGCCCTTCACGCAGCCCGCTCGGTCTCCGACGGGCCCCTCCTGATCTCACTGATAGCTTGCTTTTCCTGTCAGTTCACTCCGTGGGGAATCGATGAGCCAGCCGCCGTTCCAGCCGCCACCGCCGCCACCCCAGCCGCCTCAGCAGCCGCCCCAAGCGCCTCAGAACGCCTACAACCCGTACAGCCAGCCTGCGCCGCCGCAGCAACCGCCACAGCAACCTCCGCAGCAGCAATCGGGGTTCGGTCCTCCGCCCGTCCCTGGGCAGCCGCCGGCGCAACCCGGCCCTCCGCCTGTCCCGGGGCAGCCGCCGATGCAGCCGATGCAGCCCGGAATGCCGTACGCGGCACCCCCCTTCGGGCACCACCCCACCACGCCCGGCACTGGCAACACAGGCAACGCGGTCGGCGCGATCCTCCTCGGGTTCCTCGTCTCGTTCGTCGTCTCGCTGGTCTACGTCGGCATCAACATGGCCACGTACAAGGAGCAGTCGAGCGCCGTCAGCAACATCCTCTACCTCCTGCATGCCCTTCTCAACGGAGCGGCCGTCGGGGCCTTGGCCGGCACGGTGGGCAGGGGCAGCAACGGAGCCCGGGTCGGTGCCGCCATCATCGCCGCGCTCGGCGTCTTCTTCGGCTACACCAACACCGTCGTGAGCCTCTTCCTCAGGGACGGGTCACTCATGCCCCTGAAGTACATGCTGGAGGACGACCCTCTGTACCCGGCCAAGGCATGGTTCGACACACAAGGCGGAGGAGTCGACTGGATCTCCCTGCTCGGCCTCCCGCTCGCCGCCGCCACTGCTTGGGGCCTCGCCCACCTCATCGGCAACAAGGGCCGCACGGCCTGACTCCGCCGCGCTTCGTGCCCCGCTGTCAGTAGAGCGAGAACCCGCCGCTGTGCCGCCCCGGGTTCTTCTTGCCGGTCTGTGACGAGGAATCACCCTCCGAGCGCCTCGGCTCGGAGGCCCTCGGGGCCGGGCCAGAGCCACCGCTCGGCGGCGCCTCGCCGCTCCTGATCTGCTCGCGCTCCTCCTCGGAGAGCGACTCCCACTTCCCCCGCAGGGACGCCATGCCACCGCTCCCCAGCGCGCGTGCCATCGCGGGGTCGTCCAGGGCGTCGCGCAGGGCGAGGCGGCCGGAGAGCAGCCTCTTCGCCGCGTCCTGCATCTCCTTGCTCGCGCCGCCTTCGGTTTCGGACAGCTTGCGCAGGGCGGAGTTCAGGGAACGTAGCTGCCCCGGTTCCAGCGCTTCGTCCAGCACCCCGCGCTCCGGCGAAGGACCGTTCGGGTTCGGGGAGTTCTCGGGCCGGCTGGTCATCTCGCGACTCCTCGTCTCAACTCGCTTGGCGTCCCTCGCAGTATCTCTCGCAGTATCCCCCGCCTCCGGAGCCGACGCAGTGGCGCACCCTCCCCTCCGTGCCCACAGACACGGGTGCCATGCTGACTGAGCCCATCGGCCGCAGAGGAAGCCAAGCGTCCCAGGAAGCCGCAGAGAAGAAGGACGGCATTGTCATGTCCCGAACGCAAAGCACTGGAAAAGACAGTTCCGCAGCGGGCCTCGTCGGCAGAGCCTTCGGCCGCCTCGGGCGCGCGGGCGGCCTGGTCTTCCTCATCGCGGGCCTCGCCCTGAGCGGATGGGGCGCGTACGAGGGGGCGTACGCGGCGGGTTGGGCGGGCACGCACGGCACCCTGACGGTGAAGCAGTGCGAGGTGAGCTACCCGAACAACGCCTCCCGAAGCAGCCGCAAGAACCGCCGCCCCATCCGTTGCACCGGCACCTTCGTCTCCGAGAACGGCAAGAGCAAGGACACCAACGCCGCGGTGCAGCTCAGGCAACGCTTCGCGCAGGGCACCGAGTTGTCGGTGCAGCAGACGGACGCGCCCACGTCGGCTGCCGCCGGGGACGGGGACTACATCCAGAGCGGCATGGACCGAGCCTGGCGCTACTTCGGCGCCTTCTTCGGCGGCTGGGTCCTCACGGGCCTCGGCATCTTCTGCCTCGCCACGGGTTACGCCCCGTTCGGCAACAGCCGCATCTCGTACGACGCGGCGTGGGAGGCGTCGGGGCGTGGACTGACGCGCCCGGTCCTGCTGGGGATGATCGGCGTGGGCATCGTCGGGGCCGGGGTGTCGTTCCTGGTCAGCTACTTCTTCTGATACCTCTGCCGAGCATGCCACCAACCGCTGATTGGCTCTCGACCCGGAACAGGGCACCAGGGAGACTGCGGATCTGAGCCGTACTTGGAGGAGTTGTAAGGCGTTGTAGGGAGTTGCAGGGAGTTGTGATGCAGGGAGTTGCGATGCAGGTAGCCGTGGTCACCTTCGACGGGTTCAACGAGCTCGACAGCTTCATCGCCTCCGCGCTGATCAACCGTTGCCGCAAGGACGGTCTGGAAGCCTTCATCACGACACCGACGCCAGTGGTCAGGTCGATGAACGGCGTCGAGGTGACGGGGCAGCGCCCGATGGAGTTCGTGACCGAGGCCGACGTCGTGCTGATCGGTAGCGGGGTGAAGGCACGAGAGGTGGTCGCCGACGACCGGCTGATCTCCAGGCTGCGGCTCGACCCTTCGCGACAGCTGATCGGTGCGCAGTGCTCCGGCGCGCTGGTGCTCGCCCGGCTCGGGTTGCTGCGTGGCATGCCGGCTTGCACGGACATGAAGAGCCGACCCTTTGTCGAAGCCTGCGACGTCACCGTGCTGGACGCGCCGTTCCACGCCGAGGGGAACATCGCTACGGCGGGCGGTTGCCTGGCGTCGCAGTATCTCGCCACGTGGGTGATCACCCGAACGCTCGGCGAGGACGCCGCACGCGACGTCATCGACTACGTGGCTCCGGTCGGCGAGAACCAGGAGACTGTCGAGCGGGCCATGCGTGCCGTCCACACGGGCGAGGTCGCACTGCGCTGACACAGCAAGGTCAACCGCACTCACCGCCCCCAGCCCGTCAACACCCTGCCTGCTGGGGGCGCGGAAATGTTCCCTACACTCCGCCCATGTCGTTCTCCCCCGAGCACTTCCCCTC
>NZ_VJZC01000200.1 GCF_009377185.1 Streptomyces spongiae
ACAGGGTTGGGGGTGGCTGGTCGCGCAGTTCCCCGCGCCCCTTAAAAGATTGCGCAGTTCCCCGCGCCCCTGAAGGCTGCGCTGTTCCCCGCGCCCCTCAAAGGCTGCGCTGTTCCTCGCGCCCCTAAGAGCTCGGAAGGTACCGGGACCCTTGTGACGCGGGGGTGGGTTCTGGTTGCTGTGGTTGCGAAGGTTTTGGCGTCCTGTACTGCTGCGGCGTTCGGGTCGTTGTTGAAGTAGGTGTAGACGTCGTCGTCGGGTGACCAGGTGGTCGTGATGCGGTCGACCCATGTCTCCAGGGAGCGTCGGCCGTAGTGGGGCCACTGGCGGGCGCGGCCCTCGTGGAAGCGGACGTAGCCCCAGTCGGTGGTGCGCCACAGGGGGGTCATCGGGTGGGCGCGTACGTCGGCCCAGCACAGGGCGGCGCCACGGGACTCCAGGACCTCGCGCACCGACGGAGTCCACCAGGAGTCGTGGCGGGGCTCGACCGCGACCCGGGTCCCGGAGGGGAAGCAGGCCAGGCAGGCGTCCAGCAGGCCCGCGTCGCCGCGCAGGGTCGGCGGGAGCTGGAGGAGGACCGGGCCCAGATGGTCGCCGAGCCCGGTGGCGCGGCTCATCAGCCGGTGCACCGGCTCCTCGGGGTCCTTCAGCCGCTTGATGTGGGTCAGGAAGCGGCTCGCCTTGACGGCGACGACGAAGTCCGGCGGGGTGCGGTCCCGCCATGCCTCGAAGTTCTCCCTAGTCGGCAGCCGGTAGAAGGCGTTGTTGAGCTCGACCGTCGCGAAGCGGGCCGCGTACTCCTCCAGCCACAGTCGGATGGGCACGTCGGCCGGGTACAGGACGTTGCGCCAGTCCTTGTACTGCCACCCCGACGTTCCGACGAACAGGGTCATACCCTCATCAAACCACTACAGGTACAGCCCCGCGTCCGCCCCCGCCCGCGGCTCCGGCAGCGACGTCGGGGACGTCCCGCGGCGCAGCGCGTACAGCTCCGCCAGCGTCGCCCCGTCGCGGCCCACACCTTCCTCGGTGCCCAGCCAGCTCACCGCCTCCCGGTGGGTCAGCGGGCCGACCTCGATACGGGCGAGACAGCGGCCGGGGCGGACCACGGCCGGGTGGAGGCGCTCCAGGTCCTCGTTGGTGGTGACGCCCACCAGGACGTTGCGGCCCTGGCCCAGCAGGCCGTCCGTGAGGTTGAGCAGGCGGGACAGCGCCTGGCCCGCGGTGTGCTTCGCCTCGCCGCGGATCAGC
This sequence comes from Streptomyces spongiae, assembly GCF_009377185.1. Taxonomy (GTDB): domain Bacteria; phylum Actinomycetota; class Actinomycetes; order Streptomycetales; family Streptomycetaceae; genus Streptomyces; species Streptomyces spongiae. The sequence goes on from NZ_VJZC01000200.1 coordinate 1,252, forward strand.
TCGTCGCAGTCCTCCAGGAGCAGCAGCCGCCAGCGGCCCTTGCCCGCCGCGTCCTCCTCGCCGATCGCGATGTCCATCAGGTAGCCGACGTCGGAGAAGAGCCGCTCGGGGTCGAGGACGCAGTCCACCTGACACCAGTCCCGCCATGAACGGGCGAGCGTGCGCAGCGCCGACGTCTTGCCCGTGCCCGGCGGGCCGTGCAGCAGCAGGAGCCGGCCCGCGATGTCCTCCGGAGTGGTCTTCATCAGGCGGTCCATGGCGTCCGCGACCGGGGCCGTGTAGTTGGGGCGGACCTCCTCCCACGTGCCCGCGGAGATCTGCCGTGTCGTACGGTGCGGGCCGCGCCTCGGCGACACGTACCAGAAGCCCATCGTCACGTTCTCCGGCTGCGGCTCCGGCTCGTCCGCCGCGCCGTCCGTGGCCTGGCCGAGCACCTTCTCCGCCAGCTCGGGGCTGGTCGCGGTGACCGTGATGTCCGCGCCCCGGTTCCAGCGGGAGACCAGCAGGGTCCAGCCGTCGCCCTCCGCGAGGGTCGCGCTGCGGTCGTCGTCCCGCGCCGAGCGCAGCACGCGGGCGCCGGGCGGCATCAGCGTCGCGCCGGAGCGCACCCGGTCGATGTTCGCCGCGTGCGCGTGCGGCTGCTCGCCCGTCGCGAAGCGGCCGAGGAACAGCGCGTCGACGACGTCCGAGGGTGAGTCGCTGTCGTCGACGTTGAGCCGGATCGGCAGCGCGTCGTGTGGGTTCGCAGACATGCCGCCATGATCCGGCACGCGGGCGTCCCGTGCACCCCGTTTCCCGCGCGTGCCGGTTGTGTCGGCTCCGCCCCTCCGAGCTGCCGGTACGGGCTCCCGGGATTCCCGGGGCGGGTCGACCGGGCTCCGGGTACTGGCTGCCCGGGCTCCGGGTACGGGCCGGTCGAACGCCCGGTGCGGACGGTCCGTACTTCCCGATATGTACGAGCCGTCCTGTTACCGGGCTGTCGCATTACGGGATCTGTCCCCCCGACAACCCTCACCCTTACTGTTGTCCTTGATGGGACGTCATGGGTGGAATTCGGGGGCACGGCGGTGGCGGCTCACCGCTCTGCTCGGCGTGGGCGCGGCCGCTCTGGCCCTGGTGCTCACCCTGATCAACACACTGCCCGGGGGCGGCGGAGGCACCGCCGGGACCACACGCGACGGGGACAAGGTGCACGGCACGCCGGCCGTCCCGCCCGACGACCTCGGACCGGACGTCGGCTGGGGCTTCACGCACACCCAGTTCAGCGCCGACGAGGGCAGCGGCAAAGCCACCGGGCGGGTCGAGGGGCTGCTGTCGAAGACCAGGATGCCGCAGATCCAGCACATCATGGGCTGGGGCGCGGGCAACCCCGAGCCCGTCAAGGGGCGGTACGACTTCGAGGACATGGACCGGCGCATCGACTTCGTCCGTGCCTCCGGCGGCACCCCGGTCGTCACCCTGTGCTGCGCCCCGGACTGGATGAAGGGCGGCAAGTCCGGCGCCGACAACACGAACTGGAGCCAGTCCGCGCTGGAGACCGCTCCCGAGCCGGAGCACTTCGAGGACTACGCCAAGCTCGCCGCGACCGTCGCCAAACGCTACCCGGACGTACGGCACTTCATCGTCTGGAACGAGTTCAAGGGTTTCTGGAACAACGCCGAGGGCCGCTGGGACTACGAGGGCTACACCAAGCTGTACAACCTCGTCTACAAGGCCCTGAAGAAGGTCGACGAGGACATCATGGTGGGCGGCCCCTACCTGGTCATGGACAGTCTCGACCCGCGCCAGGAGAACGGCGCTTCCACGACCCTGAAGGGCCCGTGGGGCGCCATGGACCAGCGGGCGCTCGACGCCTTCGACTACTGGAACAAGAACAAGGTGGGTGCGGACTTCGTCGTCGTGGACGGCTCCAGCTACACGGAGGACGACGAGATGCTGCCGAACGAGTTCGCGGCGACGGACAAGCTGACCGCCGTGAGCCGGTGGGTGCGGGAGCGGATCGGGGATCTGCCGCTGTGGTGGGCCGAGTACTACGTCGAGCCGGGTGACGCGGACGACGAGCGGGACGGGTGGTCCGAGACGAGGCGCTCCGCTGTGCATGCGGCTGGGTTGATCGCGATGGCCCGTGGGGGGGCGTCTTCCGGTTTCTACTGGAATCCGGAGAAGGAGAAGGGGCCCGACTGTGCTGGGTGTCTGTGGTCTCCGACGGACACCGGTGGGGGTGGGCGGGCGCTGTCCATGTTCGATCTGTTGTCCCGGTTCAGTGAGGCGTTTCCGCCGGGGACGGAGTATGAGGCGGTGTCTGTGGCTGCTGATGACAAGCCGAATGTGCGGGTGCTGGCTGACGACAAGGTCGTGCTTGTGGTCAACACGCTGGATCGGTCGATCAGTGCGGAGGTTGATGGGCGGCGGTTCGGGATGGGGGCGTATGAGGTGAAGTGGTTGCGGCGTTGAGCGTCTGCCTGGATCGGTTGACTGACGGCTGCGGGTAGTTCGTGGCTTGTCGCGCAGTTCCCCGCGCCCCTGAAGGGGCGCGCCCCTTACGGGGCGCCTCCCCCCATCGTCAAGAACCGCTGTACCAGCGAAGCCAGCAGTACCGCCAGCAGTGGTAGGGAGAACCAGAAGGTGCTCTGGAGCCACTGGAGTTGGCGGACGCTCGGGCGTGTTGCCACCCGTACGATCTCCCGTGCTGTCAGGAGCAGGATCAGGGCTGTCGCGGCCAAGCCGCCCACGACCGACCACGGCGTCCAGGTCACCTGGGGGCCGATCGGGCCCGGGTCGGGATTCGGGATCTTGCCGTCGGGCTTGTCGCGGAGGGTGTACATCGTGACGTCCGCGTTGGTGAAGACCTTCTTCAGGTCCTTGCGGGCGTCGAGGTTCCTGATGAGGCGGGTTTCCCAGCTGGCCGAGTAACCGGCGTCCAGCTGGAGGTAGGTGACCTGGCTGCGGTTGATCATCAGATACGAGTTCGGGCCCGCGTCCTTGAGCGACTTGGCCAGGCCCGAGACCAGGACGGGGTCGGGCGGTGCGAGCGTGGGCACGTACTCGACCTTCTCCATGTCCCGCTCGCCCCACGGCATCGCGGGCGTCACGTCGTTCACCGGGTCGGTGCTCAGCCACAGCAGCCGTACGGTCGGGTCGTCGTGGGCGTACACGTACTCCATGGCCGCGACCTCGCCCGTGCGGGTGCGCTCGAACGGCTCGTTGCCCCACCGGGCCACCAGGAAGCCGCCGATGAGGACGAGCCCGGCCATCAGAGCGGCCAGCGGCGCGAGGCTCACCTTGTCCTTGTCCCGTTCCTCGGCCGTCACGCCCGTGCGTGGGAAGAGCGCCAGGCCGGCGAGCAGGGCAGCGCCAGGCAGGGCGAACATGAAGACGCGCAGGGCCATTTCGCCGCCGTACGACTGCATGCCGAAGCCCAGGAACGGGACGAAGGTCAGCACCAGCAGCGAGCGCTCGCGGTACTTGTGGTCGCGGCGGCGCCACCAGCCGTAACAGGCCATCGCCATCACCGAGCCGGCGAGCGCCACGCGCGCGTAGAGCACGAGTTTGTGGGTCGAGCTGCCCTCGCCGATCCGGCCGGAGACCGAGGACGTGACGTTTCCGCCGACTCCGCCGACCCCGCCGAAGAGTTCGTCGAAGTGGCCCGACCAGTACGGCTCCGCCAGGAAGCCGATCCACACCGTCACCATGACCGTGAAGAGGATCGGCAGGCCGCGCAGCTCCGAGCGGCCGATCAGGACCAGGACCGCGAGCACGCCCAGCATCACGAAGGGTGTCAGCTGGTGGGCCGGGACCGTCGCCGCGTACAGCGCGATCAGGATGGTCAGCAGGACCGCGCGCTGACGGCGGTCGGTCGGTTCCACCTCGGCCTCGCCGGGGCGGACCTTGCCCCACAGCATGCGCGGCGCGCGGAACCACACGAGCAGGATCGCGACGAAGACCAGGTAGAGGAGATAGGTGAAGCCCTGGGGGGAGAAGTAGTCCTGGCCGACCCAACTGCTCAGCACGAAGAACCAGATCCCGGTCCACTTGGCGCGCCAGCCCGCCCGCATCGAGCGGGTGAGGAGGAACATCGGTGCCAGGTAGAGCAGTTCACTTGTCAGCGGCCACCAGCGGATCACCTCGGTGAAGTCGCTGACCCCGCATGCCTTCGCCACGAACGCGGCCGCCGCGAAGAAGCCCGGCCAGCTCCAGCGCGCGTCCAGGTCGGGGACCGCGGATCCGGTGCGGTCGATGTAGTCGAGGAAGCCGAGGTGCTGCCAGGCCGTCGGGAAGCGCGGCTCGGTCTCGATCACCGCGGGCAGGGCGTGCAACGACACCACGGTGGCCACGAGGGTGACGAGCAGCAGCGCCTTGTGCTCCCGGCCCATCCACAGCAGCGAGCCGAAGACGACGGCCAGCAGCCCGGCGCCCGCCAGCGTCGGCATCGGCAGCACGGAGATCAGGCCGAGTCCGCCCATCTCGTCCAGCGCCGCGTCGTCGAGCGCCAGCGCGGGCACCCAGTACAGCAGCAGAGCGGCGAGCAGGAGGCAGCCCAGCACCACGCCGGACCTGGTGGGGTGCAGGAGTCGCTCGCGGAGGGACGGGGGAGGGGGCTCGGTGACGTCTTCCCGTGCGGGCGCGGCGATCTGTCGCACGGGCAGCGCCTCGATCTCCGGCCGTACGGACTTCGTCGGCCTCGGCCCCAGGTCCCGTTCCGCTCGCTCGACCGCGGACCGGTCGGCCCCTCGTAACTCCTCCGAGCCGCCCGCACCCTCCTCCGATACGTTCTCCCGTACGTTCTCGACGGGCAGGCTCCCCCGCTGCTCCGGCAGTGGGATCCTGAGCGCCCAGGTCGGCCGGTGATCGCGCCGTACGGCGGGTGTGCCCGTGGGCGGGGTGCCCGGGCCCGGGCGGACGTCCGGGCGGCGTTCCTGGTGGTCGAAGTCGACGTGGACGCCGAGTGCGAGCGTGTCCGAGTCCAGCGAGCGCGCCCAGGCGGAGCCGGGCTTCCTGGCCACGGCGCCCAGGTCGGCGAGGTCGCCGTCCGGCGGGGTGTCCTCGGGCGCGGGGTCGGACGGCGCCGTGCGCAGGATCCTGTAGAGCCTGGGCGCGGCGATCAGCACGATCACCGCGAGGCTGGAGATCTCCGCGACACCCGCGCCGACCAGGCCCATCCGGGGCAGGAGCAGCAGCGTCAGACCGAGGACGAGGACGCACAGCAGGCCCTGCAGCCAGGCGAGTCCTGCGGTACGGCTCTGGGCGCGCAGCATCGCGAAGTACGTCTCCATGACGACCCGCAGCAGCGCGCCGACGGCGAACCACCGCAGCAGCGGTGTCGCCGCGTCGGCGTACCCGGTGCCGAACACGCCGAGGATCCAGGGCGCCCCGAAGAACAGCACCCCGCACACGGGCAGCATGATCCGGGCCATCCGCTTCAGGGCCGCCCGGGTGTTCGCGGCGAGTCGTCCCGGGTCGTGTGAGCCCTCGACGGTCAGGGAGGCGCCCATGTTGATGGCGAGCAGGTTGACCGTGCCGCCGATCGTGGTGGTGATGTAGAAGTACGCGTTGTCGGCGGAGCTGACCTGCGCGGCGACGATCACCGGGACGAGGTAGACCACGGCGAGCGAGAACAGCGAGCCCGTGTAGTCGCCCGCCAGGAAACGGCCGATCTCCCTCATGGACGGCGGACGCGCGTGGTCCTCGGTCGCCTTCACATGCCGCGGCACCAGGCGCCGGAACACCAGCCAGCCCAGCGGCAGCACGGACATCGCGATGGCCGCGACCCACGACACGAACACACCCATGGTGGGGATCGCGGCGGCGAAGACGACCAGCAGCACCAGCTTGACCGCCGAGAACACGGTGTTGCCCACCGGCACCCAGACCGCGCTGCGCAGCCCGGTCAGCACTCCGTCCTGCAGTGTGAGCAGCGACCAGGCCACCACGGCGAGGACGAACACCAGCGCGCCCCGCGGGTCGTGCAGGAAGCGGTACGACGGCCCCCACACGCCGAGCGTCAGCAGGAACACCCCTGCGGCGAGCGCGACGGCCACCGAACTGCCCGCGTAGGTACGGAAGATGAGCCGTCCCGTGGACCGGCCCGCGATCGGGATGAAGCGGGCCAGGGCACCGGTCAGGGTCAGCGCGGCGAGTCCCGCGAGGAACTTCATCGCGGCGATCGCGGCGGAGCCCTGGCCGACGGACGACTCGGAGTAGTAGCGGGCGGCGGCGAGCCAGAAGCCGAGCCCCAGCACGGCGGAGATACCGGTGTTGAGCATCAGGGCGTAAGCATTCCGGAACAACTGGTTGCCGCCCGCCCCCTTGCCGATTCCGGGCAGCCGCAGCCGACGGCCGGACTGACTCTCGGGCGTACCGGTCTCGGCGGTGGTGTCGGCCTGTGCTGTGGTGGTCGTGTCAGACACGGGAACGGACGGCCTTCCGGACCTGTCGTGCTCTGCGGACCATGGCGTACCCCTTGGTCAGGGCACGGTCCCTGGCGAAGTTGCGGGCGATCGCGCGGCCCTCGACGAGCCGTTCGAACTCCTCGATGCCGGTGCTGCGGCGCACGGTGACACGGCGCAGCGCGTACGGACCCTGCGTGCGCCGCGCCAGGCCGTTGCCCACGGCGAGCGCCTGCGCGAACCCGGTCTCGCGCACCACCCGGCGCACCCGGCGGCTGGAGTAGCCGTACGGGTAGGCGAACGAGACGGGCACGGCGCCCAGTTCACCGGCGACGATCTCGAAGCAGCGGGCCAGCTCGAACCGGAGCTCGTGGTCGTCGAGCGTGTCGAGCTGCGGATGTGTGTGGCTGTGGCCGCCGATCTCGATGCCCGCGTCGGCGATGTCGCGCACCTGCTTCCAGTCGAGCATCGTGTCGAGGGCGCCCCCGGTGTCGTACGCGCCCCTGAGCCAGCCCGTGGAGACGAACAGCGTGGCCGCGAAGCCGTGCTTGGCGAGGACGGGCAGACTGTGCCGGTGCACGCCTTCGTACCCGTCGTCGAAGGTGACGAGGACGGGACGGGCGGGCAGCGGGCGGCCCGTGCGCCAGCTCGTCCCGAGCTCCGCCGTGCTCACCGGGGTGAAGCCCCGGTCCCCGAGCAGGGCCATCTGTTCGGAGAATGCTTCGGGGGCGACGGACAGGGCACGGGTCGCGTCGTTGGGCGCGGTCGCGACCGAGTGGTACATGAGGATCGGCACGGGTGCGTCAGCCATGTCTGTGCCCCTCGGGTTCCTGTCGTCGCCCGTCGATCTTCCCTACCGGAACCACCGAGAACGTCGCCCCGCTCCGCCGTGCCCGGACGCTCCCGACGGCATACCCACCGGCCGCCGTCAGCACTCCCGCGACGATCGCGCCCGCGCGCCCGGTACCCCCCGGACGCGCCAGCAGCGCGTCGCGCAGACCGCGGGCCACCCCGGCGGGCAGGACACGGGTCGCGTAACGGCGCTCCGACTCCAGCCCCTTGTCCGCGCCGACGCTCTGGGCCACCAGCGCTTTCGACAGCCCCTCGGCGTAGGTGCGGGTGCGGAAGTAGCGGAAGTGCTCGCGTACTTCGGGCACCCGGTGGTGGATCACCGCGCGGTCGTCGAGCAGCAGGACCGCGTCGGGTCGGGCGCGGGTGAGCCGGATGCACAGCTCGGTCTCCTCGCAGCCCAGCGGCCGTTTGTCGCCGTCGCGGCCGATGCCGGTCGCGAAGCCGCCGGCCGCGTCGAACGCGGTACGGCGGAACGAGGCGTTGCCGCCCAGCACGTTGCGCACCCGGGCCCGGCCCCTGGGCAGTCCCCGGTACGCGCAGCCCACCACCCAGTCGAACTCCTCCGGGAACCAGGCCGGGCGGCGGCCGGACGCCCAGACGGGCACCGTACGGCCGCCGACGGCCATCACCCGCGGGTCCGCGTACCCGTCGGCGAAGTGCCGCAGCCAGTCGCGCTCGGCCACGGCGTCGTCGTCGAGGAACGCGATGATCTCGCCGGACGAGGCGGCGATGCCGGTGTTGCGGCCGGCGGACAGGCCGCGGGGGCCCGCGTTGGCGAGCACCCGCACCGCTTCGGCCTCCTGGTACTCCTTCGTCAGCCGGTCCAGGAGCGCCTGGTTGTGGTCGACGACCAGGAGGGTCTCCAGGGCCGGCCGGGACTGCGCGCGCACCGAGGCGACCGCCGCGAGGATGTCCTCCCAGCGGTCCTCCGTGTACACGCAGATCACGACCGAGATGTGCGACTCGCTCAAGACGCCTCTCCCCGGCTGGTGGTGAGCATGGGGGAGTGCGAACGGCGCCGCAGCGCACGCCGGTTGGAACGCTCCTTCAGGATCACCTTGAGAACGCGCAGCCCGTCCCGCACGGCCCGCAGATTGCTCGCGCCGTGGATGCGCAGGTACTCGTGGCTGGGAATCTCCTGCACTTTCAGGCCCGCCTTGACGACCCGGATGTTCATCAGCGTCTCGACCTCGAAGCCGGTGCAGTCGAGGTCGATCTTGTCGAGGCAGTGCCGCCAGAACGCGTTGTAGCCGTAGCAGAGGTCGGTGTAACGGGCGCCGAACTTGCGGTTGACGACCGCGCACAGCACCCGGTTGCCCAGCATGCGGATCGGTGTCATGTCGTCCGTGCCGCCGCCGTTGGCGAACCGCGAGCCCTTGGCGAAGTCGGCCCCGGAGACTAACGCGGAGACGTAACTGACGATCTCGTGACCGTCGGCCGAGCCGTCCGCGTCGACCATCACGATGATGTCGCCCGTGCACGCCTCGAACCCGGTGATCAGGGCATCCCCCTTGCCCTTCCCGCGCTGCGGCACGACCTTCACGTCTGGCCACAACTCGCGGGCCACCTCGACGGTGTTGTCGGTGGAGTTGCCGTCGACCAGGACCACCTCGTGGATCCAGGCAGGCAGTGTCTTGAAGACGTACGGAAGGTTCTCCGCCTCGTTCATGGCGGGGATCACCACGCTCACCGGTGGCGCGATGGCCAAGTGGGTGGAGACGGGCCGGTACTTGCCGGCCTCGTTCGGCTCCTCGCCCCTGTCATCGGAGCCCGTGTCGTCGGATATCGCCGGGCGCAGAACTGAGCTCATGAGTCTGGTCCCTCTCGTCCGGTGGACCGCCCGCCCCTCGGGCGGTCCGGTTCTTGGTCCGGTTCGAAAGGGGGGTTTGTTTCTCACCCGGGCATGACGAACTGACTCTCCGCGCATGCCGTGTGAGCAGGCAAAGCTGGCCGACTGCCGAAACCGGGCAGCCGGTCGCGCGGCAGTGCTCGGCTCAAAGTGCGATCACCGAGCACGGCACCCCCCTACCGCGCCCCGCGCCGGGACCATCGCGGACCTGAGCCCTCCCCTGGAGCCGCTGAATGATGGACCGATGCGGGTTGATGTATGACGGTATTGATGATTGAGACGATATGGCAAGACCTGGAAGTAGGTCTCACTTTTTTGTAGTTGTGTCCGATAACTAACCCCTGGAGCGGATTTGGCCCATCCGTTTGAGGAGCCTGTCGGCAGGCTCGAACAGTTCCGGCCGGGCCACCACCGTGTTCCGCAGGGCCCGGACCGGAGCTCGGCGAGCCCGGTGTCCGAAGGCCACGGGATGACGGCGGGTGACCCACCCCTCGGACACGGGGATCTCACGTGTCTTCAGGGAATCCTTGTACTGCTTCTGACCCCGGCCCAGGTCCAGATACGCGACGCCGTCGGCGGCGGCCGCCTCGGCCATGTGCAGATGCAGCAGCAGCCCCGGGGAGAACCTCCCGTACGCCGGGTCGTACGCCGGGAACCAGTCGGTCAGTACCCGCTCGGAGCGCAGTCCGAAGTGCGCGGCGATCGGCTTGCGGTCCGCGTACAGCACGGACAGGTTCCCCGCGAACGACTCGGAGCGGGTGTGGAAGAGACGGCGCACCAGCTGGATGATCCAGGGGTGCGCGAAGCGGTCCATCCGGCCGGTCCTGCGGTACTGAGCGGACTTCCAGGCCATCAGCGTGCGCAGGGCGGCCGGGTCGCGCTCGTCGTGCACGTAGCGGACGTCGCTCGCCGCCCGGCCGAGCCGGCGCTCCTTGGCGAAGGTCGACCGGACGAACTTCGGTGACCTGGCACGCAGTTGGGCCAGATACGCCTCGTATCCCTCCTCGAGGTCCATGACCGGGGACGGGAAGGTGCCGGTGGCGTGGGCGCCGAAGGGCGCCTGGCCCTCGGCCAGGTGGTCGAACTCCCACACCGCGAGCCCACAGGCCCGCAGCAACTCCCGGGCGTCCCACGTGAAGCCCGGCCGGTGCACCAGGCCCTGACAGTCCGACAGGCCGAGCCCGATGGCCCGCCCGACGCCGAAGGCGGTTCTCTGGAACGGGAAGAACGCGGTGGCCTCCCCGTCCTCCCGTACGACCGCGATCCGTACCCCGCGTCGGCAACTGCCCACCGCCAGGGTGAACTCCGGGGACAGGAACGGGTTCGCCAGCTCGGGCGAGCCGTTCAGATGCGCCTTGGACTGCAGGGCCGTCCAGGCGGCCCGGTCGGTGGCTGTCAGTTCGCCGGGGCGGTACACGCTGATGTCCACGTCAGAATGTCCGTCTTCTTCTCTCCGTACGGCCGCGCGGGCGCCGTACCAGAACCAGCAGGAGGACGAGCGAGCTGATGGCGGTCATGGCCACGATGCCGCCGCGGACCGACCAGGAGTGGGTCGCCAGCATCCCTTGTGCGACGAGGAGGTTCAGCGCGACCGCCCCCGCGATCGACGCCACGGCACGGCCGAACGGCTCCAGCCCGCGCAGTGTGGCCCCGATGGCGGTTCCCGGCGCCGCGAGGAGGAAGAACAGTGTGAAGGGGCCGCGCACCGGTGAGTCCGCGTCGGCGAGCGCGAGCACGGCACCGGTCGTCGCGACGACGACGGCCACACCCGCGAGCAGCGGCCCCAGATCCCTCTCCGGACCCTGCCGCGGCCGCCCCGCACCCCCCGGTGAGGGCGGCTCGGATGAGGATGGCTTGATACGTATGGTCTGCATTGGCGACTTTGCCCCCTGAAGCGCCGGATGCCGGGCTTCAATGTCGCTCAGCGGGCGCGGGGGCGTCAAGATGCGGAACGCGGCAACGCGGCACGGGGGCTCGGCGTATGCGAGAGTTCCCCGGAGGCGTGGGGTGCCTCCGGGGAACTTTCGTGCTGGTCAAGCGAGTTGCTGGTGCGCGGTCGCGAAACTGCGGGCCGTCTTGGGCTGGTCGCGCCCACGCGGCGGAGCCGCATATCGACACCAGCCCCGCGCCCCTTACGGGGTGCTGTTACTGGACGATCTTCAGAAGGCGGTTCGGGGAGCCGGTGCCCGGGCTGGTGACCACGCCCGAGGTGGCGCCGCTCGTCAGGGCCGTGGCGACCTGGGCCGGGGTGGCCGAGGTGTGGCCGGCCAGGTAGACGGCGACCGCGCCCGCGACGTGCGGCGTGGCCATCGAGGTGCCCGAGATGGTGTTCGTCGCGGTGTCGCTGGTGTTCCAGCCCGCCGTGATCGAGGAGCCGGGCGCGAAGATGTCCAGGACCGAGCCGTAGTTCGAGTAGCTGGCCTTGGCGTCCGTGCTGGTGGTGGCGCCGACCGTGATCGCCGAGGCGACGCGGGCCGGGGAGTACGAGGAGGCGTTGGCGCTGCTGTTGCCGGCCGCGACGGCGTAGGTCACGCCGCTGGCTATCGAGTTGCTGACGGCCGTGTCCAGGGCGGTGGAGGCGCCGCCGCCGAGGGACATGTTGGCGACCGAGGGGCCGCTGTGGTTCGCGGTCACCCAGTCGATGCCCGCGACCACGCCGGCCGTGGTGCCGGAGCCCGCGTTGTTCAGCACGCGGACCGCCACGATCTTGGCGGCCTTGGCGACGCCGTAGGTCGAGCCCGCGATGGTGGTGGCGACGTGGGTGCCGTGGCCGTTGCCGTCCTGGGCGACGTTGTCGCCGTCCACGGCGTCGTAGCCGTTGGTCGCCCGGCCGGCGATCTGCTGGTGCGAGATGCGGACGCCGGTGTCGATGACGTACGCCGTCACACCGCTGCCCGCCGAGTCCGGGTAGGTGTACGTGCCGGAGAGCGGCAGGGCCGCCTGGTCGATGCGGTCCAGGCCCCAGGGGGCGTTGGACTGCGTGGCGTCCACCGTGACCGTCTGGTTCTGCTCGACGGAGGCCACCGCCGGGTCGGCGGCGAGTCTCTTCGCCTCGGTCGCCGAGAGGTTCGCGGAGTAGCCGTTCAGCGCGTGGCTGAACGTCTTCTTCACCGTGCCGCCGTACGTCTTGACGAGGCTCTTGCCCTGGCTGGACGAGGCCTTCAGGCCCGTGGCGCCCTTCTTGAGCGTGACGATGTAGCTGCCCTTGATCGCGGTGGGGGAATCGGCCGCGAGCACCTTGCCCTCGGCCGGGGCGGCCTGGGCGGGAAGTGCCGTGAGCCCGCCCAGGAGGGCGGCCGTCGTCACGGTGGTGAGGGCGGCGATCCGGATCTTGTTCGTACGCAGCTGTGCCATTACGAGGGAGTCCTCCTCTAGGCAGCGCGCGCCGGGGTCTGGCGCACGGCTGTGGGGGGTGCGCGCGTCTTCGCCCGCACAGCCCTGGAGCGTCGCGTTCCACTCCGGGCTGGGTAAAGATTGAGTGATCTACGGGTGTAGCTCAAGAGAGTTGAGCGCTTGTCATATTTCTGTCATGTCCACGTAACAAAACGTCCGGTGAACGGACGGTGGAAATCCCTTGTGAGGGGGAAAGTATTGGCATGAACACTTCCAGTCAACACGTGTAACTGCTACCACGGTTGAGGCAGAGATCCTGCTAAAGGGAGGTTCCATGAGACGTTCCCGACTTATGGCATACGCCACCTCACTCCTCCTCGCCGCCGGCATCGCCCTCACCGGGACAGCGACGGCCCAGGCATCCCAACAGGCCGCGGCCACCGGTTACGTGGCCCTCGGCGACTCCTACTCCTCCGGTGTCGGCGCGGGCAGCTACATCGGCTCCAGCGGCGACTGCAAGCGCTCCACGAAGGCGTTCCCGTACCTCTGGGCCGCCGCCAACTCACCCTCGTCGTTCGACTTCACCGCCTGCTCGGGCGCCCGAACGAGTGATGTCACGGCCAGTCAGCTGGCCCCGCTGAACTCCGCCACCGGACTGGTCTCCATCACCGTCGGCGGCAACGACGCGGGCTTCGCCGACGTCATGACGACCTGTGTCACCTCGTCCGACAGCACCTGCGTCTCGCGCATCAACACGGCGAAGGCGTACGTCGACTCCACCCTGCCCGGACGGCTCGACAGCGTGTACTCGGCCATTCGGGCCAAGGCACCCGCGGCTCACGTCGTCGTACTCGGCTACCCCCGGTTCTACAAGCTGGGCCAGACGTGTGCCGGTCTCTCCGAGACGAAACGGTCCGCGATCAACAACGCGTCCGACTACCTGAACAGCGCCATCGCCAAGCGTGCCGCCGACCACGGCTTCACCTTCGGTGACGTCCGCTCCACCTTCACCGGCCACGAGCTCTGCTCCGGCGACTCCTGGCTGCTCAGTGTCAACTGGCTGAACATCGGCGAGTCGTACCACCCGAAGGCGTCCGGCCAGTCGGGTGGCTATCTGCCGGTGTTCCGGAACGCGGCCTGACGTTCAGGAACGCGGGTTCAGGAGGCCCCGTCCGTCGGGGTCTCCTGCTCACACGTCACCGAGAACGGCACCGAGTTGGACTCGGTCTTCACGGGGCCGCGGACCTCGATGCTGATCTCGTCCTGGAACGTTCCCTCTTCGGCCTCCGTCGTCGCGGTGACGGAGTCCTGCTTGCTCTTCCCGCCCCCGGCCGGGAACGAGAGCGTCTTCCAGCCGGGATCCGAGACGTTGCCGCTCTTCGCCACCCAGCGGTACTGGACCTCCACCGGCACCCGGCCCACGGTGAACGTGGCCGTGAAGACGGGTGCCCGGTCGTTCGGCGGCGGGCAGGTCCCGGAGTACTCGGTGTTCTCGCCCTGAAGAGACACCTTCACGGACTGGGCCGGTGGGGTGGTGGTCCGGTCGTCGTCGGGCGTGCCGCTGTTCCCGCTCGCGGTGTCGCTGTCGCTCGCGCTGTCGTCGCCGTTGCCGTTGTCGCTCGAACCGCTGTCGTCGCTCGGGCCGCCGTTGTCGTTGCCGCTGTTCGAGCCGCTCCCGCTGGTCGTGTTGCCACCCGTGTCCCCGTTCCCGTCGTCCTGGTTCAGCAGGGCGTACATCAGCCCGCCCAGTGCCAGCGCGAGGACCGCCATGCCCGCGATCACGAAGGCGGCGGCGCGACGGTTCCGGTCGGGCCGCGCCGACGCGGGCGAGGCCGAGGGCTGGGTCGGGGTGGTGGGGGCAG
>NZ_VJZC01000020.1 GCF_009377185.1 Streptomyces spongiae
GGACCACGGTCCCGGCCCCGCCCGAGGGTTGCTCCGCTTCAGGGGCGCAGGTCGGTCACGGCCGCCCCAGTACGTCCTCCAGAGCACCCAGCGCCGAGCGGAGCTCCTCGGCCGTGATCGTGAGTGGGGGAGCGAGGCGGATCGTCGAGCCGTGGGTGTCCTTGACCAGGATTCCCTCGGACATGAGGCGCTCGCTGATCTCGCGGCCCGTGCCGAACACCGGGTCGATGTCCACGCCCGCCCACAGCCCGCGCGCCCGGAACCCGACGACACCCCTGCCCAGCAGCGCCGACAGTCCGTCGGTCAGGGCCGTGCCCAGCTCGGCCGCCCGGCGCTGGAACTCACCCGACCGCAGCAGCTCCACGACCGCGGAACCGACCGCCGCGGCGAGCGGGTTGCCGCCGAACGTCGAGCCGTGCTCCCCCGGGCGCAGCACCCCGAGAACCTCCCGGCGCCCGACCACGGCCGACACGGGCACGATGCCGCCGCCCAGCGCCTTGCCGAGCAGCACGAGGTCGGGCAGGACCCCCTCGTGCTCGACGGCGAGCGTGCGGCCGGTGCGCCCCAGGCCCGACTGGATCTCGTCGGCGATGAACAGGCAGCCGGTGCGGGACGTCAGCTCGCGGACGCCGGCCAGGTAGCCCTCGTCCGGGATGATCACGCCCGCCTCGCCCTGGATGGGCTCGATCAGCACGGCGGCCGTCGTCTCGTCCACGGCCGCCTCCAGCGCGGCGAGGTCGTTGTACGGGACCACGCGGAAGCCCGGGGTGAACGGACCGAAGCCGGTGCGGGCCGCCGGGTCCGTCGAGAAGCTGACGATCGTGGTCGTACGGCCGTGGAAGTTGTCGGCGGCCACGACGATCGTCGCCCGGTCGGCCGGGACGCCCTTCACCTCGTACGCCCACTTCCGGGCCACCTTCACGGCGCTCTCCACGGCCTCGGCGCCCGTGTTCATGGGCAGCACCATGTCCAGGCCGGTCAGCGCGGCCACGCCCTCGGCGAACTCGGCGAGCCGGTCGTTGTGGAAGGCGCGCGAGGTGAGGGTCAGCCGGTCGAGCTGGCGGTGGGCGGCCTCGATCAGCGCGGGGTGGCGGTGGCCGAAGTTGAGCGCCGAGTAGCCCGCCAGCATGTCCAGGTAGCGGCGGCCCTCGACGTCCTCGACCCAGGTGCCCTCGGCGCGGGCGACGACCACGGGCAGCGGGTGGTAGTTGTGCGCGAGGACCGGCTCCTCGGCGCGGATCAGCTCGGCGGACGAGCGGGGAGCGGAGGACTGCTCAGGCACGTCGGCGGAGGACTGCGTACGGACGGGAGCGGTCATGAGCGGATCTCCTGAGTGCAGCACTTGATGCCGCCGCCGGCCTTGTGGAACTCCGACAGGTCGACGGGGACGGGAACGTAGCCCTGGCGCGCCAACTGGTCGGCGAGTTCCTTGGCGCGCGGCGCGATGAAGACGTGGCGGCCGTCGGACACGGAGTTCAGCCCGAAGGCCATCGCGTCCTGGCGGGTGGCGAGCACCGCGTCCGGGTAGAGCCGGGCGAGCACCTTGCGGCTGCCCGGTGAGAACGCCTCCGGATAGTAGACGATGTTCCCGGCGTTCCCCTCGTCTCCGTCGTCGAGGACGAACAGCGCGGTGTCCAGGTGGTAGAAGTACGGGTCCACCAGCTGGAGGCTGATCACGGGGATCCCGAAGAACTCCTGCACCTCATGATGCGCCTCACGGGTCGTACGGAAGCCGGTGCCGGCCAGGACCCAGCGGCCTGCCGGAACCAGGTCGCCCTCGCCCTCGCACACCGAGTCGGACCGGTACACGTCGTAGCCGGCGGTCCGGAACCAGGTCTCGTAGGCGATGGACTCGGGGCGCCGCTCGGGCGCGTGGAACATGGAGCCGAAGACACGGCCCTGGAGGACGAGTGCGGAGTTCGCCGCGAACACCATGTCGGGGAGGTCCACGACGGGCTCCACGGTGTCCACGGTGTGGCCGTGGTCGCGGTAGGCGCGGATCAGGTCCGCCCACTGGCCGCGGGCCAGATCGACGTCGACGGGTTTGTCCGGGTGCATCCACGGGTTGATCGCATACTGCACGGCGAAGTGTCTGGGTTCACAGACGAGGAAGCGCCGCCGACGCGGCACACGGCTTTCGGGCACAGAGGGGTTCCTCCGCTTCCTGCGGTGCTGATGAGGGGTAACACCAAGGTAGGAAGTGGCTACGGCGAGCGACAAGAGCTAAAGATTGCGTGTCGGCGCAGGAATGCTGCGTTCTGGAAGGGAATGACGCAGGTCTGGTGCGTTTACTCACATACCTTCCGGCGCGGGCTGGCTGGCGCCCGCTTCCGGGCTTTCCGGGAGGAGGTGGGACAGCACCATGTAGCTGATCGTCTTCCGGATGAACGGCTCGATCCGGATCCGTTCCAGCACCTCCTCGAAGTGCTCCACGTCCCGCGCCCGCACGTGCAGCAGCGCGTCCGCGCCACCCGTCACCGTCATGGCGGCCACGATCTCCGGATGGTTGCGCACCACCTCCGCCAGCCGCCGGGGCGGCGCCGCCCCCTCGCAGTACACCTCCACGTACGCCTCCGTGCGCCACCCGAGCGCCGACGGCTCCACGGTGGCCGAGAACCCGGTGATCACCCCCGTGTCCCGCAACCGGTCCACGCGCCGCTTGACCGCTGTCGCCGACAGACCGATCGCCGCGCCGATCTCGGCGAAGCTGGTCCTGGCGTTCGCCATCAGCGCGGTGATGATCTTCCGGTCGAGCTCGTCGAACGGCGCCGGCCTGCTGCTCATGGTCGGCACTGTATCCGGCTCATATCCAGCGGGTACGTCCTCGCCGGGCACGTGTGCACGCGTACGAATTACTCCTAGACTCCGGGGTCATGCTGCGCGCGCTCGCCGTCGATGACGAGAACCCGTCCCTCGAGGAACTGCTCTACCTGCTCAGGGCCGACCCCCGGGTCAGCAGCGCCGAAGGCGCGAGCGACGCCACCGAGGCGTTGCGCCGCATCAACCGGGCGCTGGAGTCCGGCCCCGGCGGCCCCGAGGCGATCGACGTCGTCTTCCTCGACATCCACATGCCCGGCCTCGACGGCCTCGACATGGCCCGCCTGCTCACCGGCTTCGCCCGCCCGCCGCTCGTCGTCTTCGTCACCGCCCACGAGGGCTTCGCCGTCCAGGCCTTCGACCTCAAGGCCGTCGACTACGTGCTCAAGCCCGTACGCCGGGAACGGCTCGCCGAAGCCGTCCGCCGGGCGGCCGAGCTCCTCGACACCGCCCCGCCGATACCCGTGCACGAACCCGACCCGGACCACATACCCGTCGAGCTCGGCGGCGTGACCCGCTTCGTGGCCGTCGACGACATCACCCACGTCGAGGCCCAGGGCGACTACGCCCGGCTGCACACCGACCGGGCCAGCCACCTCGTCCGCATCCCGCTCTCCACCCTGGAGGAGCGCTGGCGCGCCCGCGGCTTCGTCCGCATCCACCGCCGCCACCTCGTCGCCCTCCGCCACGTCGCCGAACTCCGCCTCGACGCGGGCACCGTGAGCGTCCTCGTCGGCGAGGTCGAGCTCCAGGTCAGCCGCCGCCACGCCCGCGAACTGCGCGACCTGCTGATGCGCCGGACCACGGGCTGAGGGGGCACCACAGATGCCTCAGGACCCGACCGAACGCCGCGTCGTCGTCACCGGAGTGCCCCGGCGCACGCGCCGCACCTCCGGCTACTACCGCCCCCGCACCGAGATCGACGAACAGACCACCCTCGGCCACACCTACGTCCGCTCGCTCATGCGCAGCCAACTCCGCGCCGCGCTGACGGTGTTCGCGGTGCTGGTGCTGCTCGTCGGACCGCTGCCGCTGGTGTTCGCGGCGATGCCCGACAGCGCCGGCCTCGAATGGGCCGTCCTCGGCTTCGGCATCTACCCGCCGCTCGTCCTCCTCGCCCGCTGGCACGTACGCCGCGCCGAGCGCAACGAGCGGGACTTCGCACGGCTCGTCGAGGACCGCTGAGGTCCGGGCACAAGGGGTACAGCACTGTGAACGAGAACTACGCCGTCCCCGCGGTCGCCCTCGTCGTCGTCGCGACCGTCCTCGTCGGCGCCTTCGGCCTGCGCATCTCACGGACGACCTCCGACTTCTACGTCGCCTCCCGCACCGTAGGTCCCCGCCTCAACGCGGCCGCGATCAGCGGCGAGTACCTGTCCGCCGCCTCCTTCCTCGGCATCGCGGGCCTCGTCCTGGTCCAGGGCCCCGACATGCTCTGGTACCCGGTCGGCTACACCGCGGGCTACCTCGTGCTGCTGCTGTTCGTCGCGGCCCCGCTGCGCCGCTCCGGGGCGTACACCCTGCCGGACTTCGCCGAGGCCCGGCTCGCCTCACAGGCCGTACGGCGGCTGGCGGGGGCCTTCGTCGTCGGCGTCGGCTGGCTGTACCTGCTGCCTCAACTCCAGGGCGCCGGACTGACGTTGACCGTGCTCACCGGGGCGCCCGACTGGCTCGGCGGAGTGATCGTCGCGGCCGTCGTCGTCGCGACCGTCGCCGCCGGGGGCATGCGCAGCATCACCTTCGTGCAGGCCTTCCAGTACTGGCTCAAGCTCACCGCGCTGCTCGTCCCGGCCCTCTTCCTCGTCCTCGCCTGGCAGGGCGACGGGGCCCCGCGCCACGCCTTCGACGAACCCGCGGAGTTCCGCGAGCAGCGGGTCGTCCGTGTCGACGCCGGCCTGGACCTCAAGCTCGACCGCCCGCTCGACGTCACCGCCTCCGGCACGATCGACGGCCGCAGCTACGAGGACGAGCGGGTCGGCCTCCCCGCGGGCACCCACCGCATCGACGCCGGCACCCGGCTGACCTTCACCGAGGGCGACCCCGTCCCCGTGGCCGACCGCGGCACCAACGGCGGCATGTCGACCTCGCTCGCCGCGGGCCGCGAGGAACGCCCGCTGTACGCCACGTACGGACTGATCCTCGCCACCTTCCTCGGCACCATGGGCCTGCCGCACGTCGTCGTCCGCTTCTACACCAGCCCGCACGGCGTCGCCGCCCGTCGCACGACGGTCGTCGTCCTCGGTCTGATCGGCGCCTTCTACCTCCTCCCGCCCCTCTACGGCGCGCTGGGCCGCCTGTACGCCCCCGACCTCACCCTCACCGGCGACGCCGACGCGGCCGTACTCCTGCTGCCCGACCGCATGATCGGCGGGCTGGGCGGGGACCTGCTGGGCGCACTGGTCGCGGGCGGGGCGTTCGCCGCCTTCCTGTCCACCGCGTCGGGGCTGACCATAGCCGTGGCGGGCGTGCTCACCCAGGACGTACTGCCCTCACGCGGGGTACGGCACTTCCGGCTCGCCACGGGACTCGCGATGGCCGTGCCGCTCGCGGCCGGCTCTCTGGTGGGCGGACTGCCGGTGGCCGACGCGGTGGGCCTCGCCTTCGCGGTGTCCGCCTCGTCCTTCTGCCCGTTGCTGGTGCTCGGCATCTGGTGGCGGCGGCTCACCCCGCCGGGCGCCGCGGCCGGGATGCTGGTCGGCGGGGGATCGGCGCTCGTCGCGGTCGCGGTGACCATGGCGGGCTACCCCGGCGGCGGGCCCCTGCACGCGCTCCTTGCCTGGCCCGCGCTCTGGTCCGTGCCGCTCGGGTTCCTGACGATGGTGCTGGTGTCGCTGGCGACGCCCGGGCGGGTCCCGGCCGGCACATCGGCGATCCTGGCGCGATTCCACCTGCCGGAGGCGCTCGCCCGCGGCCAGGCGCACGGCCCGGCCAGGGAGAGCGAGGCGAGCACCGACTCGTGGAGGAGGGTGAGAACACGTGGGAACGGGTGAGGTCACCGGATTCCTGGCCGGGCTGTGCGTGGCGGTGCTCCCGATGCTGGCCGCCGGATTCTGGCTCGGCCGCCGCACCGCCCGGCAGCGCAGCCTCGGCGGGCTCGGCACACCCGTCGAGCACGCCACCTTCGAGACCCTGCACACCGCCTCGCTCGCGGCGCCCCCGCTGCGCGCCGGGCTGACCGAGGAGACGGCCCGCAAGTCCGCCCGGCGGCTGCGCACCCTGCTCGGCACGGACGCGCTCTGCCTCACCGACCACGAGGCCGTCCTCGCCTGGGACGGCGTGGGGGAGCACCACCGCACCGAGATCATGGAACGGCTCGCCGGCCCCCTGGAGACCGGCCGGGGCGAGGCGTTCCGCCTGAAGTGCGAGGAGCCCGACTGCCCGCTGCGCTGGGCCGTCGTCGCCCCCCTCACCGTCGACGACCGCGTCCACGGGGCTCTCGTCGCCTGCGCGCCCGGAGAGTCCGCCGTCCTCGTGCGCGCTGCGGGCGAGGTCGCCCGCTGGGTCTCCGTCCAACTCGAACTGGCCGACCTGGACCAGTCCCGCACCCGGCTGATCGAGGCCGAGGTCAGGGCCCTGCGCGCCCAGATCTCCCCGCACTTCATCTTCAACTCGCTCGCGGTGATCGCCTCGTTCGTCCGCACCGACCCCGAGCGCGCCCGTGAACTCCTCCTGGAATTCGCCGACTTCACCCGCTACTCGTTCCGCAGGCACGGTGACTTCACTACCCTCGCCGATGAACTCCACGCCATCGACCACTACTTGGCGCTGGTCCGGGCCCGCTTCGGCGACCGCCTCTCGGTCACCCTCCAGATCGCCCCCGAGGTCCTCCCGGTCGCGCTGCCGTTCCTGTGTCTGCAACCCCTCGTGGAGAACGCCGTCAAGCACGGTCTGGAGGGCAAGGCCGTGCCCGCCGGAGGCAGGAGCCACATCAGCATCACCGCCCAGGACGCGGGCGCCGAGGCGCTGGTGGTCATCGAGGACGACGGCGTCGGCATGGACCCCGGGCTCCTGCGCCGCATCCTCTCCGGAGAGGTCAGCCCATCGGGCGGCATCGGCCTGTGCAACGTCGACGAGCGGCTCCGCCAGGTGTACGGCGACGACCACGGCCTCGTCATCGAGACCGCGGTGGGCGCGGGCATGAAGATCACCGCCCGGCTGCCGAAGTACCAGCCGGGCGTGCACTCCGGGGGACGGCTTCCCCGCGAGTGAGCGTCATGTGCGCGGACAGGCGCCGCGCGTCAGGTGTTGCGCGAGACCACCATGCCGAGCGTGATCAGGCCGAGGACGACCCATCCGAACCAGAGCCAGCCATTGGAGCCGAGGGCCACCGTGTAGGCCGTCACCACAACGAGCCCACCCATGGTGAGCACCCCCATCGCCTTCGTCGAACCGGGCATCGCAACACCCTCCTCAGACTTGATCCCCCTCCATGGTGCCCCCGTTTTGCAACAGAACGGTGCAGACGACGTAATGCGAGGACGTATTCCAGGCACTTTCGCTCACCCAGGCGTCGGACTTGTAGCTGTTCGGGTCGTATCCGTAGTCCTCGGGAGGCAGGTTGTCCTGGCAGGCCTCCCGCCCCTTGCCGTCCACGGTTGCCTCCTGGTGCGTCGTTTCCGGCTCCAGCGAGGCGAATCCGAGAACCCGCTGGTCATGGGGGCCGTCACACGGGACAAGCTCCGTCGCGGTCTTGGAGACCTTGTGGAGGCAGTCCTGTTTCTGCAGGGCGGCCGTGTCGGGGATCTTCGCACCCATCTCGCGGTGGTGCCCCAGCGGGCCGTACACCGGCCCGGTGGTGCCCAGCAGCAGACAGGCGACGCGGCGCCCGGCCGTCTCGAAGCCGTCGCTGTCCGGGACGACGGCGTACGTGCGGACGGCCGCGAGCTTCTCACGGGTCTCCTCGGTGCGCAGCTCGCACTGGGAGGTGCCGGACCCACGGGCCTCGTCCGCGGACCTCGCCTCGTACAGAGCCATCACCTGTCCGTCCGTGGTGCTGCCGCCGCACTCCACGACGCTGAGGCGCGGCCTTCCCGTGAAGGGAACGTCCGGCCAGACGGCGCTCACACAGTCGCCGTCCTTCAGCGGCCTGCTCAGACCGATGACGTCACCGTACGGCTTCTTGTCACCGGCCCTCTCCAGGATCGCCATGTAGAACCAGGCCCCACTGCCGACGAGGGCGAGACCGAGGAGACCGCCCAGGAGTGCCAGGAGGATGCCGTGGCGCTTGCCAGGCTGCTGACCTGTGCGTACGGGGGGAACACCGAAGCCGTCCGCGGCCCAGGGACCGGAAACCGGCGGCGCGAGCCGCTGCTGCGGGACCTCGCCCTGCGCGAAGCGCTCCTGGACGGCGGGCCGGGCGAGTGGCGTCTCCTGGCCGCCCGACGCGGTGGAGGACTCCGGAACGGCCGTCGGGGCGTACCACGGTGTACCGAGCCCCTGGACCCGCGCGGCCCGGGAAACCGCCGTGTCGGTCGCCCCGCTCGACCAGGGCGGCTCCGAGCCCGGGGCCGGCTGGGTCCGTGCGGGGGACTGGGGCGTGACGATCGCGGAGAGCCCCGCCTCGGCCTCCGGGACGGTGCTCCGGTGCGCGGGGTTCTTGGCGAGCATGGCGGCCAGCACCGGTTCCAGTGCCCCCGCGCGCAGGGGCGGACGCGGTTCCTCCAGTACGGCGGCGGCGACCGCCGCGAGGTCCGAGTCCCGCTCGAACGGGCCGTACCCCTCGACGCCGTAGTAGAGCGTGCAGCCGAGCGAGAACAGGTCGGCCGCCGGAGTGGGCTGCCCGCCGTCGGCCCGTTCGGGAGCCAGGTACCCGGCGGTGCCGACGAGGATGTTCGTGCCCGTGAGCCGGGTGTCGCCGCCGTCGGGCCGCACGGAGATGCCGTAGTCGGTGAGCAGGACACGTGCGTAGGGCGAGCCGGTGCGGTCCGGTGCCAGCAGGATGTTGGCCGGTTTCACATCCCGGTGCATGATGCCCCGCTCGTGTCCGGCGGTCAGCGCGTCCAGCACGGCCAGGCCGATGCGCGCGCACTCCGCGGGTGCCAGGGGGCCGCGCCGGGCGATCAGGACGCGCAGGTCGATCGCGCCCGGCACGTACTCCATCACGATCCAGGGCAGACCGTCGTGCTCCAGGACGTCGTGCACGGTCACCACGTTCTGGTGGTCGCGCAGCCAGGCCGCGTGCCGGGCCTCCGCGCGGGCGCGGGCGATCCGGGCCGAGCGGTCACGGTCCGCCTCGCCCGGGTCACGGAACACGATCTCCTTGAGGGCGACCTCGCAGGCCAGCTGCTGGTCGTGGGCGAGCCAGACGTGGCCCATGCCGCCACTGCCCAGCCGCTTCAGCAGGAGGTAACGGCCGGCGATGGTCCGTCCGACTCCGGCGTCGGGTGCTCCTTCTTCCATCCGGTCACTCTCCGGGGTGCGGTCCGTGGGTCAGGCCGGGCTTTCGGTGGCTTCCTCGGGGACTTCCTCGGGGACTTCCTCGGTGGCTTCCTCGGGGGGTGGGTCACCGGACGAGACGGGTGCGCTCGACGCGGGTGCGCTGGACGCCGGTGCGCTCGACGCCGGTTCACTGGTGACGGGCTCGTTGGTGACGGGCTCGTTGGTGACAGGCTCGCTCGTGGTGGGCCGGGTGGTGGGCTCTGCCGTGGTGGGCTCTGCCGTGGTGGGTTCGCTGGAGGTCGGCTCACTGGTGGTGGGCTCGTTGCGGGTGGGTTTCAGCGTGGTGGGTTCGTCCGTGGTGGGTTCGTCTGTGGTGGGTTCGCTGGTCGTGGGTTCGTCTGTGGTGGGTTCGCGGGACGTGGGTTCGTCCGTGGTCGGTTCGCGGGTCGTCGGTTCATCCGTAGTCGGGCTCTCGGTCGGGCTGCCCTCGGAGGACGGCGTTTCCGGCCTCGAACCCCCGCTCGATTTCCCGTCCTCCTCCGGCTCCACCTCCAGCGCCACGGCCTCCCCGAACCGCAGCTCGGTGCCGGGGCCGGGCTCGGAGCCGGTCACCCGTGCGTCGGCGGAGGGCAGCTCGTCCCCGGCGTACGCCACCGCGAGGCCGAGCGCCGCGAGCTTTTGGCTGGCTGCGCCGAACGACATCCCGGACACGCTCGGCACCTCGTGTTCCTTCGTCGCGTCGAAGGGCCTGTCCTGCTCACCGTCGCTGCCGACGGGCCGGGCGATGCCCCGGTCCGGGTTCTGGACGTCGACGAGGACGACCCGGTCCAGCGTCTGGGGCGCAGGTCGGACGACGACCACGTCGGACTCGTCGTATCCGTTCCACTTCTTGTTGCCGTTCTCGAACTCGACGTCGATGCGCTCGGGGTCCTTGTCGAAGGGCCGCAAGGGGTTTCCGCATGAGCACTTCACGGCGGGCATGCCCTTGTCGTCCACCAGAACCGCGATCCCCGCCTCCAGTAACGCCTCGAAGGCGACGGCTTTGCCTTTCTTGTAATCGTGGTTCACCGCAAGGGTGTCGTGACGCAGGAAAACGGGTGTGAGATCGTCGAGATAGTTTTCGATCCGGTCGGCGGTCACCGGCTTGATGCCGATGACACGCGCCCATTCGCGGGCCTTTTGGTCGTTCTTGGGGTCGGTGAGGAATTCCTTGAGACGCTCGACGTCACAGATCGTGGGTTTCCTGCTGCCCCCGTACAGCCCTGGTGCGTTGCCCTGCTGCAGACCGCTGTGCGGCGGCTGTGACGCGATGGTGGCGTCCTCGCCCAGCTGTCCGTCCTCTTCGAAAAAAGGTGCGAGAGACGGTATTCCGGCTGCGACGGCCTTCACCGCGAACTCGGGTGGCCCGGAGCCGCATCCGCTGACGATCAGGACTCCCGCCAGCAGTACGGCGACCCTTCGAACAGCTGATTTCCCGGCCCTTCGCAAGCGTGCGCGCACGGTCATGACCGCTCCCCCCGGCGGTGGTTTCCCCCGTCACCCCGCAGAGCGAAAGCAGGGCTCACGACTCATGCTACTGAATGGAAAAGCCTTTCAGTCAAGACGAAAAATGAGAGGGGAGCGAGTTGCCGAAAGGGGAAAAGAGGTTCGGTGCAGAAAGCGGGACTCAGCGACCGCGTGCGTTGAGTGAGGCCAGATAGGCGTTGTACGCCTCGAGTTCCTTGTCCCCGTCGCGGTCGGCGGCGCGGTCCAGACGCCTGGCCTGCCGTTGCTCGGAGCCGTGCCACTGGAAGAGCAGCGCGAGCAGCACGAGCACGGAGGGGATCTCGCTGAACGCCCAGGCGATGCCGCCCGCCGCGTTCTGGTCGGCGAGCGCGTCGATGCCGAGCGAGGCCGGCGGGTTCCGGTACGCCTCGACCATCGGCTCCGACCCCATCATCAGCGCGATGCCGAAGAACGCGTGGAACGGCATACCGGCGAAGAGCTCCAGCATCCGCATCAGATAGCCGGGGCGGTGCGGGCCGGGGTCGACGCCCATGATCGGCCAGAAGAACACCAGGCCGACCGCGAGGAAGTGCACCATCATCGCGATGTGCCCCGGCTTGGACCCCATGAGGAAGTCGAACAGCGGCGTGAAGTACAGCGCGTAGAGGCTCGCGATGAACAGGGGGATGGTGAACGCGGGGTGCGTCACGATCCGCAGATAGCGGCTGTGCAACAGCATCAGCAGCACCTCGCGCGGCCCTTTGCGCCCCTTCCCCGCGACCGGCAGCGCCCGCAGTGCCAGCGTGATCGGAGCGCCGAGCAGCAGCACGATCGGCGCCAGCATGCTGATCACCATGTGCTGGACCATGTGCACGCTGAACATGACCATCCCGTAGTCGTTCAGCTTGGTGCACATCATCAGCATCACGAGCAGCACACCGACGGCGAACGCGACCGTCCGCCCCACCGGCCACTTGTCCCCGCGCCGCATCAGCCGCACGACTCCCCAGCCGTACAGCCCCAGCGCCACGAGACAGCCGACGAGGAAGAACGGGTCCGCCGACCACCCGAGCCCCCGCCCCAGTGTGAACGGCAAGAGCTCCGTTCCGTGCCCGCTGTGATCCATCCGCCGGCTCCTGTTTCGTGGGGGTTGAGCGCAGTCTGTCCGCACCAGACTAGAACCGCCCCCGGCGGCGGCAGCCACCGGGGGCGGTGCTCTCAGGGCCGAGGGGCTGTGCCCCTTCAGGGGCGCGGGGAACTGCGCGACAAGCCACGACGAACCCGCGGCCCGAAGACGAACAGGTACCCCAACGGCGCTACCGAACCCACACCCTCACAGCACGCACTCCGCCTCCGCGTACCGCGCCTCCGGCACCGTCTTCAGCGTCTCCACCGCCTCCGCCAACGACACCATCACGATGTCCGTCCCCCGCAACGCGGTCATCCGCCCGAACTCCCCCCGGTGCACGGCCTCCACCGCATGCCACCCGAACCGGGTGGCCAGCACACGGTCGTACGCCGTAGGAGTACCCCCGCGCTGGACGTGCCCGAGAATCACCGGCCGCGCCTCCTTGCCGAGGCGCTCCTCCAGCTCGACCGAGAGCTGCCGGGCGATCCCGGCGAACCGCTCATGGCCGTAAATGTCCTTGCCGCCCTCGTCGAATTCCATGGAGCCGGCCTTCGGCTTGGCCCCCTCCGCCGCCACCACGATCGCGAACCGCTTCCCCGCCTCGAAGCGTTCGCCGACGCGCGTGGCCAACTCGTCGATGTCGAAGGGCCGTTCCGGGACGACGATGGCGTGGGCGCCGGCCGCCATGCCGGAGTGGAGCGCGATCCAGCCGGTGTGGCGGCCCATGACCTCCACGATCAGCACGCGCTGGTGGGACTCGGCGGTGGTCTTCAGCCGGTCCAGGGCCTCGGTCGCCACGCCGACGGCGGTGTCGAAGCCGAAGGTGACGTCCGTGACGGCGATGTCGTTGTCGATGGTCTTCGGCACGCCGACGATCGGCAGGCCGTTGTCGGACAGCAGGCGGGCCGCCTTGAGCGTGCCCTCGCCGCCGATCGGGATGATCGCGTCGAGGCCGAGCTCCTCGACGTGGCCCTTGGCCCGCGCCACCCCGTCACGCAGGTGTTCGGGACGGACCCGGGAGGAGCCGAGGATCGTGCCGCCGCGAGCGAGGATGCCGCTCACCGCGTCGAGGTCGAGCTTGAGGTAGTCGCACTCCAGGAGACCCTTCCAGCCGTCCCGGAAGCCGATGACCTCGTCGCCGTGGTCGACGACGGCACGGTGGACGACGGACCGGATGACGGCGTTCAGCCCGGGGCAGTCGCCGCCGGACGTGAGGACACCAATGCGCATAGCCCGAAAACCTTCTCCACGTGGGCCGGGAACCGGACCGCGCTGTCCGGCAGGATCGCGGACACCCTACCGGCGCGAGGGGGCTGGTCCGTACCGGGCGTCCGCCTGCTGGACGCCCCCGCACAGGTGAGCGGCGCACTTGTCAGACGGGCTGCCGCACACTGCGCGAAGGGGCCCGAGGAACCGTTTCTCGGGTTCCTCGGGCCCCTCGGACGAGTGACCGTGTCGGGCCTGCCGGACCTGCCGGACCGTGTCAGGCGGGCTGCTGCGCGGCCTCGATGCGCTCGGTGCGCAGCGCCTCGTACCAGCGGTCGTCGGTCGGCGGCAGCGCGTTCACGTCGAGCGCCAGCTTCAGCAGCAGGTCCGCGATCTGCGGGTTGCGGGCGAGCACGGGGCCGTGCATGTACGTGCCGAAGACCGTGTCGTTGTACGCGCCCTCCGTACCGTCCCCGGTGCCGTTGCCCTTGCCGATGCGCGTCTGTGCGAACGGGCGGGCGGTGGGGCCGAGGTGCGTGATGCCCTGGTGGTTCTCGAAGCCGGTCAGCGGCGGCAGGCCGAGGCGCGGGTCGATGTCGGCGAGCACGTCACCGACGCACCGCTCGCCCGTGCCGCGCGTCGAGGTCACGTCGAGCAGGCCGAGACCGGGCTCGCGCTGGCCGAGGTCGTTGATGAACTCGTGGCCGAGGATCTGGTACCCGGCGCACACCGAGAAGACGATCGCCCCGTTCTGCACGGCCTGGTACAGGTGGCCGTCGCGCCGCAGCCGCTCGGCCGCGAGCCGCTGCGGACGGTCCTCGCCGCCGCCGATCAGGTAGATGTCACCCGAGGTCGGGATCGGCTGGTCGCTGCGCACGTCGAGCCGGGCCACGTCGAGGCCGCGCTGGCGCGCCCGGCGCTCCACGACGAGGACGTTGCCCTGGTCGCCGTACGTGCTCAGCAGGTCCGGGTAGACCCAGACGACCCGCAGGCTGTTGTCGCTCATGAAGTCACTGTCCTTACGTACGTCCGGGTACGTCAGTTGCCCACGCGGCGGCGCAGGTCCTGGAACGCGGTGTAGTTCGCGATGACCTCGATCCGGCCCGGCGGGCACATCTGCACGGCCTGGTCGAGGTTCTCGCAGACCTGGAAGTGCTGGTTCGCGACTTCCAGACGTACCGCGAGGTCCAGCTTGCGGTCGCCGACGACGAAGATCGGGTGCCCGGTCAGGCGCGTGTAGTCGACGTCCCACAGCCAGGAGGTGTCGGTGCCGTCGGCGCCCCGCGCGTTCACGGAGAGGATCACGGGGGCCGGCGGGGGGTCGATCAGCGAGAACGTCTCCAGCCAGCCCGCCGGGTTCTTGGCGAGCAGCAGCCTGAGGTCGCGCTGCATGAACTGCACGACGTCGTACCGCCCGGCCACCGCCTGCACCTGGTACATGCGTTCCAGGGCGACCTGCGGCGGCACGCCGAACACGGCGGCGACGGCGGCCGAGGAGGCCGCGTTGGCCTTGTTGGCGCGGCCTGGCAGCTGGAGGTGGATCGGCCAGGCGGAGCCGTGCGGGTCCAGGACGTGGTCGCCGGACAGCGCCCAGCTCGGCGTGGGCCGACGGAAGCCGCACTCGCCGCAGAACCACTCGTCGCCGGGGCGCTGCATCACACCGCCGCAGGACGGGCAGGACCAGGCGTCGTCCTTCCACATCTGCCCGGCGGCGACCCAGATCACGTTGGGGGAGGAGGAGGCGGCCCACACCACCAGCGGGTCGTCGCAGTTGGCGACCACGACCGCCTTCGAACCGGCCAGTCCCTCACGCCAGTTCTCCGCGAGCATGCGGGTCTCGGCGGCGCGGTCGAGCTGGTCGCGGGAGAGGTTCAGCAGCGCGATGCACTTCGGGGCCGTGTCGCGCGCCACCCCCGCGAGGTACTTCTCGTCCACCTCGATGACGCCGTATCTGGCCTCCGAGTTACCGGCCAGCGCCGAGGTGATGCCCGCGGGCATGTTGGCGCCGAGGGCGTTCGACACGACGGGGCCCGCGGCGCGGAGCGCCTCCGCGATCAGACGGGTCGTCGTGGTCTTGCCGTTGGTCGCCGAGACGAGGACCACGTCCAGGTTCTGGGCGAGCCGGGCGAGGAGGTCGGGGTCGAGTTTGAGTGCCACCCGGCCGCCGATCACCGAACCGCTACCGCGCCCCGCGGCGCGCGATGCCGCCGCGACCGCCTTGCCCGCGGTCACGGCGATCTTGGCCCGCGGGGTGAGCGGGTCCGAGTTGCCTGCCATCAGTTCTCGATCCTCCTTGCGAGCGCACCTCGCCTGAGCCTCTCGGCACCATGGTGTGGACCTCAGCCTATCGAGATCCACTCACACGCCCGAATCGCGGCACCACCTCGGCGCGCGCGTGATGTTGAGGACCGTACCCTTGCGGCCATGCGAAACGGCTCGATCCCCGGCGCCCGAGGGCGTGTGCGGCCCATGACTCTGTTCGGGGGCCCCGTTCTGCACGCACCGTGTGAAGAAGTCACGGATTTCGGGCCCGAACTGGCGAGTCTCGTGGAAGACATGTTCGCCACGATGTACGCGGCGCAGGGTGTGGGTCTCGCCGCGAATCAGGTGGGCGAACGGCTGCGGGTGTTCGTGTACGACTGCCCGGACGACGAGGAGGTGCGGCATGTGGGGCACGTGGTCAATCCGCGGCTCGTCGAGACGGGTGGGGTTGTGCTGCGTGGGCCTGAGGGGTGTCTGTCCCTGCCCGGGTTGGAGGCGGGGACCGAGAGGTACGACGAGGCCGTGGTCGAGGGGTTCACGGCGGACGGTGAGCCGGTGCGGGTGCGTGGCACGGGGTTCTTCGCGCGGTGTCTGCAGCATGAGTGCGATCACCTTGAGGGCCGGGTGTATGTGGACCGGCTCGCGGGGTGGCGTCGGTGGCGGGTCCTGCGCCAGACCGCGCGGGCGCCGTGGGGGCGGTGACCGTGTGGCGTCTGCGGGTTCGTTGTGGCTGGTCGCGCCCACGTGGCGGCAGCCGCACATTGAACACAGCCCCGCGCCCCTGAAAGAACGCTCAGCTCGCCGCGCCTTTGACGTGACCGGTCTTCGCCGCGCCCTGAAAGATCGCGCAGTTCCCCGCGCCCCTGGCGAACGGGCAGTACCCCGCGCCCCTGGCCAGGCGCGGTTCACTGCGCGTCTCGGGGAGACGCGCAGTGTGCCGTGCTCGGCGGCGAGGGGGCCCGGGTCAGAAGCCCGGGCTGCCGACCTTGTCTCCCGCCGCTGCGAGGCGGCCCCACAGGAGGTCGGCCAGGCTGCGTACCAACTCGGCGCGCGAGCAGGGGCGTTCGCCCAGCCACCAGTCGCCGGCCGCGTGCATCATGCCGACGATGCCGTGACCCCATACGCGCGCGAGCTGCTCGCCGCCGGGGCCGAGGTCGAGCCGTTCCTCGATGACCTGGGCGAGTTCCTCACCCATGCGGCGCAGCAGAGGGGCGGAGTGCTTGCCCACGTCGAAGCCCTCGCCCTGCTGACCGCCCTCCGCCGGATGCATCAGGAAGCGGTACACCTGAGGGCGTGCCTCGATCGCGGCGAGGTAGGTGTCGAGTGTCGCCTCGACGCGTTCACGGCGCTCCGCCGGGGCGTCCAGCGCCGCCCGCAGCGAATCGAGGAGCGCGTCCGTGTGGCGTGTGGCGAGGGCCGCGTACAGTCCTCCCTTGTCGCCGAAGTGCCGGTACAGGATCGGCTTGGTGATGCCCGCCTCGGCGGCGATGGCGTTCATGGAGGCCCCGGGGCCGTCGCGGAGCACCACTCTGTCGGCGGCCTCGAGGAGTTCGCGCCGACGGCGGTCGGCGGCCCGTTCCTGATCGGTCCGCTGCGTGGTCTCCATGTGCTTCTCCCCACCCCGTGCTGATTCGGTGACGCCTGCGCAAACTAACACTCATTGGCACGTGCACATCGAACGGGCTGCCGAACCCGCTCTGGGAGTTGACTTTTCCTACCCGTCAGTAACAAGCTACGGTTACCGCAGGTAACACTTTAGTGCAGCGCTGGAGGCGTCATGGCCGAGTTCACCATGGAGCTCAATGAGGAACAGAAGGAAGTCCGCGACTGGCTCCACGGATTCGCCGCCGATGTGATCCGTCCCGCGGCCGCCGAATGGGACGAGCGCGAGGAGACACCGTGGCCCGTCATCCAGGAGGCCGCCAAGGTCGGTATCTACTCCCTGGACTTCTACGCCCAGCAGTACTTCGACCCCACGGGCCTCGGCATACCCATGGCCATGGAAGAGCTGTTCTGGGGTGACGCGGGCATCGCCCTGTCCATCGTCGGTACCGGCCTCGCCGCCGTGGGCGTCCTCGCCAACGGCACCGAGGAGCAGATCGGCACCTGGATCCCCCAGATGTACGGCGACGCCAACGATGTCAAGCTCGCCGCCTTCTGCTCCTCCGAGCCGGACGCCGGCTCCGACGTGGCCTCCATGCGTACGCGTGCCGTGTACGACGAGGCCAAGGACGAGTGGGTGCTCAACGGCACCAAGACCTGGGCGACCAACGGTGGTATCGCCAACGTCCACGTCGTCGTCGCGGTCGTCGACGCCGAGCTCGGTTCCAAGGGGCACGCCTCCTTCATCATCCCGCCGAACACGCCGGGCCTGTCCCAGGGCCAGAAGTTCAAGAAGCACGGCATCCGCGCCTCGCACACCGCCGAGGTCGTCCTGGAGGACGTCCGCGTGCCCGGCTCCTGCCTCCTCGGCGGCAAGGAGAAGCTCGACGAGCGGCTCGCCCGCGCCCGGGAGAGGGCCAAGGCGGGCGGCGAGCGCGTGAAGAATGCCGCGATGGCCACGTTCGAGGCGTCCCGCCCCGCCGTGGGCGCCATGGCCGTGGGTACGGCCCGCGCCGCGTACGAGGTCGCTCTCGACTACGCGAAGACCCGTGAGCAGTTCGGGCGGCCGATCATCGACAACCAGGGTGTCGCCTTCCAGCTCGCGGACATGCGTACGTCCGTCGACGCGGCCCGGCTGCTGGTGTGGCGGGCCTCGTGGATGGCGGTCAACGGCAAGTCGTTCACCGCGGCAGAGGGGTCGATGTCGAAGCTGTTCGCCAGCGAGACGGCGAAGCAGGTGACCGCGCAGGCCGTCCAGATCCTGGGAGGGAACGGGTACACGCGGGAGTATCCGGTGGAGCGGATGCACCGGGACGCGGCGATCTACACGATCTTCGAGGGTACGAGTGAGATTCAGCGGCTGGTGATCGCCCGGACCCTGTCGGGGATGTCGATCCGCTAGCGCCGTCGGGGGCGCGCCCTCGCGCTCACGATCACCCGGCCGTGTGAGGAACTCTCGTCCGGCTGCTGTGGACCGGGGAACCGTGTCAGGGTCGAAGGGCGGTGAGACGGACCCGCGGCAGCCACGAGGGAGTGCGCGATGACGCTGACGGCCAGGGAACTTCTGGACACCACCACCGGAAAACTCGCCCCGGACCCGGGCACCAACCGGCTGCTGCCGCTGATCGCCCGTGGCGCGGCCGAGCGCGACACGCTCGCCGCGCTCGCCCTCGAACAGCGCCAGGTGATCGCCGCGGACCTGCGCTCGTTCCGCCATCTGGCCGAGCGGTCGGCCGCCGAGGAGCCCGCGAGCGCGCCCTTCTTCGCGATGCTGGCCGAGGGCGAGGAAGTGGCGGCTCAGCGGCTGGGGGCGTTCGCCGAGGCGTGCGGCGTGGACGAGGCGCGGGCCTCGGCGTACGAGCCGCTGCCGGGCTGCCAGGCCTACCCGTCGTACGTGGCCTGGCTGGCGCTGGGCGGCGGCCCGGCCGACGTGGTGCTCGCGCTGAGCGCCAACTTCTCGGCCTGGGGTGGCTACTGCGCGACGATCGCCGAAGCCCTGAGGCGCCACTACGGTTTCACCGACGAAGCCTGTGGCTTCTTCGACTTCTTCGCCGAGCCCGCACCGGAACTGGACCAGCGGGCGCGGGAGGCGGTGCAGGCGGGACTGGACACGGGACGGATCGACGAGGACCTGGTGCACCGCCACGGCCGCCTGCTCCAGGCCTACGAGACGATGTTCTGGCACACACTCTGGGAGCTGGAGCAGCGTTGACCCGGAAGCCCTAGCCGGAGGCGCCCCCGCTGCTGTGCGCGATGCACGCCACGTCGATGCGGTCGGCCAGCTTGGCGAGTTCGATCGTGAGGGTAGCCACCGTTTCCTCGTCGAGCCCCGCCTCACCGTCCTCCACCAGGTGCAGCCACCGGCCGCCCACCGTGCGCAGCAGCTTGCTGACGTCGGCGGCCGCCACCTGCAACGTGCCGCGGTCGTCGACGATCAGAGGCAGAGTCACTTCGCGGTTCACAGAGGGGATCGTAACCGCGGAACGCTCACGCTCCGTGCCACACAGTGGTGATGTTGCAGAACTCCCGCATCCCGTGACCCGACAGCTCACGCCCGTAGCCGGACCGCTTGGCGCCGCCGAACGGGAACGCCGGGTGGGACGCCGTCATCCCGTTGACGTACACCCCGCCGGCCTCCAGGTCACGGACGAACCGGTCGATCTCGGACTCGTCACGGGTCCAGACGTTCGAGCTCAGGCCGAAGGGCGAGTCGTTCGCGACCGCGACGGCCTCGTCCAGATCGGTGACCCGGTACAGCGTGGCGACCGGACCGAAGGCCTCCTCGTGGTGGATGCGCATATCGCCGGTCACGTCGGTGAGGACGGTCGGCGGGTAGTACCAGCCGGACCCCTCGGCGCGCACGCCGCCGCACAGGACCGTGGCGCCGCTCTCGACCGCGTCGACGACCAGTTCCTCCAGGTCATGGCGGCCCTGCTTGCTGGAGAGCGGCCCGACGTCGGTGTCCTCCTCCAGCGGGTCGCCGACCTTCAGCGCCTTCATGCCCTCGGTGAACCGCTCGGCGAAGGCGTCGAACACGTCCGTGTGCACGATGAACCGCTTGGCGGCGATGCATGACTGCCCGGCGTTCTGGACCCGCGCGGTCACCGCGGTCTTCGCGGCCCGGTCGATGTCCGCCGACGGCATCACGACGTACGGGTCGCTGCCGCCCAGCTCCAGGACCGTCTTCTTCACCTCGTCCCCGGCGACCGAGGCCACCGAGCGGCCCGCCGGCTCGCTGCCGGTGAGGGTGGCCGCCCTGATCCGCGGGTCACGCAGGATGCCCTCGACCTCGCGCGAGCCGATCAGCAGCGTCTGGAAGCAGCCCTCCGGGAAGCCCGCCCGGCGGAACAGGTCCTCCAGGTACAGCGCGGTCTGCGGCACGTTCGAGGCGTGCTTGAGCAGGCCCACGTTGCCCGCCATCAGCGCGGGCGCGGCGAACCGGACCACCTGCCAGAGCGGGAAGTTCCACGGCATCACCGCGAGCACCGGGCCGAGCGGCCGGTAGCGCACCAGGACGCGGGAGGCGCCGGAGTCCTCGACGTCGGAGGCGTCGGGCTCCTCGTCGGCGAGCAGCTGAGCGGCGTGGTCGGCGTACCAGCGCATCGCCTTCGCGCACTTGGCGGCCTCGGCGCGGGCCTGCTTGATCGGCTTGCCCATCTCCGTCGTCATCGCGTAGGCGACGTCCTCCGCGTCCTCGTCGAGGAGATCGGCGGCCCGGCGCAGCAGGCGGGCCCGCTCGTCGAGGGAGGTGGTCCGGTACGTGCGGAAGGTGCTCTCGGCGATCGCGAGCCGACGCTCGATCTCCTCCTCGCCGAGGGCGTCGTAGGTCTTGATCGTCTCGCCGGTCGCCGGGTTCACCGTCGCGATGGGCATGGCGGGCCTCCTGAAGACGGGCTGTGCTTCGACCTTCCCGCGCGGCGAGGCGTCGTGCAACGCGGGTTCAGTCCGGGCTGTCCGAGTGCTCCGCCAGCCGGTCCAGAAACGCCGCCTGGGCCGTGACGATCACCTCACGCGCCCGGTCGAGGCCGAACCACTCCACGCGGTCCAGCTCGGGGAACTCCTGGACCCGTCCCGACTTGGGTGGCCACTCCATCCGGAAGGTCCCGGGGACGACCGTCGCCGGATCGAGGTCGGATTCGACGGCCCACGCGGTGACGACCTTGCCGCCCGTCTGCCGCACCTCGCCCAGTTCCACGGCCTCCCCGTCGGGCGGCGGAAGGCCCAGCTCCTCCTGGAACTCGCGGCGCGCCGCGTCCCAGGCCGGCTCGTCGGGCTCGTACTCGCCCTTCGGCACGGTCCACGCCCCGGCGTGCCGCCGCGCGAAGAAGGGCCCGCCCATGTGGCCGAGCAGTACCTCCAGGCCGTCCGCCGTGCGGCGGTACAGCAGCAGGCCCGCGCTCCGCCTGGCCGTCGTCACCGGGTCACCTCCGGGTGCGCGGCGAGCAGCGCCTCGACCGTGTCGGCCTCGGCGGGGGACTTGTCCTCCCGGTAGCGCACGACGCGGGCGAAGCGGAGCGTGACACCGGCCGGGTAGCGGGTGGAGCGCTGGAGACCGTCGTAGGCGATCTCCACGACGAGCTCGGGGCGTACGGTGACGACCCAGCCGTTGTCCTCGACGGCCAGCTCCCTCAGCCGCCCGGTCTGCCAGGTGAGCATCGCGTCGGTCATGCCCTTGAACGTCTTGCCCAGCATCGCGAAGGACCCGTCGGGGGTGCGTGCCCCCAGGTGGAGGTTCGACAGCTTGCCCGTGCGGCGGCCGTGGCCCCACTCGGCGGCAAGGATCACCAGGTCGAGGGTGTGCACCGGCTTCACCTTCAGCCAGGACGCCCCGCGCCTGCCCGCGCTGTAGGGGGCGTCGAGGGCTTTGAGCACGACACCCTCGTGGCCGCGCCGCAGGGTCTCGGCGAGGAACTCCTCCGCCGAGGCCAGGTCGTCCGGGCCCCGCGCGAGCGTGCGCCGTACCCGCATCGGCTCGGGCACCAGCCGGGCCAGCTCCGCGTGCCGCTCCGCGAACGGCAGGTCCAGCAGGTCCGAGCCGTCGACGGACAGCGCGTCGAAGAAGACCGGCGAGACGGGTACCTCACGGGCCGCCGTCGCCACGTCCGTACGGGAACCCACCCGCCCGGCGGTCTCCTGGAAGGACCGCGGCCGTCCCCTCTCGTCCAGCGCGATGACCTCTCCGTCGAGGATGAACCGCTCGCCCTTCAACTCCAGGGCGGCGGAGGTCAGTTCCGGCAGCCGGTCGGTGATGTCGTCGAGAGTGCGGGTGTAGAGCCGTACGGCGTCGCCGTCGCGGTGGACCTGGACGCGGATGCCGTCCAGCTTCTCCTCGACCGCGCAGGAGCCGAGCTTCCCGATGCCCTCCGCCACCGAGGACGCGGTGTGCGCCAGCATCGGCAGGACCGGACGGCCCACGGTGAGCCGGAACCGGTCCAGAGCCGGCGTGCCCTGTGCCAGCAGCGCCTCGGCCACCGCCTGCAGCGATCCCGCGAGCATCACGGCACGCCGTACGTCGGCCGGGGGCGCCCCGGTCGCCGCCGCGAGCCCTTCGACGGCCACCGCGTCCAGGGCGCCCTGCCGGACCTCACCGGTGAGGAGCCCGAACAGGAACCGCTGCTCGTCCTCGGTGGCCGCCGCCAGCAACGCGCCGACCAGGCGCCCCCGTTCGGCCTGCGACCCGGTGCCGGTGACGGAACCGATCTCCGTCAGCCGGGCGTCCACGTCGCGCACGGTGAGCGTGGGCGCGTCGGCGGGCGCGATGTGCTGGTTCAGGAGCTTGAAGCCGATGCCGAGCCGCCCCTGCGGAAGGCGGCCCGCCAGATACGGGATGACGATCGGTACGTCGTCCGCCTCCGCGTCCCGGAACAGCTCGGCGAGCAGAGCCGTCTTCCGGGAGCGCGCCGAGGTGGCGGCGATCTCCTGGGACACACGGGCGAGCCGGGCGAACAGCATGCCCTCCATGGTGCAACGGAGGCGGCCGGTCTACACCCGGACGGCGGCCTCGATGTCCTCCATGACCATCTCGTTGTTGATCGTGGCCGCCGCCTTGTAGCCGTCCCCGGCCGCGTGCACGACCTGCTGGGTCATGAGCGTCGCGTTGCCCGCCGCCCACACGCCCGGCACCGTGGTACGCCCGGTCTCGTCGACCACCGGGGCCATGCCGAAGGGGGTCTCCTTCATCTCCGCGCCCAGCCCCTCCAGCAGCGCCGTGCGCGGGACGAAGCGGGGTGCGACGAAGACGGCCGACCGCGCGTGGACGGTGCCGTCGGCGAGCCGAACCCCGGTGACCCGGTCGTCCTCGACGACAAGCTCCGCGACCTCGCCGGGCACGACGTCCACACCGGCGGCCGCCAGCTTGCGCAGGTCCTCGTCCGGGACGTCCGCCTCGTTGGTGGTGTGCAGGAACAGGGTCACGTCCTTCGACCACTGGGTGACCAGCAGTGCCTGGTGGATGCTCATGGGCGAGGTGGCGAGCACGCCGAAGGGCCGGTCACGGACCTCCCAGCCGTGGCAGTACGGGCAGTGGATGACGTCCCGCCCGAAGCGCTCGGCGACACCGGGGACGGGCGGCAGCTCGTCGGCCAGCCCCGTGGCGACGACCAGCCGCCGGGCGCGCACGGTCCGGCCGCTCGCCAGCTGCACAGCGAAGCCCTCCGCGCCCTCACCAGGTGTCACGTCCAGCGCGATGTCGTGGACCATCTCGACGCCGTACGACGCCACCTCCTCGCGCCCCACCGCGAGGAACTCCGCCGGTGGCATGCCGTCCCGCGACAGATAGCCCTGCATGTGCGCGGCGGGCGCGTTGCGCGGCTCGCCCGCG
Source organism: Streptomyces spongiae (assembly GCF_009377185.1). GTDB lineage: Bacteria > Actinomycetota > Actinomycetes > Streptomycetales > Streptomycetaceae > Streptomyces > Streptomyces spongiae. The sequence goes on from NZ_VJZC01000020.1 coordinate 23,700, forward strand.
TCGACGAGGAGCGTCCGGCGCCGGGCCCGGCCCAGGATCAGCGCGGCGGACAGTCCCGCCGCGCCACCGCCGATGACGATCACTTCGTACGCGTCGGTCTTTCCGGTCATGGTGACCACCTCCACGGAGACAGTCGCCCGAGCGCTGCCGCATTGACAAACACGCTTGCCGAAACTGCAATAACCGTATGAGTGACGACAGTCGTACGGGTGACGACACGGACGAAGTGCTCGCGGAGGTCGGCCCCCGGCTGCGACGCGTCCGCAAGGAACGCGGTGCGACGCTCGCCGGCCTGTCCAAGGCCACCGGTATCTCCGTGAGCACCCTCTCGCGGCTGGAGTCCGGGCTGCGCAAGCCCAGCCTGGAACTGCTGCTGCCCATCGCCCGGGCCCATCAGGTGCCGCTGGACGAACTGGTCGGCGCCCCACCGGTGGGGGACCCCCGGATCCGGGCGAAACCGATCGAGATGCACGGCCGCACCCACTGGCCGCTGACCCGCCAGCCCGGCGGACTCCAGGCGTACAAGGTGCTCGAACCACAGCGCACCTTCGAACCGGACCCGCGCACGCACGAGGGGTACGAGTGGCTGTACGTACTGTCCGGGAAGCTGCGCCTCGTGCTGGGCGAGCACGACGTGGTGCTCACGGCGGGGGAGGCCGCCGAGTTCGACACGCGGGTGCCGCATGCCTTCGGGTCGACGGGGGAGGGGCCCGTGGAGTTCCTCAGCCTGTTCGGGCCGCAGGGGGAGCGGATGCACGTACGGGCGCGGCCCAAGAGGTCGTGACGTACGAGGCGGTTCCCTGATCGGCAAGCAACCGCTTAGTATGTGGTGCGACCCCGGTAAGGGGTCCTCGCACTATGAGCGTCCGATCAGGTCGCGTGGTCTGGTGCCGTGCATCGCAAGGCGCTCCGGCAACGCGGCGAGGTGCGGTGCCAGGCCGCGCGACCCGGGCGGGCATAGTGCGAGGACCCTTAGGCAGAGCAGTCCCGTGGAGGCCCCCATGCAGGCATGGCACGTGCACGAGAACGGCGAGCCGAGCGAGGTGATGCGGCTCGTGGACGTCGAGCGGCCCACCCCCGGTGACGGCCAGGTCCTGCTGAAGGTGCGCGCGGCGAACATCAATTTCCCGGACGCCCTGCTGTGCCGCGGCCAGTACCAGGTCAGGCCCCCGCTGCCGTTCACGCCCGGCGTGGAGATCTGCGGCGAGACCGAGGACGGGCGCCGGGTCATCGCCAACCCCGCGCTGCCGTTCGGTGGACTCGCCGAGTACGCCGTCGCGGACGCCGCGGCCCTGCTGCCGGCACCCGAGGCGCTCGACGACGCCGAGGCCGCCGCACTGCACATCGGCTACCAGACGGGCTGGTTCGGTTTGCACCGGCGTGCCGGTCTGGAGGCCGGGGAGACGCTGCTCGTCCACGCTGCCGCAGGAGGGGTCGGCAGCGCGGCCGTGCAGCTCGGCAAGGCCGCCGGCGCCACCGTCATCGGTGTCGTCGGCGGCGCCGACAAGGCGGCCGTGGCCCGGGAGTTGGGCTGCGACGTCGTCATCGACCGGCGCGCCGAGGACGTCATCGCCGCCGTGAAGGAGGCCACCGGCGGACGCGGCGCCGACGTGATCTACGACCCGGTCGGCGGGCAGGCGTACACCCAGTCCACCAAGGTGGTCGCCTTCGAGGGCCGGATCGTGGTCGTCGGCTTCGCGAGCGGGTCGATCCCCAGCCCGGCCCTCAACCACGCCCTGGTGAAGAACTACTCGATCCTGGGCCTGCACTGGGGCCTCTACAACACCAAGAACCCGAAGCTGGTCCTGCACTGCCACGAGCAGCTCACCGAGCTGGCCGCACGGGGTGCGATCAAGCCGCTGGTCAGTGAGCGCGTGTCGCTCGGCGGCGGGGCCGCCGCCGTGCAGCGCGTCGCCGACGGCGTCACCACCGGCCGGGTCGTCGTGCTCCCCGGCCTGACCGAGGGGGCGGCGGCATGACCGACGCGACCGAACTGCGCCGCCGCACCCAGGAGTTGCTGGCCGCGCACCCTCCGGCCACCACCGAGCGATTGGACTTCCTCAGGGCCCGCTTCGACGCGGGACTGGCCTGGGTGCACTACCCGGAGGGCCTCGGCGGGCTCGGCGTGCCGCGCTCCCTCCAGGCCGTCGTGGACGCCGAGTTGGAGGCGGCGGGCGCCCCCGACAACGACCCACGGCGCATCGGCATCGGCCTCGGCATGGCGGCGCCGACGATCCTCGGCTTCGGGACGGAGGAGCAGAAGCGGCTATATCTGCGGCCCCTTTGGACCGGTGAGGAGGTCTGGTGCCAGCTCTTCAGCGAGCCCGGTGCCGGGTCCGACCTCGCCGCACTCGGCACACGTGCCGTTCGTGAGGGCGACGAGTGGGTCGTCAACGGCCAGAAGGTGTGGACGTCCAGCGCCCACATCGCCCGCTGGGCCATCCTCATCGCCCGCACCGACCCGGACGTGCCCAAGCACCGAGGCATCACCTACTTCATCTGCGACATGACCGACCCGGGCGTCGAGGTGCGGCCGCTCAGGCAGATCACCGGCGAGGCCGAGTTCAACGAGGTGTTCCTCACCGACGTCCGCATCCCCGACTCCCGCCGCCTCGGCGACATCGGTGACGGCTGGCGGGTCGCCCAGACCACGCTGAACAACGAACGCGTCGCCATCGGCGGCATGCGGCTGCCCCGCGAGGGCGGCATGATCGGCCCCGTCTCGAAGACCTGGCGCGAACGCCCCGAACTGCGCACCCACGACCTCCACCAGCGGCTGCTGAAGCTGTGGGTCGAGGCCGAGGTCGCCCGACTCACCGGAGAGCGGCTGCGCCAGCAGCTCGTCGCGGGCCAGCCCGGCCCCGAGGGCGCCGGCATGAAGCTCGCGTTCGCCCGACTCAACCAGGAGATCAGCGGTCTGGAGGTCGAACTCCTCGGCGAGGACGGCCTGTCGTACGACGACTGGACGATGCGGCGCCCCGAACTCGTGGACTTCACCGGCCGCGACGCCGGCTACCGCTACCTGCGCTCCAAGGGCAACAGCATCGAGGGCGGGACCAGCGAGGTCCTGCTGAACATCGTCGCCGAGCGCGTCCTGGGCCTGCCCGCCGAGCCGCGCACCGACAAGGACGTCGCGTGGAAGGACCTCGCCCGATGAGCACCGAGAGCCCTGCGAGCACGCAGCCCGACCTGCTGTACACCGAGGAGGAAGAGGCGCTGCGCGCCGCCGTCCGCGACCTGCTCACGGACCACTGCGACGCGGCGAGCGTGATCGTGCGCACCGAGTCGGACGCGCCCCACGACCTGGAGCTGTGGAAGGCGCTCTCCGACGGCATGGGCCTCGCGGGACTCCTGGTGCCGGAGGCGCAGGGCGGCCAGGGTGCCACGCACCGCGAGACCTCCGTCGTGCTGGAGGAACTGGGCCGCGCGGTCGCCCCCGTGCCGTACCTCACCAGCGCCGTCGTCGCCACCGAGGCGCTGCTGGCCTGCGCGGCCGACGACCTGCTCGCCGAGCTCGCGTCGGGACGGACGATCGGTGCCCTGGCCGTCGCGCTGAACGTCGCGCCGGGCGGGGCCTACAAGGTCGTCCGGCACGAGAACGGCACCCTGCACGGGGAGTTGACCGCCATCGCCGACGCCGCCGTCGCCGATGTGCTGCTGGTGCCGGCCGACGACGGCGGTCTGTACGCGGTCGACGCCTCCGCCGCGACCGTCACGCCACAGGTGTCCCTGGACCTGACCCGGCCGCTGGCGAAGGTCGCCCTCGACGGGGCGCCGGGACGACTGCTCGGCGACGCGGAAGCCGCCGTGCAACGCGCCCTGCGCGCCGGAGCCGGACTGCTGGCCTCCGAACAACTCGGCCTCGCCGACTGGACGTTGACCGAGACGGTCCGCTACCTGAAGGAGCGCAAGCAGTTCAACCGGCCCGTCGGCGGCTTCCAGGCGCTCAAGCACCGGCTCGCCCAGCTGTGGCTGGAGGTCGCGAACCTGCGGGCCGCGGCACGCAACGCCGCCGGCGCCCTCGCCACCGGCGACGACACCGATGTGGCGGTGGCCGTGGCCCAGGCCTACGCCGCGCCCGTCGCGGTCCACGCCGCCGAGGAGGCCCTCCAGCTGCACGGCGGCATCGGTATGACGTGGGAGCACCCCGTGCACCTGTACCTCAAGCGCGCCAAGGCCGACGCGATCGCGTACGGCACGGCGGGCGGTCACCGTGAGTCGCTGGCCGGGCTCGTGGATCTCCCGGCGCCCCGATAGGCCTGCGTAGCCTGCCGGTTCGGCGAAAGGCCCGCCCTCTCCACAGGGCGGGTCTTGTCGTTGACCCGCGCGCCACCCAGGTGAACGCACAGCGGCAGTCCGGCCAACTCCCCGCACACGCCTCCACATCGGGCCATACAGGAACTCATACTCGCTGGAGTCCCGTACGGCACTACCAGGGAGGCAGAGCATGGCCCTCACCACCCGCCGCAGAGCCCTCACCACCCTCGGCGCCGCCCTCGCGGGCTCCGTCGCCCTCCCCGCCACCCACGCGTGGGCGGGCGACGGGAAGCACGGCCCGCGACCGCTGTGGCGTGCCCACGCGCACAACGACTACGAGCACCCGCGTCCCCTCTTCGACGCCCTCGACCACCGCTTCGGAAGCGTCGAGGCCGACATCTACCTCGTCGAGGGACAACTCCTCGTCGCCCACGACCCGGTCGACCTCGACCCGTCCCGCACCCTCGAATCCCTCTACCTCGACCCGCTCGCGGCCCGCGTGAAGGCCAACAAGGGGTCCGTGTACCGGGGGCACCGCAAGTCCTTGCAGCTCCTCATCGACATCAAGACCGAGGGTTCGTCGACGTACCTGGAGCTCGACCGCCATCTGCGGCGCTACCGGCACCTGTTCACGACCTACGCGCACGGCCGCGTGTACCCGGGCCCGGTCACCGCCGTCATCTCCGGCGACCGCGCCGCCCGCACGCCCATGGAGGCGCAGACCGTGCGCCGTGCCTTCTACGACGGGCGCCTCACCGACCTCGGTACCTCCGCCCCCGCCTCGTTCGTCCCGCTGATCAGCGACAACTGGACGCTCAACTTCACCTGGCTGGGCGTGGGTCCGTTCCCGGACGCCGAGCGGACGAAGCTGCGCTCCATCGTCTCCACGGCGCACAAGCGGGGGCAGCGGGTGCGCTTCTGGGCGACCCCCGACGCGCCGGGCGCGGCCCGCGACGCGCTGTGGGGCGAACTCCTCGCCGCTGGTGTCGACCACCTCAACACCGACGATCTCGCCGGACTCGAAGCCTTCTTGGACGCGCACGAGCGGTAGTAGGACAAACGGACGGCGGACACCACACGTTCGGCGGACACGTCAGCCGCACGGACGAACCCTCCGCTACGCCACACTTGCGGCCGAACGCCGCGAAGCGGACGTGGCGGAGGAGGTTGACGATGGTCGTGTCCATCTCGGTCATTTTGCTGCTGCTGGTCCTGGCGGTGGTGTTCCTGCGCAACGGCGCACTGAAGTTGTCGCACGCCGTGGTCTGCATCCTGCTCGGCTTCTGCCTGGCCAGTTCGAGCATGGCCCCGACCATCCACAACGGGATCACGGCCACGGCGGACATCGTGAGCAGCCTCAAACCGTGACGCCCGTCGGCGGTCAGAGGCTTGGCGGTCAGGGGCTTGGCGGTCAGGGGTTCGAGAACACCCCGATGCCGTTCGGGACGGGACGTTCGGCGCTGCCACTGGGGTGGTTCCATACGGAGACGCCGGCCGCGCCCGATGCGCGCGCGACCAGCGTGCTCGAACCGCCGCCGTCCAGACTGAACGCGTCCGTCGCGCCCAACTCCCGCATCGTGTCGGCCACTTCGGCGATGGTGAGTCCGGTGCGGAACTCGGCCGCCCCGTCCAGGGCGAGCAGCAGCATCCGGCGCCCGCCGTTCGCGATGCCGGCAGCGGTGCGCACGGCAGAGACCCTGGCGTCGAGGCCCGGCAGCGGCCGTCCGCCGGTGAGGACCGGATAGCCGCCGATCGCGAAGGCGTACGGGACGCGCGACTTCGCGGCCACGAGTCGGTGCCGTACGGTGACCTTCTCGCCCACCGACAGCTTGCGCAGCTGCTGGGCGCCCGCCTCCCGGCCGACCAGGACGGTCGTGCCGGAGGCGATGGGGCCACGGCCCGGAGAATCCGCCGCCGACACCACCCGGCCACCGGTGACCATCACCTCGTACGTGTCCGTGCTGCACGGAGCCGCCCGGTCCGTGTCCGTGCCGCAGACGGCCCGCGCCCGGGAAACCGCGCCCCAGTCCGAGGTGAACGCGCCGATGGAACCCTCCGGCAGCGCGTACTGGTTGAGGCCGCGCAGCCGCAGGGTCCCCTCGGTCGTTCCGATCGAGCCTTCGAGCACGAGCCGGTCCAGACGGGCCGTGCGGTCGGTCCCGACACCGAACACCTGCTCGGTATTCGTGCCGGGCGGCAGGGCCGGGCCGAAGCGCTGACCGTTCGGGACCGCGGCCTTGAGGCGGTGCCCGGCCGCGACCGCCGGGCCGACCGAGGCGCCCGTGGCCTCGACGCCCGGGTGCTGGGTCTCGGTGATGTTGAAGAAGTCGCCGTTGACCCCCGCGACGGCACCCGCCGAGTCGGCGAGCCGTGAGATCGTCGCCCGGGCCGCCACCGCTCCGGGGTGCAGGAGACCCACCTGTACGTGCTTGTCCCGCAGATCGACGCTCAGCACGTGCGCGTGCGCCACACCGTTCGCCGCCGCGATGTCGAAGTCGGTGTACTCGACACCGGGCGCGATCTCGGTCGCGTCCGGCGCAGCACTGGCCGGCGTCGCGCCCACGAGGGCGGCACCGGCCAGTACGTTCCAGACCGCGAGAACCGTCAGTACCGTTCTGAACCGTCCGAACCGACGCGTCACGGCGACCCCCTGATGTCTCGTCAACTGTCCCAGGACTCAGGGGCAGTGGACCAGACCGCGGGCGCCGTGACGGTGGCTATGCGCCGACGACTCGGGAACGGATCAGAAAACGCACTCCTTCGGGTGCCTCCAGGGAGAAGCCACTGCCCCGGCCCTCGACGACGTCGACGATGAGCCGCGTGTGGCTCCACACCTCGTACTGGTTCCGCGACATCCAGAACGACACCGGCTCGTCCATGCCCTCGACCGCCAGCTCGGCCAGCAGTATGTCCGAGCCGCCCGTGCGGAACTCGCCCTCCGGGTAGCACATGGGCGCGCTGCCGTCACAGCAGCCGCCCGACTGGTGGAACATGAGCGGCCCGTGAGCGGCACGCAGCCGCCTCAGGAGGTCGGCGGCCGCGGGGGTCAGCTCGACGCGGGGGACGACATCGGTCGCCGGGGCGGTCTCCGGGTCGGTCACGGGGCATCACTCCTCGGGTCGGCGGTGCCAGCCAAGCACCAGCCACGTTGCACCGAGGTTGCACCTCCGTGGCGCGAAAAGCGATGGTTGTGCAAAACGTTTTGGATGCCTAGCTTGTGCCGCATGAGTGACAGAACCACCCCGTCGGCGGGCCGCCTCCTGGTGCGCGGCTGCGACGTGCTGCGCGTCCCGCCGACGGGTGAGTGCGAGGTCCTGCGGGCGCGGGACATCGTGGTGGCGGCCGGTGTCATCCAGGAGATACGGCCGACCGGCATGGCAGCACACGAGGTTGCGGACGTGATCGACGGGCGCGGGCTGCTCGCCGTCCCCGGTCTGGTCAACGCGCACACGCACAGCCCGATGGTGCTGATGCGCGGCGCCGCCGAGGACGTCACGGTCGAGGGCTGGTTCAACGACCGGGTCTGGCCGATGGAGAGCAACCTGACCCCCGCCGACGTACGGCTCGGCGCCCGGCTGGCCTGTGCCGAGATGATCCGATCCGGGGTCACGACCTTCGCCGACCACTACTTCTTCCCCGAACAGATCGCCGAGGCGGTCGCCGAGAGCGGGCTGCGGGCCGACATCGCGCCCACCCACTTCAGCAACAGGGGCCAGGAGGCCCTGGAGTCGACCGTACGGTTCGCCGAGGAGTGGCACGGCGGTGCCGGGGGACGGGTGACCGTCTCGCTCGGGCCGCACGCGCCGTACACCGTCGAGGACGCCGACCTGCGGACCCTGGCCGGGCACGCGCGACGGCTCGGGGTGCGGATGCACATCCACGCCGCCGAGCACCTGGAGCAGACACACTCCAGCCTGGAGCGGCGCGGCATCACGCCGATCCGGGTACTGCACGAGACCGGCGTGCTGGCCGCCGGCGCCCTGATCGCGCACGGCTGCGGCATCGTCGAGGACGACCTCCCGTTGCTGGCCGAGTACGCGGACTCCACCGCCGTGGCCTGCTGCCCCAAGGTGTACCTCAAGCACGCGTTGTCCCCGCTGACCCCGGTCCGCGACCTGCTCGCCGCCGGAGTCACCGTGGCTGTCGGGACGGACGGCGCCGCCGGTCACAACACCCTCGACGTGTGGGAGGCGCTCCGGCTCGTCGCGCTCACCCAGAAGCAGGCCGTGCGGGACGCCACGTGGATGACGGTCTCCGACACCCTGCGACTGGCCCTGCGCGGCGGTGCCCGCGCCCTCGGCCTGAAGGACCGGATCGGAGCGCTGGAGCCGGGCATGCGCGCCGACATCGTCCTCACCGACCTGTCCGGTACGCACTGCCGTCCGCTGCACGACCCGCGCGCCGCGCTCGTGTACAGCGCCCGAGCCGCCGACGTGCGCACGGTGATCGTCGACGGCCGGGTCCTGATGCGGGACGGCGAGTTGCTGACCATGGACGAGAGCGAGCTGCTGGCCGAGGCCGACGCGGTGGTGGCGCGCGTCCTCGACACCTCCCACGGGACGGCGGTCCAGCACTATGCCCCCTGAGCCGTACACGGTGGGCCGCCAGGTGTCCGTCCGACGGCCCGCCTCCATCAAGGACGTGGCCGCCGCCGCGGGCGTCAGCCCCACCACCGTCTCCCACGTCCTGAGCGGCAACCGGCCGGTCAACGAGCACACCGCCGCCCGCGTCCGGAGCGTCGTCAACCGTCTCGGCTACGTCCCGGCCTCGCTCGCCCGCAGCCTCCAGGCCGGCTCCACCTCGGTGATCGGCCTGCTGATCCCCGACATCAGCAACACCTTCTTCGCGGAGCTGGCCAAGGGCGCCGAGGACGCCGCCCACGACCTCGGCTACGGACTGATCCTGTGCAACACCGAGTTCGACGCCGACCGCGAGGACCGCTACCTCGGCATGATCCGCAGCCGGTTCATCGACGGCATGGTGTACGCCTCGGGTTCCCCGCCGTCGCGCAGGCGGCTGGAGGCCCTGATGGGCAAGTTCCCCATCGCGCTCGCCGACGAGGAGGTCGAGGGGCTTCAGGGCGCGCTCATCGCGACCGCGGACCACGAGGCGGGCGGGCGGCTGGTCGGCGAGCACCTGCGGGCGCTCGGTCACCGGCGGGCCCTGATGCTGACCGGCCCGCGCGCACTGAAGAGTGGTGTCGCCCGTGCGCAGGGCTTCGTCCGGGCCTTCGGGGGTGAGGTCGTCGAACGCGTCGGCGACTTCAAGGAGAGCTCCGGCTACCGCCTGGTCGCCGACCTCCTCGACCGGGGCGGCCTCGACTGCACGGCCGTGTTCGCGGCCAACGACCTGATGGCGTTCGGCGCCCTCACCGCGCTGCGGGAGGCCGGACTGTCGGTGCCGGACGACATCTCGGTGGCCGGCTTCGACGACATCCGCGCCGCCTCACTGGCCCACCCGCCCCTGACCACCGTGCACCAGCCCGCCTACGACGTGGGCCGCACCGCCACCGCGCAACTCCTCCAGTACGTCACCCGGGGCGAGGTCCCGCCCGCGTCCCGGCACACGCTTCCCGTCGAGCTGAAGGTACGGGGCAGCACGGCCCCGGCCACCGCCCTACGACACCGCTGACCCCTGTCTCCGGGCGCCCCAAGACACCGTTCCACGCGGCTGCGCCCCGTGCCACGCTGCCCCAACCTGCCCTGCCCGAAAGGCGGTTCGCCATGCCCAGAGTCCTCGTCGTCGGGGAGTCCTGGTTCACGTACACGGTCCACCAGAAGGGCTTCGACGCCTTCCACACCGCGGAGTACACCGAGGGCGGCGGCGTCTTCCTCGACGCGCTGCGCTCACGCGGCCACGACGTGACGTACGTGCCCTCGCACGAGATACCCACGCGCGTGCCGGACTCCGCCGACGGCTTCGACACGTACGACGTCGTCGTCATCAGCGACGTCGGCGCCAACAGTTTCCAGCTGCCGCCCCAGACCTTCAGCGCCTCCGTACCCGCCCCGGACCGCTCCGAGCTGGTGCGGGACTTCGTGGAGCGGGGCGGCGGGGTGCTGATGATCGGCGGCTACCTCACCTTCAGCGGCATCGACGCCCGCGCCCGCTGGGGCCGGACGCCACTGGCCGCCGCGCTGCCGGTGGTGATGCTCGACCGCGACGACCGGGTGGAGCTCCCGGCGGGCGCCGTGCCCGAGGTGGTGGGCGAGCACGCGGTCGTACGGGGCATGGAGCGGGCCTGGCCGGCGCTGCTCGGCCTCAACGAGGTCGCCGTACGCGAGGAGGCCGCACTCCTGGCCGAGTGCGCCGGGCATCCGCTGCTCGCGGTCGGCAGCCATGGCGCGGGCAGGTCCGCCGCGTTCACCTCCGACGTGGCACCGCACTGGGCGCCGCCGCCGTTCCTGGCCTGGGACGGGTACGCGGAGCTGTGGGACCGGCTGGTGCGCTGGCTGGCGGGGGCGGAGCTGTGACGGCTGGACACCAGGTGTCGGGCGGCTCCGCCGACCGGCACGACGCGCCCACCGCGCCCGGCGCCCGGGACGGAGGCGAGCGCGCCGTTGCCGTGCCCGACGCTGCCGTGCCCGACGCTGCCGTGCCCGCCGACCGGGCCGAGCGCGAGCGGGCCGTCGGCGACCAATCCGGCGCGAGCCCGGTCACCGGCACCCGGCCCGGCCACGGCCCCGTGACCGGCACACCCCACATAGCCGCCGGCCCCGGCGACTTCGCCCCGCTCGTCCTCATGCCCGGAGACCCGCGCCGGGCCCGGCGCATCGCCGAAACGTTTCTGGCGGACGCGCGGCTGGTCACCGACGTCCGCGGCGTCCTCGGCTACACCGGCACCCACCGGGGCGAGCCCCTGTCGGTCCTCGCCTCCGGCATGGGCATCCCGTCCGTGTCGATCTACGCGACGGAGTTGTTCCGGCACTACGGCGTGCGCAGGATCGTCCGGGTCGGCACCGCCGGGGCGCTGCCGCTCACGGTGGCCGTGCGGGACGTGGTGATCGCCTCGGCCGCGCACACCGACTCCAGCATCAGCCGCGTCCTCGTCGACGGCGTGAGCCTCTCGCACACGCCCTCCTACGGCCTGCTGCGCGCGGCCGCCAACGCGGCGGGGCAGCAGGGCGAGGCCGCGGTGCACATCGGCCCGGTGTTCACCAGCGACCACTTCTACCTCGACCGTCCCGCCCTCTTCGACGCGCTGGAGCGCAGGGGCACGCTCGCCGTGGAGATGGAGGCGGCGGGACTGTACGCCGTGGCCGCCACCGAGGGCGGCGAGGCGTTGGCCGTGCTGACGGCCTCCGACCACCTCCGCACCGAGGAGGCCCTCTCCGCCGCCGAGCGCGAGACCTGCTTCGACCGGGCCGTGCGCATCGCCGCGGCGGCCCTGCTCGGCGATGTCCGAATTTCTCCTTGAGGTAATCAGACCGAAACCCAGCGACGTAGCCAAAACGTTTTGCACTTCCTACTGTCAACGCAACGCATACCGAGGCAGGAAACAATGATCGGCCACTCACCGACCAGGAGAATGATGATGCGACACGGAAGAAGCGCCGCCCTCGCGGTGGCGGGGGCACTCGCCCTCACCGCGTGCGGAGGATCGGGTGGCGACGACAACTCCGGAGCGGCGGCGTCCGGAAAGCCGCGCATCAAACTCGTGATCAATGGCGGACTGGGCGACAAGTCGTTCTTCGACTCCGCCTACGAGGGGCTGAAGAAGGCCGAGAAGGACCTCGGCTACGAGCTCAAGGTGGTGGAACTGGGCTCGGACCGCACCAAGTGGGAGCCCGGCTTCGAGGACGCCGCCGCGGCCGACGACTACGACATCCTGGCCGCCGGCACCTTCGAGGTCACCGACTACATAGGCGAACTCGCCCCGCAATACCCGGACAAGAAGTTCTGGCTCTTCGACGCCCCGGTCGACTACACGGGCAAGAACGGTACGTGCTCCAACAAGTGCGAGAACGTCTACTCCGTGACCTTCAAGCAGAACGAGGGCGGCTATCTCGCCGGATTCCTCGCCGAGAAGCTGGTGGCCGGGAAATCCCTCAAGGGAGCGGAATCCTTGAAGAAGGTCGGCGTCATGCCGGGAGTGAAGATTCCCGTCATCGACGACTTCGTCGTGGGTTTCAAGGCCGGATTCAAGGACGCCGGCGGAAAGAACTCCGACGTGCTCGTGCAGTACGTGGGCGGCGACAAGCCTTTCGGCGACCCCGCCAAGGGCAAGGAGATCTCCACCGCGATGTACGGCCAGGGCGCCGCGCTGGTGTGGCCGGTCGCCGGGCTCTCCGGACTCGGCACCTTCGAGTCGGCCGTCAGCGCCGGGCGTTACACCTTCGGCGTGGACTCCGACCAGTACCAGACCCTCACCGACCAGGCCCAGAAGAACACCGTCGTCACCTCCATCCTGAAGAACGTCGGCAACGCCCTCTACAAGGCCGCGCAGGACGACAAGAAGGACTCCCTGAAGTACGGCGCCGTCGACACGGTCGGCCTCGCCGACGACGCCGTGGGCTACGTGAACGACGACCACTTCAAGGAGCTGGTCCCGCAGAAGACCCGCACCGCACTCCAGCAAGCCGCTGACAAGGTCAAGTCCGGCTCCGTCACGGTCCCCAGCGCCCTCTAGCCGGAAGCGCCTCGCGAGATGAACGAGTCATGGGGTGACGCCGGAGCGGCCGTCGCCGCCCGCGCGGTCACCAAGACCTACGGCAACGGCGTGCGCGCCGTACGCGGAGTGGACCTCCAGGTCCCACCGGGCGAGATCCGCGCGGTCGTCGGGGAGAACGGCGCCGGCAAGTCCACCCTGATGAAGCTGTTCTACGGCCTGGAACAGCCCAGTTCCGGCGAGATCCTGATCGGCGGCCGGCCACGGGTGCTGCGCGGCCCCGGCGCGGCCATCGCCCTCGGCGTGGGCATGGTCCACCAGAACCTCATGCTGGTGCCGTCCTTCACCGTCGCCCAGAACGTCGTCCTCGGCGTCGAACCCGGCCGCCGCGGCCTCGTCGACGTGAAGGCGGCCATCGAGACCACCGCGCGGCTCGCCCAGGAGTCCGGCCTCGCCGTCGACCCCGTGGCGCGCGTCGACGAGGTGTCCGTGGGCATGCGGCAACGCACCGAGATCCTCAAGGCGCTGCACCGCAAGGCCCGCGTCCTGATCCTCGACGAGCCGACCGCCGTGCTCACCCCGCAGGAGACCGAGGACCTGTTCGCCGCGGTGCGCCGGCTGCGCGACGGCGGCATGACGGTGCTGTTCATCTCCCACAAACTGCGCGAGGTACGGGAGATCAGCGACAAGGTGAGTGTGATGCGGGCGGGTTCCCTGGTCGCGACCGTCGCGACCGCCGACGCCACCGAGCGCTCACTGGCCGCGATGATGGTCGGACGGGACCTGTCCCTCGACGTCGAGCGCGCCCCCGCCCGCCCGGCCGGAACGACCCTGCGCGTACGGAACCTGGAGTACCGCGCCGTGACCGGCCAGTCCCTGCACGGCCTCGACTTCGACGTGGCCGCCGGGGAGATCGTCGGCGTGGCCGGCATCGAGGGCAACGGGCAGACCGAACTCGCCGAGATCCTCGCCGGGTTGCGCCGCCCCACCGCGGGCACGGTCCACGTCGACGGCACCGACACCGCCGGACTCGACGTAGCCGGGCACCGCGGTGCGGGCGTCGGCTACGTCCCCGAGGACCGGCTGCACGACGGCGCCGCCCTCGACGAGTCCATCGCGGACAACCTCGTGGTGGACCGCCACGACCGTCCGCCCCTCGCCCGCCGGGGCATCCTGCGGCCGAAGGCCGTGCGCGCCCACGCCGAACAGCTGATCTCCGACTACGCGATCCGCACGCCCGACCCGTCGGTCCCCGTGCGCTCCCTGTCCGGCGGCAACATGCAGAAGGTGATCGTCGCCCGCGAACTCTCCGCCGGGCCACGCCTGTTGATCGCCTCGCAGGTCACGCGCGGAGTGGACGTCGGCGCCATGCGGTTCATGTACGAGCGGCTCGTCGAGGCCCGTGACCAGGGCGCCGCCGTGCTGCTGATCTCCGCCGACCTCACCGAACTGCTCGCCCTCTCCGACCGGTTGCTCGTGATCAAGGACGGCGGCCTGGTCGCCCGCTTCGACGACACCACCGGGCTCACCGAGAAGCGGGTCGGGCTCTGCATGCTGGGCGTGGAGCGGCACGACAGGGAGCGGCTGACGGCCGGGCAGGACTCGGCCGGCGAGGGGGCCAGGGCATGACCGCCACCCTCGTGGAGACCGAGGACCGCCGCGCCTACCGGGCCACCCGGCGCCGTGACCTCGCCGTCGACCTCAGCATGACCCTGGCCACCATCCTCGCCGCCCTCGCGATCGGCTTCGTCGTCATGCTCGCCACCGGCAAGGACCCGGTACGGGCGTACGAGGCGATGCTCACCGGGCCACTGGAGCGCTCCTTCCGGGTGGGCCGCTGGCTGGAGGACGCGACCACGCTCACGCTGCTCGGGCTGTCGGTGGCCATCCCGTTCCGGGCCCGGCAGATCAGCCTGGGTGCCGAGAGCCAGCTGTACGCCGGGGCACTGGCGGCGGCCATGGTGGCGATCTTCGTGCCGCTGCCGCCCGTCGTCGCGGTGATCGTGCCGCTCGTCGCCGCTGCCGCCGCGGGCGCCGGGATGGGCCTGGTGCCGGGCGCGATGAAGGCACGGCTCGGCGCCAACGAGATCGTGGCCACGCTGATGCTCAACGCCATCGCCGTCCGCGTCTACGACTACCTGGTCAATGGCCCGCTGAAGCAGCCCGGCAGCACCGCCGTGCACTCGGACCCCATCCGGCCGGACTCCGCGCTCACCCCGCTCCAGGAGTGGTTCGGTGTGCCCCTGGGCCGCGCCAACACGGGCTTCGTGCTGATGCTGCTCACGGCCGTCGCGCTGTGGCTGCTGATCACCCGCACCCCGCTCGGCTACCGCATCCGGATGACCGGCTCCAACCCCGACTTCGCCGAGTACGGCGGCATCCGCGTGCCCCGCGCCATCGAGTGGAGCTTCGTCATCGGCGGCGCCGTGGCGGGTCTGGCCGGGGCGCACCTCGTGCAGGGCGTGTACGGGCGCCTCGAACCGGGCCTCGCCGGAAGCCTCGCCTTCGAGGGGATCGTCGTGGCCCTTCTGGCCCGCAACAACCCGCTGGTCGTCGTGGTCGCCGGGCTCTTCTACTCGTACCTGCGCTCCGGCGGAGACATCATGGAACAGCAGACGGACGTCGGTACCGAGATCGTCGTGGTCATCCAGGCGGTCATCGTGCTGCTGGTCACCGCCCAGGCCCTGCCGGACCTCCTCAAGCGCCGCATCGCGCGCAGACAGGCGGGTGTCCGATGAGTTCCGTCCTCGACGTCGTCCTCAGCAGCGCCTTCCTCGCGGCGGTGCTGCGGGTCGCCACCCCCTACCTGCTCGCCGCGTTCGGCGGACTCGTCGCCGAGCGCGCCGGGATCAGCAACATCGGCCTGGAGGGCCAGATGCTCTCCGCCGCCTGCACCGGGGCGCTGGTCGCCGGGTACAGCGGCTCGGTGACGGCCGGAGCGGTGTGCGGGATCGCGGTCGCCGCGCTCCTCGGTCTGCTGCTCGCCGCGCTGCGCCTGGAGCTGGGCGCCGACGCGATCATCGCGGGCATCGGCCTCAACCTGCTCGCCTCGGGCGCCACCGCCTACACGGTCTTCACCTTCCTCGACGACAAGGGCGGCACGTCCGGTCTGAAGAGCGGCACCCTGCCGACCGTCGCCCTGCCGGGCATCGAGAGCATCCCCGTGCTCGGGGACGTGCTGAGCGGCCAGAACACGGTCACCTGGCTGGCCTTCCTGGCCGCCCCGGCCGTCGCCTGGCTGTTCTACCGCACCCGCTTCGGGTTCCACCTGCGCGCCGTCGGCGAGATGCCCGAGGCCGCCGCCTCCGTGGGCATCGCGGTACGGCGCGTCCAGTACGCGGGCCTCGCGCTGAGCGGTGCCCTCGCCGGACTCGCCGGGGTCTTCCTCAGCATGGGCTACGTGTCCTTCTTCGTACGGGACATGACCGCGGGGCGCGGCTTCATCGCCCTCGCCGCCGTGTTCCTCGGCGGCCTGAGGCCCTGGGGTGTCTTCCTGGCGGCGCTCGGCTTCGGCGCGGCGGAGGCGCTGGCCGTACAACTCGGCACCCTGGACGTGCCGCCGCAGCTGGTCTCGACGATCCCCTACGCGCTGACGCTGGTGGCGCTCGCCGTGTACGCCTGGCGCCGTAAGCGCAGGGGCGCCGGGGAGGTCACGGCCGCCTCCATGTGACATCCACTCCACACCCGCACCGTGCCGCCACGCGGTGGTTCCGCCCTGCCCACCCTTCCCGGAAAGAAGAACCATGCGACACGGACATCGCACCCTCCTCGGCGGCCTCGCGGCGGCCACCTTCCTCAGCGCGGTCCTCCCCGCGAGCGCGATGGCGGCTCCGCACGAACGCCCCCCGGCCGTACGGCTCCTGGACACGCTCACCGTCCCGGCCGGAACCACCGAGGACGGCATGCCGTTCGGCGGGCTCTCCGGTATCGACTACGACCGGCGGTCCGGCGAGTACGTGGCGATCAGCGACGACCGCTCGGAGAACGGCAAGGCCCGCTTCTACACCCTGCGTCTGCCCCTGCGCGGCGGCGCGTTCACGAAGCCCGTGGTGGAGGGCCTGACGGTTCTCGACGACACCGACGGCGAGCCGTTCGCGACGAAGGCCGTCGACCCCGAGTCGATCCGCTGGACGCCGGGCGGCCGGAGCCTGCTGTGGACCAGCGAGGGCGCTTCCAGCTCCGGCCGGCCGGCGTTCCTGCGCGAGGCCGGCCCCGAGGGCGCGTACCGCCGCGAGCTGCCCCTGCCCGACGCCTACGCCCCGGTCCGGGACGGCGCCGGCAAGCTCGTCGCCGGCGTCCGCAACAACCAGGCGCTGGAGGGCCTCACCCTCACCCCGGACGGCAGGAAAGCCGTCACCGTGACCGAGAACGCCCTCGTCCAGGACGGCCCCGCCGCGAGCCTGACGAGCGGGAGCCCCTCCCGGCTGCTGGTCTCGGACCGCCGGACGGGACGACCCGAGGCCCAGTACGTCTACGAGGTCGACCCGGTCTCGGACGCCGCGACCGCCCCGCTGCCCCCGCCGGTGAACACCTTCTCCTCCGACCGGGGCGTCTCCGAGATCCTCGCGATCAGCCGCACCGACTTCATCACCGTGGAACGGTCCTTCGCCTCCGGTGTCGGCTTCGCCATCCGCCTCTACTGGACCACGACGCGCGGCGCGACCGAGGTGAGCGGCGAGCATGCCCTGTCCGGCACCGAGACGCCCATGCGAAAGAAGCTGCTCTTCGACTTCACCACCTCCGGCACAGACGCCGACAACGTCGAGGGCATCACCTGGGGCCCCGTCCTGCCCGACGGCTCCCGCTCCCTCGTCCTCGTCTCCGACGACAACTTCGGCTTCAACGGCGGCACCACGAAGTTCCACCTGCTGGCCGTACGACCATGGGTCACCAGCGGGGGAGCCTGAGCTCGTAGTCCGGCTGGAAACGGCGCATGTAGCCGGTATCGTCGCGGCCCCGCCTCCCGGAGTCCAGGTAGACGCGGTGGAGGCGGTCGAGGGCCTCGTGGTCGAGCTCCACACCGAGGCCGGGGCCCGTCGGGACCCTGACCGCTCCGTCGCGCAGTTCCAGGGTGCCCGGGACGATCACGTCGTCGGCCGAGTTCCACGGGTAGTGCGTGTCGCAGGAGTGGTCGAGGTTGGGGATGGCCGCGGCGACATGCGTCATGGCGGCGAGGCTGATGCCGAGGTGTGAGTTGGAGTGCATCGACAGCGCGATGCCGAACGCCTCGCAGACCGCGGCCAGTTCGCGGGTACGGCGCAGCCCGCCCCAGTAGTGGTGGTCGGTGAGGAGCACCTGGATCGCGTTCTGCTCGATCCCGGGCTTCAGGTGCTCCCACGCGACCACGCACATGTTGGTGGCCAGGGGGAGCGAGGAGTCCTTGGCCACCTCCGCCATACCGGGGATCGTCGCGGTCGGGTCCTCCAAGTACTCGAGGACGTCGGCGAGTTCGCGGGCGACGTACTTCGACGTCTCCACCGTCCACGCCGTGTTCGGGTCCAGACGCAGCGGCTGTCCGGGGAACGCCTCCGCGAGGGCCCGCATGGCCGCGATCTCCTCGTCCGGCGGGAACACCCCGCCCTTCAGCTTGAACGAGCTGAAGCCGTACCGCTCCCGCATCAGGCGGGCCTGCTCGACGACGCCCGCCGGGTCGAGGGCCTCGCCCCAGTCGTCGCCCACGGCCGGGCGGCCGTCCAGCGCCGGGTGCTCGGCCCACTTGTAGAACAGGTACGCCGCGAACGGCACCGCGTCACGGACCCTGCCGCCCAGCAGGTCGCTGACCGGACGCCCGAGCAGCTTGCCCTGCGCGTCGAGGCAGGCCACCTCGACGGCCGAGGTGGTCCAGCCGCGCTCGTGGGAGCTGGGCACGGTGGCGAGGAGGGCGGCGTCGATCGCGGCGGAGACGGCGGTCGTGTCGAAGACGTCCATGCCGACGACCGCCTTCGCCGCGGCCATGAGCCGTTCAAGGCGTACGGCGCCGCCCGTCGACTCGCCGAGGCCCACCGTGCCGTCCTCCAGGACGAGTTGGAGGATGTTGCGGAGCGCGAGCGGCTCGTGGACGCCGTTGGAGTTGAGCAGGGGCGGGTCGCGGAAGGCGATCGGGGTGACGATCAGCTCGCGAATACGGGTGCCCGGGGTGCTGCTCATGCGTGAATCGCCTCCAGTCCGCGGTCGATCAGTGTCGTCAGCCGGGCCACGTGCTCAGGCGCGGGGTCCAGCAATGGTGCCCGTACGCCGCCCACGTCCAGGCCGCGGAGGGTCACTCCGGCCTTGATCAGCGAGACGGCGTATCCGGGGACCTCGTCACGCAGCTCGACGAGCGGCTCGTAGAAGTCGTCGAGGAGCGTGGCGACCAGCGCCTCGTCGCCCTCGGTCAGGGCGCGGTGGAAGGCTGTCGCGATCTCCGGGGCGAACGCGAACACCGCCGAGGAGTACAGCTCGACGCCGATCCCGCGGTAGGCGGGCGCGGTCATCTCGGCGGTGGGCAGGCCGTTGAAGAACTGGAAGTCCTCGGTGCCCGGCACGGCACGCACCGCCCGCACGATGCGGTGCATACGCTCGATGTCACCGAGACCGTCCTTGAGGCCGACGACCGACGGCAGCGCGGCGATCTCGGCGGCCGTGGCCTCGGTGAGCCGGGCCGTGCCGCGCTGGTAGAAGATCACCGGCAGGCCGGTGGCCGCCGTCACCTCTCTCACGTACCGCACGAGGCCCTGCTGCGGTGCGCTCACCAGGTACGGCGGCAGCAGCAGGATGCCGTCGGCGCCCGCGCGTTCGATCCGGGCGGCCTGGTCGCGCGCGACCGGCACGGGGCCTCCCGCCGCGGCGAGGACGGGCGCGCGCCCCGCGGTGGTGGTCACCGCGACGCGCGTGGCCCGCTCGATCTCCTCGCTCGACAGCGCGTGGAACTCACCGGTGCCGCAGGCGACGAAGACGCCGCCCGCACCGGCCGCGACACCGGACTCGATGTGCTGGGCGAGCCGCTCCTCGTCCAGCGAGCCGTCCGGGGCGAACGGCGTGACCGGAAAGAACAGCACTCCTTGGAACTTCATGTCTCCCTCAAAGGTGGCGGGGTGGGTCAGCCCTTCGTGGCACCGGCGGCGATGCCGGTGACGAGCGAGCGCTGGAGGAGCAGATAGACGACGAGACTGGGTACGAGCGCGATGACCGCACCGGCCAGCACCACCCCGGAGCCGACCTCGGGGTCGGTGCGCAGGACGGCCAGGGCGACGGTGACCGTGTAGTCGGTGGGGTCCTTCGCGGCGATCAGGGGCAGCAGGTACTGGTCCCAGATCATGATGAAGCCGAGCACGCCGGCCACGCCGAGCGCGGGCTTGCACAGCGGCAGGACGACCTGCCACAGCATCCGCAGCTCGCCTACGCCGTCGAGGCGGGCGGCCTCCTCGATCTCGTCGGGGATGTCCTTCATGAACTCGGTCAGCAGCATCACCGAGAAGCCCCAGGCGCCGAGCGGCAGGATCACGCCCCAGACAGTGCCCTTGAGGTCCAGGCCGAGGACCGGCACATGGCCGAGGACCAGGGACAGGGGGATGGCGATGACCTCCTCGGGGAGCATCATCGTCAGCATGAAGAGCGTCAGGACGAGGGCCTGCCCGCGGAATCTGTGCCGGGCCAGCGCGTACGCGGCGAGCGTGCAGACGACGAGCTGGAGGAGCAGTCCGCCGCCCGCGATGACGAGGGAGTTGGAGAAGTAGTCCCAGATGCCGCGCTCGCCCGCCACCCGCATGTTCAGCAGGGTGGCGTCGTGCGGGAAGAAGGACAGCGACGAGCCGCTGGGGTGGGTGCTGAGGGCACCGGAGAGGATCGTCAGGAACGGTGCCGCGAAGACTCCCAGCGCGATCGCGCAGAGCAGGATCCGCAGGGCCCAGGCAGGTCCGGGACGGTCGCTCCAGCCGAGGGCGGTGTCGAAACGGGCGGGGGTGGTACGGCGCTGCCCGCCACTCCGTCCGGTGAGGGAGACCGAGAGCTTCGCGGACTTCCCGGGCTTCCCGGACGGCGTCTGAACGGGGTCGATGGCGGGGGCGCTCATCGCACGTCTCCCCTCTTGCGGAAGTAGTTGACCGTGACGGTGAGCAGCAGCGTCACACAGAGCAGCACCACGGAGGCCGCCGAGGCGCTGCCGATGTCGTTGCGGGTGAAGCCCAGGGTGTAGGCGCGGGTCATCCACACGTCGGTCGAGCCGGCCGGGCCGCCGCCGGTGAGGACGTACACCTCGGTGAAGACGCGTAGTCCGCGGATGGCGGCGAGGACGAGGACGATGCCGAGGGCCGGGCGGATCGCGGGCAGCGTGACGTAGCGCAGGCGCTGCCAGAGCGAGACGCCGTCCATCGCGGCGGCCTCGTAGAGGTGGCGGTCGACGCCGGCGAGCCCGGCGAGGAGGATCACCATGTTGTAGGGCGCCCAGATCCAGATGCCCATGGCCATCGTCGCCCACAGAGCCGTGTCCGGGTTGTCGAGGAACGGCACGGGCCCGAGGCCCAGGAACCCGAGGCCGCTGTTGATGAGGCCGTCGGACGTCGGGTAGTACATCAGCCGCCACAACTCGCCGACCACCGCGGTCGCGGTGACGACGGGCAGGAAGACAGCGGTGCGGACGATCCTCAGCGAGCGGGCCTGGCCCTCCAGCAGCAGGGCGAGGAGGAAGCCGAGGGCGATGGCGCCCAGCGACTGGCCGATGCCGAGGACCAGGGTGTGGCCGATGGCGTCCTGGAAGCGGTGGTCGGACAGGACCCGGGTGTAGTTGTCGAGGCCGACCCACTTGTCGCCGAGGAACGGGCGCACCTCGAAGAGACTGAGCCAGATGCCCTTGCCCATGGGGACGAACTTGAAGACGAGGGCGAGCAGCAGGCCGGGCGCGAGGAACAGCCAGGGGAGTACGGCCTTCCTGCTGAGGGCGATCTTCCCGAAGGCCCGCTGGGAAAGCGCTCTGCGCTGCCGGGTCGGGGCGCCCGGCGTGGTCACGGTAGCGGTCATTTCAACAGGTCCTGGTCCTTGAGGTCACCGGCGAGGGTGTCGTTCAGCTCCTTCAGACCGGAGCGGACGTCGCTGCCGCAGTACGTGAACAGCGCGTTGAGGCTGTCGGCCGTGTCCTGTTTGACCGGGGCGAAGTCCGGGGCGTTGGGGAACTGCTGGGAGGCGTTCTCGTACGCCTTCTGCACCACGCTCCAGCGGGCGTCGTCGCGGACCTTCGCGGCGTCGAGCGTGGAGTTGACGGGGATGCGGACGACGGGCTGGTTCTTGCCGGTCATGGCGAGCCGCTGCCCTTCAGGGGATATGAGGAACGCGGCGAGCGTCTTCTCCTGCCTCGCCTTCCCCGTCCGGGCGCCGAAGTAGATGTTCTCGCCGTCGGCCAGCACGGTGGAGCCGGCCGGGCCCGCGGGGGCGGGGAGGACCTCGTACTTGTCCTTTCCGAGCGCGTCGTCGAAGGTGACGATGTTGTAGGGGCCGGTGAGGTACATGCCGGCGTTGCCGTCCTGGAAGTTGGTGGCGGTGGCTGTGACGGAGGTGAGTCCGCCGGGCTGTATGACACCGTTGTCACCGCAGAAGAGGTTCTTCTTCAGCCAGGTGACGGTGCGGACGGCTGCCGCCGAGTCCATGGCCGGCTTGTACCCGCCGTCGCCGTCGGGCTTGATGATCTGCGCGCCGCCCTGCCACAGGTAGCTGGCGCCCCACCAGGTGACGTAGCCGTTCTGGGCGCTGCCGGGGACGACCATGCCGTACGTGTCCTTCTTGCCGTCGCCGTCCGGGTCACGGGTGGCGAAGGCCTTGGCGAGGGTCAGCATGTCCTGCCAGGTCTTCGGCTGCGGCAGGCCCAGCTTCTCGCGCCAGTCCTTGCGGACCATCAGGGTGAAGGCCTGGCGGGAGTACGGGATGCCGTAGTGCTTGCCGTCGAGGCCGACCGTGGAGGACCAGCTCTTGTCGGTGATCTGTCCGTGACCGGCGATCGAGTCGGGGGCGATCGGCTTCAGCAGCCCCTGACGCTGGTAACTGCCCATCAGCGCGGTGTCGTTGATCATGACGTCGGGCAGGTCCTTGGTGGACGCCCGGCTCTGGAGCTGCTGGTCGAAGTTGGGGACCGGCTGATAGTCGATCTTTATGCCGGTCTTCTTGGTGAAGGCGGCGAACACGCGCTCGTATGTGGCGGCGGAGTCCGGACCACTTCGGGTCCAGACCTCGAGCGTGTTCGGGTTGCCGCTGTCGGCGGCGTCGGAGCCGGAGCCGCAGGCGGCCGTTCCGAACAGGAGCCCTGCGGTGGTGAGCGCGGCGGCCAGGCGTCGGCGCCGGTGGCGCCGGTGGCTAGCACCCATGAGCGAGTACCTCCGTTCACGTACATGAACTCGCTTCATGAATCTAAATAATCGGAGGCAAGCTAAGACTTGGATTCAGTCACGTGTCAAGGTTGTGTCCGAAAGTTTTCACCGGCCCCTGGAGAGTGAGTCCCTGGGCTACGCCCAGGCTCCGGGGCGGGGGCTGGCTGGGGT
>NZ_VJZC01000001.1 GCF_009377185.1 Streptomyces spongiae
GGGCCGCCGAGGGGCTGTTGGGTGGTGGTGTCCCAGAGCTGGATGGTGCCGGCGTCGCCGCCGACGGCGAGGGTGTGGCCGTCGGGGCTGAGGGCGAGGGCGCTGACTGCCTCGGGAGTGTCGCCGAGGGGGGCCGGGAAGACGTTGCGCAGGATGCCGGCGCGGCGGCGCAGGTCGCCGTCCCACAGGGCGACCCGGCCGGTACGGTCGCCCGCGGCCACAAAACCGCCGTCGGGGCTGAACGTCAGCGCGGTGATGTGGTCGCCCTGGACGAGGTCGAGCGCGACGGTCCGCCTGGCACCCTTGCGGCCGACCCGGTTGTCCCCGACGACCAGTTCGTCGCGAGGGCTGAGGGTCACCAGTGCGCTGGCGAGGCCGGGGGCGGTGAGGGCGCCCAGGCGGCGGCGACTCACGGTGTCCCACTGCTCGTTGCTCGGTTCGCCGGTGGCCGAGGTGCGGGTGGTGAAGAGGGTACGGCCGTCGGGGCTCAGACCCAGGGCGGTCACCGCCGTGCCGGACTGGGTGCGCGCCAGGTCGAGCGTGCTCTGTTCGCGGTCGCGTACCAGGTCCCAGACGGTGAACCGCTGGGGCGCGGCCCGGGCGCCGAGCGCGGTGATGCCGTAGACGATCTTGCTGCCATCGGGGCTGAACGCCATCTGCGGGACGGTGTTACCGGGGGCGAGCGGCGCGGCCGGCGCCTTGCTGTGGGTGTTGCCGGCGTCGGGGGCATCGCGGCCCTCGGAGGCGGCGGCTGGGACCGGCTGGGGAGGCGGCGGGGGTGGCAGGGTGCGCAGCAGGCGGCCGTTCTCGGTGGCGCGGAGTTCGAAGCCGAAGCCGGGGGCGGCGCGTTCGGCGGTGGCGAAGACTCGGCCGTCGGGACTGAGGAGCACCCCGTCCATGGGGTGGTCGCGCCAGGCGGCGGTGACGGTCGTCGTCAGGTCGAGAGTGTGGGCCGTGCCGCCTTCCAGGTAGCGGAGGACGGGCGGACCGGGGTCCCAGGCGAGGCCGCCGCGCAGGTGCTGGTTGTTCACGGGGTGGCGCAACACGGGCGCGGCCGGGGCCGACAGACGCCACACCCTGACCTCGCCGGCGGAACCGGCCGTCGCCAGGAACGCGCAGTCGCGGCTGAACGACGCGTATCGCACCTCGGGGTCCCGGATCTCCGCGACCGGGGCGCCGGAGCGGACGTCCCACACCCGCACGCCGTGCTCGCCGACGACGCCGAACCGGCCGTCGGCCCCGAAGACGACCGCCGAGTCGTCGTCACACGCGCCGTGGGCCCGCTCCCATGTGCCGTGCACCACGCGTCGGTCGTCGACCTCCAGCACCTGCGGCGTCTTCCCGGCGGGGCACACCGCCACCAGTCGGTCGTCGTCGCTGGGCGCCACGTTCGCGGGGGTGGTCCCCCGCGCCTCGAACAGCACCGCGCCGTCCGCGACGGACCGCAGTTGTACGTGGTCGGCGCCGGAGCCGGTGTCCGTGCCGACGCCCCCCACGACGTAACTCCGTCCGCTCGCCCCGAAGGTGATCCCCTCGCCGCCCGGCGGGAGCGACGGGCCCCCGGTCCACCGGCCGGCCCGTGTGTTCCACAGGCGTACGCCGTCCCCGTCGGTCCCCGAGATCGCCAGGATCCGGGCGTCCGGGCCGGCGGCCAGTACCTCGCCCTCGGGGAGGCGGCCGGAGGCGGTGGCGCGGCGGGTGCCGAGGTTCCAGGTCTGCCAGGTGCGGTCGTCGACGCTGAGGAGGGTGCGGCCGGAGTCGGCGAGGAAGCGCTGGGAGCGGTAGCCGGAGGCGGGGTCGCTGAAGGAGTCGGACTCGGGCTGGGCGAGGGAGCCGAGGAGGGCCCGGCGGGTTTCCGGGAGCGGGGCCATGCGCCAGGCGGCGACGCCGAGGAGGAGGGCGGCGCGGGGATCGGTGGTGCGCAGGCCGTCGGCGACGGCGGCGATGCGGCGGGCGGTGTTCTGCGTCTGTTGCCGGCGGTTGTCGTCGTGCTGCTGCCAGGCGGCGAGGCCGGCGACGCACGCCATGGCGAGGACCGTCGAGAGCGCGCCGATCAGGAACCGGGAACGTCGCGTGGAGCGGACTGCGGCCCGGCGTTCCGCCTCGCGGGCGCCGAACGCGGCGGTGAGGAAGGCACGTTCGCCCTCGGTGAGCGCGGTGTCGGTGCCGCAGCCGGGGAACAGCTCCTCCGTGCGCGCCAGGCGGGCACCCCGGTAGAGGGCGCCGGGGTCGCGGTCGTGCTCCAGCCATGCGCGGGCGGCCTCGGTGAGCTGCCGGTGGTGGCGCAGCCGTTCGCGGTCCTGGTCGATCCAGCCGTGCAGCCGGGGCCAGCCGTCGATCAGGGACTCGTGGGCGAGGCGTACGCCCCCCTCGTCGACGGTCAGCAGCCGGGCGCGGGCGAGCCGTTCGACGACGAGACGCAGATCGGGGTGGCCGCACTCCTCGAGTTCGTCCCGGGTGAGCGGGCGCCCGGTGTCGGCGGTGCCCCGGCCCGGCTCGACCAGCCGCAGCAGGAGCTGCCGGGCGGCCGTGGCCTGGGGCGCGGACAGCTGTCCGTACACCTCCTCGGCGCTGGCCGCGATCGCGCCGTTGAGCCCGCCGGCCGCCTCGTATGCGGCTGTGGTCAGCATGCGGCCCTTACGGCGCCGCCAGGTCTCCAGCAGGGCGTGCGACAGCATGGGCAGCGCGCCGGGCCGGCCGAGGATCTCCTCGACGACGGTCGCGGCGAGCGACCGCTCGACCAGGAGCCCGGCCGCCTGCGCGGGCCGTACCACCGCCTCGCGCAGCTCGTCCGCGGTCATCGGGCCGACCGGCAGCCCGGCGTGGCGCAGCGCGGCCGCGAGGTCAGGGTGTTCGGCGCAGCGGGCGTAGAAGTCGGCGCGTACGGCGATGAGGACGCGCAGCCGAGAGCCGGGGTCGCGGGCGGTGAGCAACAGGTCGAGGAAACGGGCCCGTTCCGCCTCGTCCCGGCAGAGGGTGAACACCTCCTCGAACTGGTCGACCACCACCCAGCTCTCCGGCTCGCCCTCGGCGGTGACCAGCAGATGCCCGTACGTCTCGGCCGGCCGAGCGCCCGGGGTGAACACCCGCAGCACCGCGTCACACCCCCGCCGCGCGATGCTCTCGCGGACCCGGGGGAGGAACCCGGCGCGCAGCAGCGAGGACTTGCCGCTGCCGGAGGCGCCGAACACGGCCGCGAAGCGGTGTGCGCAGACCAGCTCGCAGAGCTCCTCCACGAGTCGGTCGCGGCCGAAGAACAGCGCGTGGTCGTCCAGTTCGAATCGGGCGAGGCCCCGGTACGGGACCAGACCGTCCCCGCCGTCGTCCACGGCGGCCTCGGTGGCCGCCGCCTCAGCTTCCTTCCAGCGCGGCTCCCACTCCTCGGGGTCGCCCCCGCAGGCCCGTACGTACCCCCGGACGACGGCGAGCGAGGGGAGCCGTTCGCCGGCCGCGGCCTGGGAGAGGGTCGTCGCCGAGAAGTCGGCGCCCTCGGCCATCGCCCGGTAGGAGGGGCTGCCGGCGGCCCGGCGCAGCTCGCGCAGCTCATGGGCGAGGCGCTGCACGGGACCGGCCGCCGGATCCAGGGGTCTTTCGGGACGCCCCACAGACTCACCTTCTCCCAACACATCGGATGCTGCTGCCATTTGGCGACTCAACGGCTCAATGAACGCTTCAGGCGGCGATCAACATACGTATCGCGGTCAACACGCGTAACCCTGACCGCACGAAGTGTGGCGTTGATGACAACGGCCGTACACGCCGCCGAACAACCCGAGCAACCCGAGCCCACCGCACCCGAGTTGATTGCCCTGACGGAAACAGGTGCCGATCAATTCGCCACTTGCCAGCCTCTGTCCCGCCAGGCCGAATTACCGGCACCCCCCACGCGGAAGCAAGTGGAGAACCGTTGATGCCCCAAGTCGCGAAGAAGTCAGTGAAGTCCCGTCCCGGTCGCCTCGGCAGGGCCGCGCTCGTCGCGGGCAGCGCCTGCGTCCTTGCCATAGGCTTCACGGGCAGCGCGCACGCCGCCGTGCTGTCGCCGCTGCCCGTGAGCACCACGTCGTTCCAGAAGACGTTCCAGCCCCTGTTCGACTACGACACGGACAGCTGCTTCCCCGTGGCGGCCATCGACAAGAACGGCACCCTCAACGGCGGCCTCGACGACAGCGGCTCGGTCACCGGCCAGTGCCGCTCGGGCCACCTCGGCAAGGCCAACACCTACTCGCGGGTGAAGTGCAACAACGGCTGGTGCGGGATCGTCTACACCCTGTACTTCGAGAAGGACATGAGCTGCGCCAACTGCACCCCCACCTCGCACCGCCACGACTGGGAGGCCGCGGTGGTATGGATACCGCAGGGCGCGAGCACGCCCCAGCACGTGGCCGTATCCGCCCACGGCAAGTACACGAAGGCGTCGTTCTCCTCGGTCCAGAAGGACGGCGTCCGCCTCAAGGTCGTCTACCACAAGGAGGGCGGTTCGACCCACAGCTTCCGCTTCGCCAAGTCCGGTGAGGTCCCGGAGGCGTGGAGCGACGGCGGCTGGGACCACCCCGGCCTGGTCAGCTGGAACAGCTTCCCGGCCGGCAACAACGGCGTGAACCTCCAGAGCAAGATGCAGAACGCCACCTGGGGCAAGGCCAACTTCCCACTGAAGGACGGCCGCTTCGTGGAGGAACTCAAGAACGCCAAGCCGGACGGCATCCCCTTCGACCCGACCGGCGCGGGCTGATCCCCCGCCCCTGACGGGCACCAGAACCGGGCCGGTCCCGACGGCACTTCGCGGCCGTCGGGGCCGGCCCGTCCCCGACGGCGCCACACACCCGCCGATACAACGCGTCCGGCGCGCAGGTCCGCCACCACTCCCGCGTCGGCCCGGTGCCGACGCGCCCGCTGAGGTATGCCGACCAGGACCGTGCCGAGGACGGCTTGGCGTGCCTCGATGACCGCAAGGCCCGATCTGGTTCTGAGGAGTACACCTTCTTCCGACTGCGGACCAAGCTCCTGGTCTCCTGCGGTCGCCTGGAGCAGGCGATCGAGGAGGCCCAGGCGCGCCCTGAATCGGACAGTTGGTTCGAGGCGCAGAACCTCGCGGAGCTCCTTTCGGACGCCGGACGCCCGGAGGGGGCCGTCGCGATCCTGGCTCGGGCCATCCCGGCCAACCGGTGCGCCCTCGTCGCACACGTCATGACGGCTGGGTGTGTCAAAGACGCCGTGGCCCTGTTCGGTCAACTGCCGGAGCGCGTCGAGTCTCTCCCCCGGATCTCCGGCCGGCACCCCTCCATGGCCGTCGCGCGGGGCCCGCACACGTCCCTGCACCACGTCTCCTTCGAGATGCGCGGCATCCACGAGTACCTGCATGGCTCCGGCCGTGTGTGCGGGCCGGGCACCGCGAGATCTGGGGCCCGGGTCGGCATATGGCGGGAGACAACACCCCGAACTGGAGGTCAAGGAGTCCTTCAACGACGTCGACCGCGGCTGCTTCGTCGCTGCGCCGGTCTGATCACCCCGGTCTCCGGGGCGCGGTGCCCTGTCGAACTGCCCTGACTCCTCTGCCGCGTCCCCGGGCCTCGGGGCTCGCTTCGAACTCCGCCGGAGCCTGGAGCCGCACGAGCTGATCCGTCTCCGCGACGGCCTCCCCGGCGCTGCTCGAAGCCGGCGCCGCCCTCGACAACCCCGGCGAGGCTCTCTCCGTCGCAGGTACGCCTGCTGCCACCACTGGAGCCACCGACCAGCCGGGACTTCGTCACGTCACCCTTGCGAGGTCATCGGCCCGTACGACGATGTCCCCGTGCCCCAGGGGGCACACGTCCTCGACTTCGAACGCGAAGTCGCTGCGGTCATCGGCTGCTGAGGGCCGCAACCTCACTCCCGAGCAGGTCGGCGAGATGCGGGTTCGCCTCGTGCCCTGCAAGGGTAAGGCACCGCCGCCACCCTTGGCCCGTACGTCGTCATCGCCGACGAAACGCCTCGCGTGGCACCGTGATGCGCCCCGGTGACGTACTCGGCCCGGGAGACATCGGCAGCACGTCCACCACCGTGGTCGTGGGCGCCGCCAAGAGGCTCCCCGGCGGGGCCGTGATCGCCACCGACGTGTGACCGGAGGAAGACCGAGGTCCGCGACCGCCCGGTCACGGACCGGGGTCGACAGGCGCCGTTGACGGCGAGGCGGGTGACACCTAACCTACAACAGAATCAAGATTCTAAATTTGATGTAGGGTGTCCGTGAGGGGCTGGCGCATTGGGCCCGTGGCCCGATGGGGCCAGGCGGTCCGGCTCCGCACAACGCTTCTGCCGCATGTCAGGCCGGCGTGGCGTCTGCCGACCCATGCCGCCGGGCCCGGGGGTGTCAGGCCACTCCGGCTCCTCGCGACCGCATCAACAGATCCGAAGCCCTGTCCCGACAACCGCCGCGTCCCCGGCTCACCGGGGCGGCCAGGAGGTCCCCGTGCGGTTTTCCGCCTTTCTCACCACCCGGTCGGCAGGTCCGCACGAGGACCGGGCCGTGATGAACGCGTTGGTCCAGCACGCCGTCGATGCCGAGCGGCTCGGATTCGACGCGGTGTTTCTGCCGGACCACCACTTCACCGGGTACGCCCCGCCGGCCAGCGACCCGATGATGTTCGCAGCTCACCTCGCGGCCCGGCTGCCTCGGCTGCACTTCGGCTTCTCGGTGCAGACCATTCCGCTGCACCACCCCGTCCGCTTCGCCGAGCGCCTGAACCTGCTCGACCAGCTCACCGACGGCAAGATCCTCGTCGGAATCGGCAGTGGCACCACGCCCGAGGAGATGATCGGGCTGGGGATCAACTACAAGGACACACCGCAGCTCTCGGTCTCGAACCTCGAGATCGTGCAGCGGCTGTGGGACAAGAAGACAGACGACGAACCGGTCGTCTTCGACAACGGGCACTACAGGGGTTCCGTCGTCTCGCGCATCGTGCCCGCCGCGTACTCCCCGCAGGGCCCGCAGCTCATGTCGGTGGCGCTGCGCCCCTCCAGCACCCAGCGCGCCGCAAGCCTCGCGCAGCCCGCCTTCATCCCCGCCTTCACTCCGCCCGTGCTCGACGACGGCGCCCCGCTCAGGCACCTCCGCACGTACTTCGCCGCCTACCGGGAGGCGCTGGAAGCAGCCGGCCATCCGCAGGAACTGGTGGACCACGCGCTGAGCTGGACCACGCACACCTACCAGCACATCCACGTCGCACCGACCGACGAGCAGGCGGAGGAGGAGTTCCAGCAGATCATCGACCTGTACCAGACGGCCGTCGAACGGGAGCACACCGCCAACAAGGCCGCCGAGCGGCTCAGCGGTGTCGAACTCGGCCCCGTGCACGACGCCCGCAACCCCGGCTGGCAGCGCACCTGGTGCCTGTGGGGCAGCCCGGAGACGGTCACGGAGCACCTGCGCGAAGTCGCCGACGTGGGGATCGGCAACGTCCTGGGTGCCTTCCTCGGCGGAACGCTGACCCCGGAGCGTACGGAATGGGGCAAGCGCTCGCTGGAGCTCTTCGCCACCGAGGTCATGCCGAGGTTCCGGTCCCGGTGAGCCGGAACAGCCACCCCCGGGAGGCGGCCCCGGACGCGGTGACCGCGGCGCACATCGAGGAGCCGGGCGGGCTTCAGGCCGATTCCGTCCACAGCCCTCCGAACGGAGCCGGCGAGGACCTGCCCGGTCTGCTGACCCGGCTCGACCCTCGGCAGCGGGCCGCGCTGACCGCCGGTGCGACCGGCTGGAGCACGCTGCCCGCCCCGGAGGCCGGGCTGCCCGCGCTGCTCATGGGTGACGGCCCGCTCGGCCTGGTCTCTCCCACCTTCGACGAGCGCGAGACCTCGCTGCTGCTGCCGTGCGGTACCGCGCTCGGCGCGACCTGGGACCCCGAGATCGTCCACTCGGTGGCGCTGGCCCAGGGGTCCGAGGCGCTGCGACGGGGCTTTGCCGCGGTCTACGCACCGAACCTCAACCTCGCCCGCACCGGGCTGTCGGGCCGCACCTTCGAGATGCTCTCGGAGGACCCGTTGCTCACGGGAGTGCTCGGCAGCGCGTTCGTGGCGGGGCTGCAGAGCCAGGGCGTCGCGTCCTGCCCCAAGCACCTGGTCTGCAACGACACCGAGACCGAACGGCAGCGCATGAGTGCCACGGTCGACGAGGTGACACTGCGCGAGGTGTACCTGCGGCCGTTCGAAATGGTGCTCGGGGCCGGCGCGTGGATGGTGATGGCCGCCTACAACCGCCTCAACGGCGTTCCGTGCACCGCCCATGCCGACCTGATCGCGATCCTCAAGGACGAGTGGGGCTGGGACGGCCTGGTCGTCTCGGACTACTTCGCTCTCGGCGAGACCCTGGCACCGGCTCTCGCCCGTCTCGACCTGGAAATGCCGGGCCCGGCGATCCACTTCGGCGAACGCCTCGCCGATGCGGTGGCCGCGGGGGAGGTGCCTCAGGGCCACGTGGACGACGCCGTCCTGCGTCTGCTCCGGCTCGCCCGCAGGGTCGGCGCCCTGACCGGCTCCGGCCCCCGTCCGACGGCGCCCGCCGGGCATGTGAGCGCGGCCGACGCCCCCTCGGTGCTCGCCGCCGCTGCCGCCGCGTCGTTCACGCTGCTGCGCAACGATGCCGAGGCGCTGCCCCTGCGCCCCCAGGAAATGCGCCGCCTGGCCGTGCTCGGTCCGAACGCGCAAAAACCCTGCTACCAGGGCGCGACCTTCGGGCGGGTGCGCCCCGCAGGCCGCGCCGCCACACCGTGGGAGGCGGTGCGGGAGCGATTCGGCCCGTTCTGCGACGTGGTGCACGAGCCGGGTGTGCCCCAGACGCGGCCCGAGCCGCTGGGCGGTCACCGGATCACCACGCCGGACGGCGAACCGGGTGTCCTGCTGGAGTACGGCCGGACGGCCGCCGGCCCCGATCCCGTCCACAGCGAGGTGCGGACCGACAGCAGCTTCGTCTGGTTCGGCTCGATACCCGGGGTGGGCGCCACGGCGGAAGCCGGCTATCTGCGGCTCACCACCGTCTTCGTCCCCGAGACCACGGGCCGGCACGTCTTCGCGGCCGGCGGGTCGGGGGAGACGGTGCTCACGATCGACGGCGAGGAGATCGCACGCCGTGCGGCGCCCGCCCCGGGCGACACCATGGGCCAGGTCGCCCGCGCCGAGATGACGGGGGGAGAGGCGTACCTCACCGCCGGCGTTCCCGTCACGGTCGTCGTGCGGATGGACTCCCCGGGAGCCCGGGTGCAGGCGCTGACCGTCGGATGCCTCCCGCCGCAGCCGCAGAACGCACTGGAACGCGCGGTCTCGGCCGCGTCGTCGGCCGACGTGACCGTGCTGGTCGTCGGAGACACCCTGGAGACCTCTCGCGAGAGCCGCGATCTCGACGGGTCGGCGCTCCCGGCCGAGCAGGAGGAACTGATCCGCAGGGTCGCCGCGGTCAATCCCCGCACTGTCGTCGTCCTCAACGCGGGCCGGCCGGTCGACACGCCCTGGGCCGACGATGTCGCCGCGGTGCTCTACGCCTGGCTGCCCGGGCAGGAGTTCGGCGGCGCGCTGGCCTCCGTCCTTGCGGGCGACCTCGAACCGGGCGGGCGGCTGCCCGTGACCGTGCCCCGGCGGGACGAGGACCGCTCGACCTGGGGGGAGCGTCTGGACGCCGACCTGGCCCTGGACTACACGGCGGCCGAACCGACCGGCTACCGGCACCTGTGGCGTGCTGGACTCCCCGCCCGCTTCGCGTTCGGCTCCGGCATGGGCTACACGCGGTGGCAGTACGGCAGCGCCCGCCTGGCGGTGACCGGGAACGCGCCCGAGCGGCGGTTCGAGGTCACGGTCCCGGTCACCAACACCGGGCCGCGGACCGGGCGCGACGTCGTACAGGTCTACGTGCGGGGGCCGGGCGAGCCCGACATCCGCCTGGCCGGGTTCGCCGGTGTCAGGACAGGACCGGGGAAGACCGCTGAGGTCACGGTGGCTCTGGAGGAGCGGGCCTTTGCCCGGTGGGACACCGCCTCCGCACAGTGGTCCGTCGCCCCCGGCCGGCACGAGATCCTCGTGGGCAGGTCGTCGACGGACCTCCCGGACCGGATGGCGGTCGATCTGTGACCGCCCACGTGGAGCACACCGACGACCACGCCCCCGACGCGGTGCTCCGCGGACGCCCCGGGGTGATCCTGCTCATCGCGTGCGCGGCCCAGTTCATCTGTGTACTGGACGTCTCGATCGTCAACGTCGCACTGCCCTCGATGCGTGAGAGCCTCGGGCTCTCACCCGCTGGGCTGCAGTGGGTGGTCAACGGCTACGCCCTGACCTTCGCCGGATTCCTGCTGCTCGGCGGGCGTGCCGCCGACCTCCTGGGAACCAGGCGTGTGTTCCTGGCCGGCCTGACGCTGTTCGCGGCCGCCAGCCTGGCGGGCGGCCTGGCAGTGGAGGGCTGGCACCTGGTGGCGGCGCGGTTCGTCCAGGGGCTGGGCGGAGCGCTGCTCGTCCCCACGACGCTGACCGTGCTGACGACGACCTTCACCCGGCCGCGTGCCAGGGCCCGGGCACTGGCCGTGCTGACGGCAGCCGCCGGGGCGGGCGGCGCCCTCGGCGGTGTCTTCGGCGGCCTGCTCACGGGGCTCCTCGGATGGCGCTGGGTGCTGTTCGTCAACGTGCCCCTGGGAACGGTGCTGTCGCTCGCTGCCGCCGGAGCACTGCACGGTACGGCGCGCAGCGTGCTGCGAGGGCGGCTGGACCTGCTCGGCTCGCTCATGGTGACTCTCGGAACGTCCGCCCTGGTGGCGGCGATCGTGATGTCGGAAGGTCACGGCTGGACCTCGGTGTACACACTCCTTCTCCTGGGAGCCGCGGCGCTGCTGCTGACCGGCTTCCTGCTGTGGGAACGGCGTGCGAATCACCCTCTCGTCCCCCCGGCGGTGTTCCGCGTCCGCCCGGTGATGACGGCCAACACTCTGGCGCTCCTCACCAGCGGTGTGATGCCGGCGACCATGTTCTTCCTGTCCCTGCACCTGCAGTACGTGCTGGACATGACTCCCCTGCGGGCCGGTGTGGCCATGCTGCCCGGTGCCGTGGGTGTCGCGCTCGGCGCGGCGGCCGCGTCACGGCTGATCGCTGTCCTGGGCCCGCGCCTGCTGTTCCTGACCGGTTCTCTGCTGACTGCCGTGGCGCTGGCCTGGCTGTCCGGGCTGCCCCCGGACGGCGGCTACGCGGGGCACGTCGCGGCTCCGCTGTTCCTCTCCATGGCAGGGCTCGGCATGGCGGGGCTACCGCTGACCCTGACCGCGGTCGCGGGTGCGGGGCCCGACCGGGCGGGGCTCGCTTCCGGTCTGCTCAACACGTCCAAGCAACTCGGCGGCGCGGTGGGCTTGGCCGCTCTGGTCACACTGGCGACCACTCGTACGGCCGCCCTCACGGCCGCAGAGGGCACGTCCGCGGACGCGGCCACGGCCCAGGGATTCGGCCTCGCTCTACAGGTCGCCGCGGGAGTGCTGCTCCTCGCCGGTGTCTGCGGCTTGGCTCTGCCCCGCGTCGCACGAGTGGATCCCGCCTCTGCGGCGACACCCCCGCCGCACGACGCGGCCTGAGCGTGCTTGCCCACTTGAGGGTGTGACTCACGTCACGCCCTCATTTTTATAATCAGAATCTTGAATTTGTTCGGAACGGCGCGCACACTCGCCCGTAACGTGATGCACACGCCAGGGCGGGTCAGGTACGGCAGAGGATGCAAAATGGCTGATCCCATTGCATACCCTACGCTCTCGCCAAGCCCGGGGCCGGACGCCCTCGGTGTCCGCCCCACGCACCGCCGGACAGCGCCCGGCGTCGTACCGCCGGCGCCTCGTCTCCGGACACAGCTGCCCACAGCGGCTGTTCCGCGATAACCCGCTCCTTCACACCGCCGTGGCCCATGCCGAACCCGGCCGATGCCCGACCGCCGCACCTGACAGCAGAGCACGCCTCCTTGTCGGTCCGCACCGCCCTCCCACAGGGGCCGGGCCGGCCCATCCGAAAGGCAGCACCATGAGACCAGCTTCCCGTCCGACCATCGCCCTCGCGCTCGCGACGGCCGGAGCCCTGATGCTGTCCGGCTGTGGGGGCGGAGGCGGCACCAAGAACGAGGCCGCCTCCGTGGCCGCCGCGGCCGCGCCCGCCGACAGCGGCACCGTCACGCTCATAGCCCAGGCCAGCGGGAACAAGCCGGAGCCCCTGGCGGAGGTCATCTCCTCCTTCGAGAAGAAGCACCCCGACATCAAGGTGAAGGCGGAGTACCTGCCGATCGGTACCACCTACGCCAACTCCCTGCGCACCCGGCTCCGCGGTGGCAACCAGCCCGACGTCTTCTACGCCGCGCCCGGCGGCGGAGGGCTGACCTCCCTGCTCAACCTGGCCGATGCCGGACTCACCGCCGACCTGACCCAGCAGTCCTGGACCAAGGGACTGGTGGACGACAACGCTCGCGAGCTCTTCTACAAGGACGGCCGTCTGTGGGGTGTCCCCTTCGACCGGGTCGTCGTCGCCCAGGTGTACAACGGCGCGGCTCTCAAGGAGAGCGGCATCGAGATCCCCAGAACGATGGACGAACTCCTGGCCGCCTGCAAGACGGCGAAGAAGCAGGGCAAGACCATGCTCGCCCTGGCCGGTGCCAGCACGGAGAACGCCGGCCTGATGGCCTCCGCCCTCGCCGCCAACTACGTGCTCGCCGACGAGCCGCACTTCAACTCCGAGCGTACCGAGGGCAAGACCTCGTTCGCCGACAGCAAGGGCTGGCAGAGCACCACCCAGGCGATCGTCGACATGAAGAAGGCCGGGTGCTTCCAGAAGGGCGCCGAGGCGGCCGACATCCCCCAGGCCGCCCCGGCCCTCGTGGAGGGCAAGGCCCTTTCCTTCATCATCCCCACAGGTGCCTTCGGCGCCCTGCGCGGCATCTCGCCGGACCTGAAGCTGGAGGCACACCCGCTGCCTGGCGTCACCGCCGAGGGGACCAACCTCTACTCCTCCCAGTCCGACGCACTGGCCATCTCGGCCAAGGGTGCCAAGAACGGGGCCGCCACCACGTTCCTGAAGTACGTCAGCACAGGGGGTGGCGACAAGGTCTACGCCGAGGTCACCGGCAACCTGCCGCTGAAGGGAACGCTGGACGACCCGGCTCTGGACGGACTGTCCGGCATCCTCGCCGACGAGAAGCACGTCTTCCCGCTGATCCAGCTGCCGTGGCCCAACCCCGAGGTCTACAGCGAACTGGGCAAGGGCGTGCAGGGCCTGCTGACCGGTCAGCAGAGCCCCGCGGATGTCCTGAAGTCGATGGACGCCGCCTGGCAGAACTCGTGAGCCCTGGTGCCGGCGGGTGAACCCCTCCCGCCGGCAACCCGATTGGCCGGCTCCAGTCGCCCCCCGGGGGCACCTCTTCTCGCCCTGGCCCCGATCCCGCAGGGAGATCCCGTGACCACAACCCTCGAAGCGCCACCGGCCGCCAAGACCGAACGTCCACCCCAGGGTCGGCCGCGGCGCCGCGCGACGGCACCGTTGATCTGGCTGGTACCAGGACTGCTGCTCCTGGTGACCGCGCGATACGTCCCCACGATCCTCGGGGCCAACTACGCGTTCACCGACTGGAACGGGCTGAGCTCCGTCTACAACATCGTCGGTCTGGACAACTTCGTGGCGATCATCAACGGCCAGGACTCCCGGCAGGCGCTGGTCAACACCCTCGTGCTCGCGGTGACCGTCGTGATCGCCGCCAACGTCCTCGGCCTGTCGCTCGCCCTCGCCCTCGACTCCGCGATCAAGACACGCAACCTCGTACGTGCCGTGTTCTTCGCGCCCGCCGTCCTCAGCCCGCTGGCCACCGCCTACATCTGGCGTTACATCTTCCAGGTCGACGGACCGCTCAACCACCTCCTGGGTGCCGTCGGGCTGGACTCCTGGGGACGGAGCTGGCTGGCCGACCCCACCTGGGCCCAGTGGGCGGTGGCCGTGGTGGTCGTCTGGCAGTTCACCGGTCTGTCCATGATCATCTATCTGACCGGTCTGCAGTCCATCCCCGCCGAGCTGGCCGAGGCGGCCGCGGTCGACGGCGCGGGCCCCTGGCGCCGGTTCCGCCGGATCACCCTGCCCCTGCTGGCCCCCGCCACGACCATCGCGCTCACCCTGACCACCATCATGGCCCTCGGCATCTTCGACCAGGTCGTCGCGCTCACGGGAGGCGGTCCGGTCGGCAAGACGGCCACGCTGTCGACGGTCATGTACGAGCAGACCTTCAGCCTGGGCCGGTTCGGCTACGGCACCGCGCTGGCTCTGATCCTCACCCTCGTGATCACCCTCGCCTCGGTCACCCAACTCCTCGTCCTCCGGTCCCGCGAGAGGCAGATTCGATGAGCTCCGGCATGCAGCGCTACACCCGGCGCACCCTCGCCCGCGAGATCCTGCTGATCCTCGCCGGACTGGGCTGGCTCTTCCCCCTCTACCTGCTGCTGCTCACGTCGTTGAAACCCGACAGCCAGATCTTCAGCGCCCCGACCGACCTGCCCACCAGCCTCGACGTCGGCAACTACGCCGAGGCGTGGAGCAGCGCCGACCTCGGCCGCGCCCTTTTCAACAGCATGGTCATCACCGGCGGCAGCGTCGCCCTGCTGATCGTGGTGGGCTCACTGAGCGCCTACACCATCGCCCGCCGGCCCGGACGCTGGAGCGCGGTCTTCTACCTGCTGTTCGTGGTCGGCATCATCGTGCCCTCCCAGCTCGGGCTGATCCCGCTGTACTCGATGATGCGCTCACTTGGCCTGGTCGGCAGCTATGTGGGAATCATCCTGCTCTACGGCGGCCTGTGGATCCCCATGGCGGTGTTCCTCTACACCGGGTTCATCCGCGCCATGCCCAAGGACTACGAGGAAGCGGCCCTGATCGACGGCGCGACCCCCTTCCGGACCTTCTGGCGTGTCATCTTCCCGCAACTGCGGTCGGTGACCGCGACGGTGGCCACGCTGTGCGGAATTCTGGTCTGGAACGACTTCTTCACACCGCTGATCTTTCTGTCCGGCACGGACAAGGTGCCCCTCCCGCTGGCGATCTACGAGTTCGTCGGCTCGGTGGCGACCCGCTGGAACCTGGTCTTCGCCGGGATCCTGGTCGCACTGCTGCCCGTCCTCATCCTCTTCGTCGTCGCGCAACGGCAACTGATGCGCGGCTTCTCCGGCGGGATCAAGAGCTGAGGCGCACCACCCCGGCGTCCCCGTCGACGACTCCCCGGTCGCGGCTGTGACCGCGACCAGCGGCTCCCGACGCCCTGACCTTCGACCACCGACACCGGGCTGACGCCCTCGGGACAGCCCTGCACCGTCTCGACAGCGGTTCCGCGCCGCGCACAAGAACAGGACACCACCAGCGAGATGACGAGGACCTTTCCCCAGCACGTCGACGTGGCTGTCGTCGGCAGCGGCCCCTGCGGTGCTGCCTACGTCCGGATCCTCAGCGAGCAGCGTCCCGATCTGTCGATCGCGACCTTCGAGGCCGGACCGCTGCTCGCCGATCCGCCGGGTTCGCACGTCCGGAACATCACCGATCCTGCCGAGCGCGAGAGCTGCCAACACCGTTCCGAGGGACCGGCCCTCGCTCACGCCGCTTCCCCTGCCGGCGATCGGGAACCGGACGCGAGGCTCGCCCGGCCGGGCACCTTCCTGCTGCCCTCGGGTTACCGGCAGCAGGACGAGGACGGCCTGCCCCTGGCGGCGATGTCGAGCAACGTCGGCGGCATGGGAGCCCACTGGACCGCCGCATGCCCCCGCCCCGGCGGCAGCGAAAGAGTCCCCTTCCTCCCGGCTCTCGACGAACTGCTGGCCGAGGCGGAACGCCTGCTCGGCGTCTCCGCCCACGCCTTCGACGACGCGCCCCTGGCCGACGAGGTACGCAAGCGCCTCGGTGCCGCCTTCGACTCCGGCCGGGCCCAGGACCGGCAGGTGGCATCCATGCCACTCGCGGTGCGCAAGCACCCGGACGGCCTGGTCACCTGGTCCGGCTCGGACACCGTGTACGGCGACGCCTCACGTGCCAACCCGCGCCACACCCTGTACCCCGAGGCACTGGCCGTGAAGGTCCTGGTCGATGACGGACGCGTGCGGGGCCTGCGGGTCCGGGACCTGTGCGACGGCACCGAGCACGAGATAAGGGCCGCCCGTGTCGTCGTCGCCGCGGACAGCCTGCGCACTCCGCAGCTGCTGTGGGCGTCCGGGGTGCGCCCGGCCGCCCTGGGCAGGTACCTCAACGACCAGCCGCAGGTCATTTTCGCCGTACGGCTGCGCGACACGCCCTCCTCACCCGAAACGGCAGTCCCGGCGGACCACGACGAACCCGGCATCGTCCCCTACAGCGGAGTCAACTGGGTCCCTTTCACCGACAAGGAGCCCTTCCACGGCCAGGTGATGCAGTTGGACACCTCCCCGGTGCCGCTCCCCGGCGCCGAACGGCCGGCGCCGGGTTCCATCGTCGGGCTGGGCTGGTTCTGCGCCAAGGAGTTGCAGGAGACCGACCGTGTGGAGTTCGACGAGCGGGGTCGTGACGCGTACGGGATGCCCGCCCCACGGATCCGCTACCGCCTCACCGACCGGGACCACGCCTCGCTGGAGGCGGCCCGCGAAGCCGTCCGCCGCGCCGCCGAAGCCCTGGGCGAACCGCTCGACAACGAGCCGCGGACCCTGGAACCGGGCGCGTCGCTCCACTACCAGGGCACCGTCCGCATGGGAACGCACGACGACGGCACCACCGTCTGCGACCCGGACAGCAGGGTGTGGGGTGTCGACGGCCTGTATGTCGCCGGCAACGGCGTCATCCCCACAGCGACCGCCTGCAACCCGACGCTCACCTCCGTGGCACTGGCCGTCGCCGGAGCCCGTCACATCGCCCGCACGACCGCCGCTGAGGAGACCCCCTGATGTCGAGCAGCAACGACGCCCGCGACAACGGTGACGAGAAGGCCGGCACCACGGGGAGCCCGCGGCGCGCCGGGGTGGCCTCCACGCTCGCGATCGGCCTGGTCGGACATGCCTTCATGGGCAACGTCCACTCCCACGCGTGGCGTACCGCTCCCCACTTCTTCGACCTGCCGCTGCGGCCCGAGAGGGCGGTCCTGGTGGGCCGCGACGCGGACCGTGCCGCCCAGGCCGCGCGACAACTCGGCTGGGCGGCCGCGGAGACCGACTGGCGGCGGATGATCGAGCGTGACGACATCGACCTGGTCGATATCTGCACGCCGGGGGACACCCACGCCGAGATCGCCGTCGCGGCGCTGGACGCGGGCAAGCACGTGCTGTGCGAGAAGCCGTTGGCGAACTCGGTCGCCGAGGCGGAGGCGATGGCCGAGGCGGCGGCCCGCGCCGCGGCGCGGGGCATCCGCTCGATGGTCGGCTTCACCTACCGGCGTGTGCCGGCCGTGGTGCTCGCCCACCGCATGGTCGCCGAGGGCCGGATCGGCCGGATCCGTCACGTCCGCGCCCAGTACCTCCAGGACTGGCTGGCCGATCCCGACGTACCCATGTCCTGGCGCCTGGAGAAGGACAGGGCCGGGTCGGGCGCGCTCGGTGACATCGGGGCCCACATCGTCGACCTGACGCGATACATCACGGGGCAGGAGCTGACCGGGGTGAGCGCCCTGCTGGAGACATTCGTCCGGGAGCGCCCTCTGCCCGCCGCGGCGTCCGCGTCCGCCACCGGAGGGTCGCTCACCGGCACCGGCACCGGCGGCGACGGGACCGGTGAGGTCACCGTCGACGACGCCACCGTCTTCGTCGGCCGGCTCGACGGCGGTGCGCTCGCCACCTTCGAGGCGACCCGTTTCGCCCTCGGCCGCAAGAACGCCATCCGCATCGAGATCAACGGTTCGCTGGGCAGCCTCGCCTTCGACTTCGAGGACATGAACGTCCTGCAGTTCTTCGACGGCTCCGAGCCCGCCGCGACCGCCGGGTT
This sequence comes from Streptomyces spongiae, assembly GCF_009377185.1. Classification (GTDB taxonomy): domain Bacteria; phylum Actinomycetota; class Actinomycetes; order Streptomycetales; family Streptomycetaceae; genus Streptomyces; species Streptomyces spongiae. The sequence goes on from NZ_VJZC01000001.1 coordinate 17,944, forward strand.
CCGCCGCATCCTGGTGACCGAGCCGGAGCACCCCTACGTCTCGGCGTGGTGGCCCGCGGGGCACGGTCTCGGCTACGAGCACGGATTCACCCACCAGGTCGTCGACCTGGTCGAGGCCATCGCGGCCGGCGAGGATCCTGTGCCCTCGTTCGCCGACGGACTGCAGGTCCAGCGTGTCCTCGACGCCGTGGAACGCAGCGCAGCGGCAGGCGGCGACTGGACCCGGATTCCGCGCTGACAGGTCTCGCTCTTCGCCATGGGACGGCTGTCGGCCCTGGGAGCGCACCACGACTGCCCTGGACCAGCGCCCGAACCGCCCCCAACCAAAACCCAGTTCGGTGACCACCGAGCCCGACCGCGACAAGGACGCCACCATGCCCCGACCCATCACCCTGTTCACCGGCCAATGGGCGGACCTTCCCTTCGAGGAGGTCTGCGCCCTGGCCTCCGGCTGGGGATACGACGGTCTTGAGATCGCCTGCTGGGGCGACCACCTCGACGTGCTCCGCGCCGCGGAGGACGACTCGTACATCGAGGAGCGCAAGGCGCTGCTGGAGCGCCACGGACTGTCCGTGTGGGCCATCTCGAACCACCTCAACGGCCAGGCGGTCTGCGACGATCCGATCGACGAGCGGCATCACGGCATGGTCAACGCCCGCGTCTGGGGCGACGGCGAACCGGAAGGCGTCCGACGGCGGGCCGCCGAGGAGATGAAACTGACGGCTCGCGCGGCGGCGAGGCTGGGTGTGCGCACCGTCGTGGGCTTCACCGGCTCCAGGATCTGGAAGACGGTGGCGATGTTCCCGCCGGTGCCCGAGTCCATGATCGAGGACGGTTACGCAGACTTCGCCGCCCGGTGGAACCCGATCCTCGACGTCTTTGACGAGGTCGGCGTGCGCTTCGCCCACGAGGTGCACCCCTCGGAGATCGCGTACGACTACTGGACGACCGTACGCACGCTGGAAGCCATCGGTCACCGGGAGGCCTTCGGGCTGAACTGGGACCCGAGCCACTTCGTGTGGCAGGACCTCGACCCGGTGGGCTTCCTGTGGGACTTCCGGGACCGCATCTACCACGTCGACTGCAAGGACGCCAAGCGCCAGGTCGGCAACGGGCGCAACGGACGCATGGGTTCGCACCTGCCCTGGGCGGATCCTCGGCGCGGGTGGGACTTCGTCTCCACCGGCCACGGCGATGTTCCGTGGGAGGCGTCCTTCCGCATGCTCAACACCATCGGCTACGACGGGCCGTTGTCGGTGGAGTGGGAAGACGCCGGGATGGACCGGCTGGTGGGCGCCCCGGAGGCGCTGGAGTTCGTGCGCAGGCTGGCCTTCGAGCCGCCGGCCGCCGCCTTCGACGCCGCGTTCTCCAGCGGCGCCTGAGCACGGTCCCGCCTGTTTCGTCGATTCGGCCCGGTCCTGTCCAACAGGGCCGGGCCGTCCGCGTGTTCCCCTTCGGAGGCAAGCAGGCCGTGGGGGCGGGGAATACACGACAACGGAGCGGGACGCCCTCCCGGGCGCCCAGCTCCGTGTGCGCGATGTGCCCGCTCCCGTGGGGGGGCGGCGTCTGTCAGAGAGCCGCGGCCACGTCCCTGATGTGGGCGAGGGAACGCAGGCTCTCCGAGGTGGGGACGTACTCCATCCCGATCGGTCCGGTGTATCCGAGCCCGCGCAGCGCCCTCAGCCGGTCGGTCCAGTCGACGCTCCCGGTGCCGGGCTCGGTGCGGTCGGGCAGGTCCGCGATCTGCACGTGTGACACCAGGTCGATGGAGGCCGCGAGTTCCTCCTCCGCTACCTCTCCCATCTGCAGGGAGTGGTACAGGTCGAAGAGGAGCGCCAGACCAGGCGAGCCGACCGTGCGGATGGCCTGGAGGCATTCCGCGGTGGTGTCGAAGAGGGTGCCGGGGTGGTCGACGCGGGTGTTCAGGTTCTCCAGGACGATCACCACCCCGTGCTCGGCGGCGATGTCCGCGCCCGCTTTCAGCGCTTCGACGACGATGCCGTGCTGCTTCTGCCGCTTGGCGTAGGGAAAACCGATGCCCGAGCCGGTGACGATCCGCTCGCAGCCCAGACGCCGGGCGGTCTCGGACGCCCTGCGCACCTGCTCCAGAAAGCCCTCGTGGGTCGAGGCGTCCGCCAGCGCGGCTCGTCCTTCGATCAGCATGGACCACACGCGGGAGCTGGTGTCGTTCAGTGCCTTCTCGATGCCGTCCAGGTCCTTGTCGCTGTGCGACCAGATCTCGACGAGCCCGATGCCGGCGTCCGCGGCTGCGCGGATGCGGTCACCGTGGTCGTCGCCGGCTTCCTTGAACAGCAGTTCCACATTGACGGACAGATCCATTGTTCATTGTCCTTCACCGTTGTACGGGGCGTGCGGGGGAGTGGAGAGGGGAAGGGGCGTGAACCGGGAGGGTCAGCAGCCGAGGACCCGCTCGGCGTACCAGCCGTTGAGCATGACGCTGCCCGCGGGGTTCGGGCTCTGCTCGCTTTCGAAGATCAGCCAGCCGGTGTAGCCGTGGTCACGGAGGCGGCCGACGAACGCCGGGAAGTCGACCAGACCGCCCTTGGTGCCGCACTCGTAGAACCAGCGGTCGATCTCGCGGGAGCCACCGGCCTGGAGCATCGCCGCCTCCGCGTGGGGGCCGAACCGTTCTCCGGCCTCGTCGCGGTAACGGGTGTCCTTGAGATGGACGTGGTCGACCCGGTCGGCATGCCGGTCCAGGACGGCGACCGGATCGAGTCCCGCCAGGGTGAGCTCGGCGGTGTCGATGGTCAGGCCCACCAGTCCCGGATCGGTGGCGGCCAGCAGACGGTCCAACGTCTCGTCGTCCGCGGCGGCGCTCAGGCAGTCGACGTGCAGCGACACCGTGACGCCGAACTCCGCGGCGCACGCCCCGATCCGGTTCCACGCGGCGCCCGCGACGGCGATGGTGTCCTCGGAGAGAGGCCCCGTGCTCCAGGCGGAAGGCAGCGCGCGGACCACGAGACGGGAACCACCGCTCGCGGCGAGAAAGTCGGCGAACGGCTTGACCGACTCGATGATCGCGGCATGGTCGGTCTGCTCCAGTACCGACCGGCCGTGCGTGAGCTCCTCGTCGATCGGCTCGCCGGGGTCGAAGTACCAACTGCTGACCGCCTCGATGCCGATCCCGCGGGCGAGGTCGACGAAGGCCTCGGTGGAACCGTAGTTCGCCACGATCGAGGCAGGTCGGCCGAGCGGGTTCCACCGCCCCGTACCGGCGCGGAGTTCCACGGCGGTGAACCCGCACGCGGCGATGACCTTCAGCGCCCGTTCGTGCTGTTCACGCCGGGTGAAGTCGTCGAAGTTCGGCTTCCACTGGTTGATCGCGTAACCGCGGCGCAGGGCCGGGGCCGAGGTCTCCGTCATGAGTAGATCTCCGAGAGGACGTTCTGGGCGTACCACATGGCCAGCGCGGTGCTCTCCGCGTAGTCGCCGCCGATGTTGACCTTGTCGTGTTCGACGGTGATCCAGCCGCTGAACTCATGCCGCTTGAGCGCGCGCATCAGCCGCGGGAAGTCGACCAGACCGCCCTCGGTGCCCATCTCGTGGAACCACTGCGCGGTCTGAGGGGCCATGAGTTCCGCGTCGGGCCGGTTGTCGTAGGCGCCTGTCGTGTCGACCTGACGGGTGTCCTTGAAATGGAAGCCGGAGCACCGGTCATGCAGGTCCTCGAACAGCGCCACGGGGTCGATGCCCGCGATGCAGTGCTGGGCGGTGTCGCAGAAGAAGCTGACGTAGCGCGGGTCCGTCCACTCGTAGAACTTGCGGATGTCGTCCTCGGTACGGATGGCGCAGAAGAACTCGTGGTGACAGGTGGAGCGCACACCGAACTCCGTGAGCGTCATCTCACCCACCCGGTTCCAGCACTCGGCCGCCGCCTTGATCTTGTCGTCGGTGACGGGGGCGGTGTCGATGTAGAGGCTGGCCGGCATGACGATGAGACTCTCGATCTCCAGGCCCTCCCACATCCCCAGCATCCGGCGCGTGCTGCCGACGATCTCGTCGTGGGTCTCGCGGACATGCGCGTCGGCCACGCGTGGGTCGTACATGATGCCGCGGAAGAGGTTGACGATCTTGTCGATGCCATGCTCCCGCAGGTACTCCTGGTACTTCTCGACCGAGCCGAACATCTGGCTAAGGGCGAAGACCTGGAAGTCGAACATGTCCAGACCCTCGAACCCGACCGAGCGGATCTGTTTGACGAAGTCGTCCATGTGGCGCCGTGAGGCGTACTGCGTGACGGGACCGCGGGGCGTGTTCACCCGCCAGTGGTCCATGTAGCTCCAGCGTAGTGCGCTCATCGGACTCCGGCCTTCGGCTGGTGGTGCGGGGGAGAGGGGAGGATACGTATCCGAATCATAGTTCTGATTCTTACAATGGGAAACATGTTCCGGCAATGGCCGCGTCGCTCCCAGTGGCCCCTTGCGTGACGAGTTGGGCCGCGCTCGCGGGTTGCGTGGCGGCGGGCGTTGACGAGTGGCAGGGGTCGGGCTAAAATCAGTATCGCGATTCTGATTATGTTTACGGTCGATCTCCAGGAGCTGCATGAGGGCGACCGGCATGGAGCCGATCGCCGGGGACCCGTCGCGCCGGCTGCTCGCACCACACTCCAGGAGGAGCGATGAAGCATCACCCCGCCAGGTTGAGCGGACAACTGATCGTCGGTATAGGCGGCACGACCCGGCCGGGCTCCAGCAGTGAACTGGCGGTACGCGCGGGGTTGCGGGAAGCGGAGGCATGTGGAGCCGACGTGCTGCACTTCGGCGGCGCGTTTCTGGGTGGACTGCCCCTGTTCGCCCCCGAGGACCCCGCACGGACCGACGCTCAGCGGGAGTTCGTCGACGCAGTGCGCCGGGCGGACGGCCTCATCATCGGCTCTCCCGGGTACCACGGCGGAATCTCAGGACTGGTCAAGAACGCCCTGGACCTGCTCGAGGACCTGAGGGACGACCAGCGCGCGTACTTCCACGGACGTGCGGTGGGGCTTGTCGTGACCGCCGCCGGATGGCAGGCGTGCGGGACCACGCTGGCGGCTCTTCGTTCGGTGGTCCACGCGATGCGCGGTTGGCCCACGCCCCTCGGCGTCACGCTCAACACGGGCAACGGCGCGAGACTGTTCGCCCCCGACGGCACCTGCGTGGATGCCGCTGCCGCACAGTCACTGGCCGTACTGGGTCGCCAGGTCGTCGACTTCGCCGCCGGCGTCAGCCCTTCGGGCACGGCCCTGAGTCTTGTCTGACTCCCTTCGTTCGTGTTCACCGTCCGGGTGGCCTGGCGCCCCGACGACGGCCGCCGCCCGGTTGTCCGCTGCCTCTAGGATGATGGCGTGACCTCTTCAGCCCGACGCTCGACTCAGCCTGTGGCCCGCGCTCCCAAGCAGGAGCGCAGTCAGAAGTCCTTCGACCGAGTCCTCGACTCGTCGTTGGAGCTGCTGGCCGAGCGTGGATACGCGGGCTTCGCCCTCACGGAGGTGAGCCGTCGGTCCGGTGTCTCCACCGGGTCGATCTACGTCCGTGTCGACGGCAAGGACGACCTCCTGCGAGCGGCGCAGGAGCGCTTCCTGGAGACGATGGCCGGCGAGCATGCCCGGCTCACCGACCCTGAACGCTATGAGGGCAAGGACCTGGTTCAGGTCGTCGGTGAGCTGATCAGCGGACTCGCCACGATGCTGCTCCGCAACGCTCGTGTGCTGGGCGCCTTCCAGCAGCGGGCGGTGAGCGACCCCTTGGTGGCGCGAGCGGGCAAGGTTTCCTACATGGACCTCGTCGGTCGGTTCAGTGAGCTACTGCTGGGGCACCGTGACGAGATCGCTCACCCCGACCCCGAACACGCGGTCGTGTCGTGTTTCCAGGTGGCGTATGCCGCTCTCGCGCGCACACTTGCCCTCGATGTGTCCCAGGACGCGGCCGAAGACCATGAGTTGGCAGCCATTACCGAGGACCTCGGCCTGATGTGCATCGCCTTTCTGACGTGGCCGGGGGCGGACGCGAAGAACTGACCCGCCTGGCACCGGCGTCACCCGCAAGCATCGTGCTCCGGGGGAGTCCGTGTGCTGTCGGCAGCGTGCTGTCCGCGAGGTATCCACAGGACGAATAACGAGAATACGAATTCTGAATTTATTTCGTCTTGTGCGTCGCGCGCCTCATGGTGTGCCCTGTCCCTCACAGGTGCCGCGATGCGGTGCCGTGTACGCGAAGGAGCGAGGCGCCTTGGGGATAACCGGCACTTTGATCGAGTCGCGACCGAACGCGGAGGCGGCGCCGCGACTCGGATGGCGGGAGAAGTTCGGCTACGGGGCCGGCGATCTGGCCTCGAATCTCTCGTGGAACCTCGTCGGAGGCTTCCTCCTCTACTACTACACCGACGTCGCCCGGATACCCGTCGCGGCTCTGGGCACCCTGTTCCTCGTTGCCCGGCTGCTCGACGCCGTGATCGATCCGGCCATCGGCGTCCTTGTGGACCGTACGAAGTCGCGCTGGGGCAAGGCCCGGCCCTATCTGGTCTTCGCCTCCCTACCCTTCGGCGTCGTCGGTGTGCTGACCTTCATGGTCCCGGATGTCGGTGACAGCGGGAAGCTCGTCTACGCCTTCGTCACCTATCTGACCTTGGGGCTGCTGTTCTCCATGGTCAACGTCCCCTACAGCGCCCTGCTGCCGATGATGACGCGGGACTCGGACGAGCGGATGCAGATGGGGGGTCTGCGGGCGATCGGCAGCTCCGTCGGATCCATCATCGTGACGGCGACCACGACGCCCTTCGTGGCCTGGCTCGGGGCCGGTAGTGAGCAGCGGGGCTGGACCCTGGCGACCGCGATCTTCAGTGTCCTGAGTGTCGGCTTCTTCGCCTTCACCTTCCTGAGCTGCAAGGAGCGGTACGCCCTGCCGGCCGAGTCCAAGAGCATCGGCTTGCCGGCCGCCCTGAGGGCGCTGTGGGAAAACCGGCCGTGGAAAGTGGTCTTCGTCTACGGGGTGCTCAACTTCGTACGGCTGTCCCTGATGCTCGGAGTGACCGTGTACTTCGCGCTGACGGTCCTGCGCGCTCCCTGGGCGATCTCCGTGCTGCTGCCGCTGGTGTCCGGCACGATGATCGTCGGTGGCCTGCTCGCGGCTCCGTACTACCGTCGCTTCGGCAAGCGCCGAGGCAACCTGCAGGCGCTGGCGGTGGGCTTCGTCGCCTGGGCCGCGATGTACCCGGCCGAGGGTGCCTTCCCGGTGTTTCTGACCTTCTACGTCATCGCCACGCTCGCGATCGCGGTGTCGATGGTGTCGATGTTCACGATGGTCGCGGACACGGTGGAATACCAGCAGTGGCGGTTCGGCACGCGGTTCGAGGGGCTGCTGTCGTCGGGTATCAGCTTCGCGACCAAGGTCGGTTCGGCCATCGGCTCGGCGGCGGTCGCGTACGGACTCGCCATGGCCGGATATCGCCCCGGCGAGGAGAGCGCAGACGCGGCCACCGCGATCCGCATGATGTTCTACGGGCTCCCGCTGCTGCTCCTCGCAGCCCAGGCCGTGGCGATGGCGTTCTGGGACCTGGACGGGCGTCACGAGGGGATGCGTGCCGACATCGACCGGGCGGCGCGGCTGACCCGGGCCTGAGTCAAAGAGAGCGCCGCCTCGGGAGGTCCCGGTCGATGCGGCGATGTATCGAGCATCTCCTGTGCTGCAGGAGTGCATCGGCTGCAACCATAACCAGAATGTTGAATTCATTCCTCGTGGGTTGCAGACTACCTGCGGAACACACGAAGGAGAGGCCTCCATGACACCCCCGACGCAGACCTCCGGCAGCCAGCACGCCATAAGCCGCGGGGTCAGCCTCTACTCCTTCCAGGAGGAGTACTTCCTGCGCACCATGTCCGTCGAGGACTGTGTCGCCGCCGCGGCGGACATGGGAGCCCTTGGCATCGAGATCATCCCCGAGCAGTCCATTCCGGGATACCCCCTGCTCACGGACGAGTTCGTCACACGCTGGCACAACTGGATGCGCGTCCACGGGACTACTCCGGTCGCCACCAACGCCTTCCTCGACACCAAGCTGCACCCCGACCGCCGGCTCACCCTCGACGAGCAGACGGCCTCCGTCCGACGCGACATCGACATCGCCGTCCGGCTCGGAGCCCCGATCGTGAAGGCCACGATCAACTTCTCGCCCGAGGTCATGGAAGCCGTCGCCCCCTACGCCGAGGAGCACGGTGTCCGGCTGCTCCTCGAAGTCCACGCCCCGTTCCACTACCGGCACCCGTGGATCGTCGAGCACCTGGAGGTCATGGAGCGGGTCGGATCGCACGTCCTCGGCCTGATGCCCGACATGGGCATCCACGTGCGCCGGTTTCCGCGTGTGGTGAGCGACCGCGCGCTGCGCGACGGGGCACGGCCGGAGCTCGTCGACTACATCGTGCGCACCTACGACGACCGGGGCGACACCCACGCGCTGATGGACATCGTCAACTACCGCGGCGGCGGACCGGTCGAGTTCGCCCTGGCCCGGCAGGCGACCCACTACATCTGGACCGACCCCGAGGAGATGCTCGCGCACATGCCCTTCATCGGCCACGTGCAGGCGAAGTTCTACGAGATGACCGACGACGGCGGCGAGTACAGCATCCCCTACGAGGAGATCGTCCCGGTCCTCATCGAGGGCGGCTTCGCCGGCTGCCTCTCCAGCGAGTACGAGGGCAACCGCCACATCCAGGATGCCTTTGACGTCGACAGCGTCGAGCAGGTGCGCCGGCAGCAGTCCATGCTCGCCCGCCTGCTGGGCGAGACCGCCTGACCGCCGCCCACCGCACCGCAGGGAGAAACAGCGTGTTCGAGAAGTACATCATCTGCGAGGCCGGCTTCCGCACCCGCCGCGACGGCCGCCCGGGCGGTGAACTCGACGTCAGGATGCCCTATTACCGGGGGCTGTTCCTGTCCATGGTCGAGGCCGTCGACCTCGTCCTCGACGACCGGCCCGTGCCCCGGGAACACACCACCCTCACCGTGCACGGGACGACCTACACCTTCGACGAGCTGCCCCATGTCACCGACGACCGCTGGGAGATGGGCGAACGCGCGGTCCTGGCCTTCGAGACCGACGAACCCCTCACGCCCGGCGAGCACGACGTCGCCGTCTCGATCCGGCTGCGGATCTCCTACATGCCGGTGCCCGGCGGCGGCCACACCCGCGAGCGGCTCCTCCTAGCGCTGGGAGCGGGGGACGCGGCGTGATGAAGAACAGCGTCCGGATCTGGCCCTGGCCCCCTTCGAGGCCGCCTTCGGCTTCCTGGACGGCTACCGCCGGAGCCGCGAGGACGAGCCGCCGCACGCGGCGATCTCCGGCAAGGGAGTTCGACGACGACCCGCGCGACGGGTACGGGACGCCCTCACAGAAGTCCCAAGTCGCAGCTCACTGATCCTGACCCTGGCTCTGGATCTTCGGAAGTCCCTCTCATCCCGAGGGTGGGCCTGCCGCCCACCGCAGGAGGTGCATGTGTTGTCTACACGTTTCCGCTCAAGAAGCAGTCGGCTCAGTGTGATGGGTCTCGTCGCCTGCCTGGTCGCTCTGGTCGCGTTCGTCACGCCGTCGATGGTGTCCGCGTTGCCTCGGCACAGTGCTCCCACCCTGGTCAAGACCCACGACGGCTGGGTCCGTGGAGTCGCCGTCGCCGAGGCGGACAAGTTCCTCGGTATCCCGTACGCCGCACCGCCCACGGGGGAGCGCCGCTGGCGGCCGCCGGCCGCCCCGGCCTCGTGGCAGGGCGTCCGTAAGGCGACCACCGATGCCCCGGCCTGCGCCCAGCCTGCCGGCGGGCTGCTCCCCGGAGAGTCGAGTGCGGCCGAGGACTGCTTGTACCTCAGCGTCTACCGGCCCGCCCACGTCGCCGGGAAACGGCTGCCGGTGCTCTTCTGGATCCACGGCGGCGGTTACGGTTCCGGAGCGGGCCGGCTGTACGACGGCAGTGCACTCGCCGCGAAGAACGACGCGATCGTGGTGAGCATCAACTACCGGGTCAACGCGTTCGGCTTCCTGGCCCTGGAGTCCCTCGACGACGAACAGGGGAACTCCGGGAACTACGGGTTCCTCGACCAACTGGCCGCGCTGCGCTGGGTCAACAAGAACATCGCGGCGTTCGGCGGTGACCCGCGGCGCGTCACGATCGACGGCCAGTCGGCCGGCGCCTTCTCCGTCTGCAACATGCTGGCCGCACCGGCCGCCAAGGGACTGTTCAGCGCGGCCATCATGCAGAGTGGGGGCACATGCCCCACCGCGTCGAAGGCATCGTACGAGGCCGGCATGAAGGCGATCGTCAAGGAGGCCGGCTGCCCCGACAGCGATGCCAAGGCCCAACTGGCCTGCATGCGGCACAAATCCGTCGCCGAACTGATCGAAGCGATGGAGAAGGCACCGCTGACTGAATCCTGGAGCCCCGTGGTCGGCGGAAACGCTCTGCCGACCGAGCCGCTGGAAGCTGTCAAGTCGGGCCGATGGAACAAGGTGCCGGTCCTGATGGGCACCACCCGGGACGAGGCACGGGCGATGCTGCACTTCATCGGCCAGTCGTTCCCGCAGACCGAAGAGGCGTACCAGGAAGTGATCCGCTCCTTCTTCGGGGACCAGGCAGACAAGATCCTCGAGGAATACCCGGCCGCCGACTACACCGACCCCGCCTACGCCACGGCCGCGGTCCTGACCGACAGCGGCACACCCGGCGGTTTGGGCGGCTGCGGTCAGCTGGCCGCAGCGGACGTCTTCGCTGCGCACACCGACACCTACTTCTACGAGTTGTACGACCCGAACGCGCCACCGCTTACAGATCCCCCGGCGCCCAAGGGCTTCCAGATGGGCTCGGCGCACAGCGCGGACCTCGCCTACGTGTTCCAGGACGGCTTCGCCCAGCAGGCAGCACCGTTCACCCAGTCGCAGAGGGCGTTGTCCGACAAGATCATGCGGTACTGGGCGAACTTCGCCAGGCAGGGCAGCCCCAACCGCCACGGCGAGGCCGTCTGGCCGAAGTACCGGGGCGGCGGGAACGGCATCGTGCAGCTGAGCCCGGGCAACGTCTCGGTCATGCCCGACTACGAGGCTGAACACCACTGCTCCTTCTGGCGCTCTTTGGAAGGGGCGTAGCCGGCCGGGAGCCCGCACGGCGACGCGCGGGCTCCCGCCCGGTCCGGCGGCCGGACCGTCCGCATCAGCGCTCCAGCGTTCCCTCACCAACCTGTGTATTCAAAACCTCAGCTGAGAGCCCCCTTCTGCCAGACCATGCCCTTCACTTGCTTGCCCAGCGGCTCGTACGTGACGTCGACGAGGTCGCTTCCCCTCCGGAGGGTGAGGGATATGTCCGTCAACCTCCCTGCGTTGATCCTCTCCGGCGGCGGGGCGTGCACGATGGTGTCGCCTTCGCGTACGCCGGCCTTCGCCGCAGGACCGCCGTCGACGATGCCGGACACGATGCCGGCCTTGAAGCTGGTGTAGTCGAAGCCGACGTCCAGCTGGTGGATCTTGACCTCGCCGGCCTGGAACTGCGGCCTCAGGCATTCGAGGTCAGGGAAGATCCACTGCCCGGACATCATGGCCTCGTGTGCTGTTCGAGCGGCATCCCCCAGTTCCTCGCCCATGAGCTCCAGCCAGTCGTCGAGGGTGGCCTTCTGGCCCGCGCGCTCACGTTCCAGAAGAGCCAGAACCACGTCGTCGAGGCTCCGCTTCCCGTGCGTGGCTTGCCGAATGCGGTGGTCCATGTCGATCAGGTGGAACAGCCCGCGGCCGTACGGCACCCTCTGGGCGCGCCAGTCCTTCCAGTAGAGCTCGGCGGCTTCTGCCGAGGTGAGGGTCTGCAGCGGGTTCCCGTAGTAGCCCCGGGCTCGCTGGTTGAGTGAGTCGAGGAAGGCCTCATCGCTGATCAGGCCGGCTCGGTGCGGGAGGAAGAGCGAGTAGTACTCGGCGACTCCCTCGTTGTACCAACTCACCCGACTGGGATCTTCCCATCCGTCCAACAGCGGCCAGTTGTGGACCGTTTCGTGGGCAAGCAGTCGCGTGAGCTCCTCGATCGTGTGTGTCTCGGAGTCGCTCCATCCGAACATGTAGCCGCGTGAGCCGGGAAGGAGGCTTCCGCCGAGGCCGCGGTACGGATGCTTCCGGACGAACACGCGGAAGCCGGGGGCCGGTTCGCGGAAGAACCGGCACATCTCCTCGTACAGGATCTGGCTCTGTCGGCCGATCAGGGCTGCGTCGAACGTCGGCGGGGAGAGCCAGAACATGCCGAAGGTCGGGTGCGGCTCCGGCGGGTGGGAATGCAGGACACCGGCCATGAAGAAGGTGTAGGTGACGGATTCCAGGGTGGTGGTGCGGCGTACGGTTCCCTCACCGTGGCTGCTGACCCCGCGGGCTTCTGAGGGGAGTTCCTTGAGGTCCCAGCGCACCTCGGTGTCGAAGGTCGCCTCCAGTTCGGGCAGGGCGAGGAAGCTGATGCCGGCGCCGCTGATGCCCGCGCCCTCGGCGCGCAGGTCGAAGAGAGGGCCGTTGGCGGTGGTGGCATCGACGATGCGTACGGGCGCGACGTAGTCCACCGTCACATCGCCTCGGGTGTCCCTCTGCACGGTCCAGCGCCGGTAGGTGAAGGAGGGCGTGGGGTCGTCCATGGTGTGCGTGAGCGGAATGACCCCGAGGTCGTCGGTGGCGCGGATGCCGTCGGAGGCGACCTTGGCCGCCTCCACCCCGAAGAGGACTTCGGGGAGCCTGCACAGGGCCTGGCCGGCTGCGAGCCGGAGTCCGCCGAGTATGTAGGTGACCCGCACGCCGGATGCCTCGTTCCCGGCCAGGCACGGTGTGAGAGTCACCCGGAGGGTGGGACGGCTCATGGGGATCACCTTTCGTCCGGCGCACCGAGCCACGCCGTCGCGGCTACGACGAGCGCTTGAATGCCGGTGTGCAGGGTGGGCTCGACTACGGGCGCGAAGTGCGGGGAGTGGTTGGTCGGCAGACTGTCCTGTCTGCCTTCCTCGACGGCGGCGGCGAAGTCGGCCGGGTCGAGTCCGCCGAGGAACCAGAAGACGGTGGGAGCCTTGCAGGCAGCGCCGAAGACACCGACGTCCTCGCTGCCCGTGACGGGAGGCATCACGGTGATGCACTGCTCACCGAAGTGCGACGTGAGAGACGCGATCGTGAGGGCGGTGGCATCGGGGTCGTTCTCGGTCACCGGTGCCGCGATGTTCCACGTCACCTCCGGGGGCCGGGGTGCCGCGCTGGCGTCGGCTTCACTGCGGATGATGCGTTCGATGGCCCGGCGTATGGTCGTTCGCGTGCTGGTGGAGAAGCTCCGGACGCTGATTCCCAGCTCGGCGGTGTCCGGGATGATGTTGTCCTTGGTTCCTGCGGCGAGCCGTCCGACCGTCACCACCGCGGTCTCGGAAGCGGCGATCTCGCGCGAGACCACGCCCTGCAGCCGGGTGACGATGTGCGCCGCCATCAGAACGGGGTCGACCGTGGTCTCCGGGCGGGATCCATGTCCGCCACGGCCGTGCAGGACGACTTGCGCCGCGTCCATGGCCGCCATGATGGCGCCGGACCCGTAGCCGATGGTTCCGGCCGGGGCGGGAATGACATGTTGTCCGAGCACGACGTCCGGTGTGGGGAAGCGGTCGAAGAGGCCGTCGTCCACCATGTTCTGTGCGCCGCAGGCGAGTTCCTCTGCCGGCTGGAACACCAGCATCAGGGTGCCTGACCAGGCGTCGGTGGCTTGGGCGAGCAGGGTCGCCGCGCCGATCAGGCACGTGATGTGCATGTCGTGGCCGCAGGCGTGCATCACCGCCGTTTCCAGCCCGTCGAGCCCTGTCGCCCGCACGGTGGAGGCGTAGGGCAGCCCGGTCTTCTCCAACAGGGGGAGGGCGTCGAGTTCTGATCTCAGCATCACGACGGGGCCCTCGCCGCGCCGGAGTATGCCCACGACGCCTGTCCCGCCCACATGCTCGGTGACTTCGTAGTCCAGCATGCGCAGCCTTAGGGCCACGCGCTCGGCGGTGCGGTGTTCCTGCAAGGGCAGTTCGGGATTCTGGTGCAGGTCCTGGTACAGGACCTGCAGATTCTTGACGAGTTGGGGGTGGAGACAGGGAGCGGTCATGCGCCGTCCCCCTGAATGACGGTCGGCGGCGTACTGAAGGGCCTGATCCCGAGTTCCGTGTAGATCTCGTGCGGGTAGTAGACGTCCCCGTTCTTGACGACCATGCGGACGTCGCGGACCACGCTGATGTCCTCAAGGGGGTCGCCGTCCAGCAGCACGAAGGAGGCGTTCCTGCCGGGTTCGACGCGGCCGTGGTTGTGTCCCAGGCCGAGGTGATCGGCACAGTCGCGGGTGGCGATGCGCAGCACTTCCGCGGCCGTGAGCCCGGCCTCCACAAAGAGTTCGAGCTCGCGGTGGACGGTGAAGCCGGTGGAGTCGTCGGTTCCGGGCCACAGGGCGATGCCGTGATCGTGCAGGAGCTTCAGCACCTTGAGGACCACGGGGAAGGAGGCGTCGTACGCGCTCAGGTCGTCCTCGCTGGTGAAGGGGACGTAGGTGCGCTTGCGCTGACGCTGGTAACCGGCGGGCATGTGGCTCAGGAAGGGAGCGTCGGCCGACAGGACCGTCCGGGCGCGGCTGAGCATGAGCCGTTCGACGATGACGGCCGTGGTGTCGAGGCCGATGTTCCTCTCCCGCATCAGTTTCAGGGTGTGCCGGACCGCGTCACAGTCCAGGTCGAGGTCCTTGGCGCGGGTCATGGCGGTGAGCCTGAGCGGTGTGCGGGTGTCCTCTCCCTCGTCCAGGAGCCAGCCCAGCATGAGCTGGTTGACGTGTGTGATCTCGTCATAGCCCGCCTCGATCATCCGGTCGGGAGTGGTGAAGGCCGGGATGTGACCCACGGCCCGCAGACCCAGGCGGTGTGCCTCCGCTGTCAGCGTCGGCACCCAGTCGGGATTCATGGAGTTGTAGATCTTGATCTGGTGGTAGCCGCGTGCGGCGTACCAGCGGACCGCGTCCAGGGCCTCATCGAGGGTCTCGGGGATGAACCCGAACAGTGCGGAGTGCGGGCTGCGGCCCTCGATGAACCCCGAGGGCACGACGGTGGGTCCGGCGATGGTGCCCGCGTCCCAACTGGCGGTCAACGACAGCAGTGCCTCGTTGGCGTTGCCCATGTCACGGACGGTCGTGACACCTGCTGCGAGATAGAACAGGCCGTCGATCGGCCGCACATGGGCGTGCATGTCGTGCAGCCCGGCCACAAGGGTGCCCCCCGCGCCGTCGATGACGACTTCCCCGGCGACCGCCACGCTCTCCTCGTCCGGTGCCATGCCGGTGATCCGTCCGCGGAACATGGTGACCGACATGGGTTCGGTGAGGGTCAGGCGGTCAGGGTCGAAGACGCGGACGGCGCGGATGCGGACCGGCGCGTCGAACCGGTGGCGGATCCGCTCTTGCACCTGGTGCAGGTAGGCACGCGTGAGAGTGCCTTCCAGCTTCGCCAGCGCGGGGTACTGCTGCTCGAAGGGGGCACGGACCAGGTCGCTGCCCATGGCGAGACAGGCGATCAGTTCGCCTTCGGCGTCGGTGATGACGTATTCCGGCGTCAGGGCGATGCCCCTGACGACATGGACATCGACGGGCACGGGCCCCTCAGGACCGTCGAGCTGCGTGCTGTGCAGCAGATCAGCCCGCACATGGCCGTGGGGCAGCGCCTCCACCGAACCGCCCGCGGCCAGCGCCGCCCGGCTTGCTATCCAGGTGCTGTAGGGGCTTGAGTCCGCCGGAAGGTACAGCCTGGGTGTGCCGGAGTGCTCGCCGGTCTCGGCCTGGCTCGACCACCTCTGGGTGAGGCCGTCGGTGGCGAAGCGTTCCTGTACCTGACCACCCATCAGGGAGGTACCCTCCACCGTCCACTGGTGTGGCAGCTGCCCTTCGCCGCCGACGGAGATCCGTTCGTGCAGTTTGGCCCCGCGGCCGTTGTTGGACACGGCGAAGTCGGTGCGGAGTTCGCCGTCGGGGTGGTGTGTCACGACGAGTTCGCCGCACCGCTCTCCCGCCCCGAAGTAGGTGAACCGTTCGGTGTGGCCGGCAGCCGGCATCAGGCGGTGTCCTCACGGACGGCGACGCAGGTGACCTCGACGTTGGCTCCGGCGGGCAGCTCGGCCACGCCCACCACGGCTCGGGCAGGGGCGGATTCCGGCTCGAAGCAGGTGGAGTAGATCTCGTTGAACGTGGGCCAGTCGGAGACGTCACGCAGGTAGGCGGTGACGCTGACGATGTCCGACATGCTGTACCCGGCCTCACCGATGACGGCTTCGAGGTTCTTCATGGTCTGCCGGATCTCTGCTTCCTTGCCTCCTTCCACCAGCTGGGCTGTGCCGGGGAGAAAACCGCCGGTACCGGCCACGTAGCAGTGGTTGCCGACGATGACCGCCTGCGAGTAGGGGCCGAGCGAGGAACCGTTCTGGATGATCCGCTTGGACACTGTCGTCCCTTTCAGGTCGCCGTGGGAGAAGTGCTGGACAGAGCGCCGAGCAACGCGTCGACCTCGCTGTCCAGCGTGTAGAAGTGGGGTGAGATGCGCAGGTTGCCGCCGCGCTGCGCGGTGACGACGCCGCCGTGCCCGAGCCGTGCGACGAGCTCGTCGGCCGAGTCGGCGGACAGTCTGAGACTGACGATCGTTCCCTGGCCGTCGTGGGACGCGAGGGCGTGACCCAGGTCTGCGGCCTCGGCCCGGATGCGGTCGGCGAGGTCGCGTGCCCTGCTGGAGATGCTCTCGAGGCCTATGGCGTGACGTAGTTGCGCGGCGGCGCCAAGGGCGTGGATGCCACTCAGGTTCGGGGTACCTACGGCCAGCTCGTGGGAGGGCGGGATGTTGCCGTGTCCCAGGAGCGTGGGGGAGAGGTGTTCCCGAACCGCCGGTTTGGTGATGACGAAGGCGATGCCGAACCCGGCCAGCATCCACTTGTAGCCGGTGGCCACGAGGAAATCCACGTCGTTCGCGTCGACGGGGACGACCCCCGCGGACTGGGCGGCGTCGCACAGCAGCAGAGCGCCGGCCCGGGCACAGGCTGGACCGAGCGCTGTGAGGTCGATCAGGGTGCCCGTCACGGAGTTGACGTGGGAGACCGCCACGAGCCGGGTGCGCGGGCTGATCGCCGTGAGGAGGGCGCCGAGGCGGTCGTCGTCCGGCCCCGGCCGCACCGTGACCAGGCGGACTCCCGGAAGCCTGCTCCAGGGGAGGAGCGCGGTGGGGAACTCGTCCGCGAGGACCAGCACCTCGTCGTCGTCCCGCCACGTGATGGCGCGGGCGACGGCGTTGACGGCCTCGCCGGTGGAGGAGGCGAAGGTGATGTCCTGGGGTGCGCAGTTGAACTCCGAGGACAGCAGTTCCCTGGTCCGCTCGACGGCGGAGCGGGTGCGTGCCATTCCGCGGACTCCCGCGCCGAGCGCTTCATAGCATGCGCCGACGGCGGTTCGCACCGCTTCGGGCACCAGGCCTATGGACGCCGTGTCGAGGTAGGCACAGGAGGGCTTGTCCGGAAACGCTTCCTGCACGAACCGGCGGTGGGAGTCCGCGGACAGCGTCATCAGCTGGTCCTCACTCGGCCTGGGTGGCCCGGAGGTTCAGCGCCCACCGGCCGTCGAAGTAGTCGTCGACGGTGACCTTTCCGGTGGATGAGGCGAACCCCTTGCCGACCGCCATGAGGAAGTCCTGCGCGGCGAGCGGTACGTAGGGAACCTGGTCGGCGATCTGGGTCAGCAGTGTCTGCGTGGCGTCCCAACGGGTGGCGTCGGTACCCGCCGTGTTCACCACGGGGAGCGCCTTCTCGACCTCGGGGGTGGTGAAGTTGGCGATGTTGACCTTCTGGGGGCCGATGTTCTCCTTGCCCACCGCGGAGCCGAGCAGAGAAGCCGGATCAGTGCCTGAGGTGGTGAAACCGAAGGCCAGGGAGATGCCGGTCAGCTTGTGCTCGTAGAACTTGGCGGACCAGGCGTTGAGGGTGACGGACTTGACGGTGACGTCGATGCCCAGGGTCTTGAGGTTCTGTTGGAGCGACAGTGCCAGCACCTTGGTCGCCGGCACGGTGTCGATGTACGCGATCGTGGTGCTGAACCCGTCGGCGTGACCCGACTTGGCCAGTTCCGCCTTGGCCTTCTTCAGGTCGATGGCGTGACTGGGCAGGGAGTCGAGGAACTTCTGCGCCGCCTCGTTGCCGTCGGCCACCCCCGCGAGGTTCTTGGCCGGCAGGAAGCCCTTGAGGGGGGTCGCCTCACCTCCCCATGCGGCCTTCACCAGGCCCGGGATGTCCGTCGCGTAGGCGACCGCCCTGCGTACGTGCACGTCGTCGAAGGGAGCCTTGGTCACGTCCATCGCGAGGAAGTTGACCGTGTCGGAGGCCGCGGAGTAGACGTGGGTGCCCGGCACGGCGCGCCACTGGGGGGCCGACTTGACATTGGTCAGCACGCGCATGTCGACGTCGCCCGAGCGCATGGCCAGTTGGGCGCTGTTGTCGTCGGTGATCACCTTGAGGTTGAGCTTCTTGACCTTGGGCCTGCTGCCCCAGTAGCCGTCCCTGCGGGTGAGCGTGACGCCGGAGGCATTGGCCGAGGTGACCTCGTAAGGACCCGTGCCGACGGGAATCGCCGCACTGGTGCCCAGCTTCGAGGCGTGAGCCGCGGCGAACTTCTTCTCCTGGACGAGCGTCGCACCTGCCAGCCCGGCCCTGGCCGTGGGTACCGCGGCGCTGAGCTTCACTGTCACCTCGAGATTGCCGGTCACCTTCGCGCTGGAGAAGCCACGAACGCTCGCCGAGGTCTGCGCGGGCGGGGTCGCCGTGTGCGTCAGGCTCCAGGCGACGTCCTCGGCGGTGAGCGGCTCGCCGTCGGAGAACTTCACCCCCGAGCGGAGCTTGTACACGATGGTCCTGGGATCGGGCTGGACGACCTTCTCGGCGAGGGCCGGGGTGTAGGAGCCGTTCGGTGCGACGCGCTCGAGCGGCTCCGTGACCAGGGACATGAAGCTGCCGGTGACTACCGGCTGGGTGCTCGTCGCCTTGTCGTAGCCGGGAGGCTGCGAGGGAAGCGCGAACGTGAACGCGGGTATGTCGTCGTCGGTCAGCTTTGCCGCGGCACCGTTGTCGGTGGTGTCGGTTCCGGCGCACGCGGTGGCCGTGAGGCTCATCAGAAGCAGACCGCCCAGGACGGTGGGCGCCGTGCGTCGTGATCGTCTGTTGAGCATGAGGAGGGAGTTCCTTCCTGGGGGCAGGGGAGGGGCAACGACTGGGCGGGAGCGCGTCAGGCTTTGCGGGAGGGCTCCCGCGAGACGTCTTTCGAAGTGGTGTCGGCCGTGGCGGCTCGGGGGCCGGGCACGGAGGCGACCAGGCTCCTGGTGTAGGGGTGCTGCGGAGCGTCCAGGAGCTGAGCTGTGTCGCCCGCTTCGACGATCGTGCCGTCCTTGAGCACCAGGGTCCGGTCGGTCATCTGGCGGACGACCGACAGGTCGTGGGTGATGAAGAGCATGCTGGTGCCGTAGCGGGTACGGATGTCACGGAGCAGTTCGAGGATTTGGGCCTGGACGGAGACGTCGAGCGCGGCCACCGGCTCGTCGCAGATGAGCAGTTTGGGCCGTACCGCCAGCGCCCGGGCGATCGCGACGCGCTGTCGCTCACCGCCGGACAGGGCACTGGGGTGGCGTCGAGCGTGGATCTGTGGCAGACCGACGAGGTCCAGCAGCTCGGCAACAGTCCCGGGTGCGCCGTGAACGCCCGCTCCACCGGCCGTGATGGCCTCCCCCAGAGCCGTCTCGATCGTCATCGACGGATTCAGCGACGCGTAGGGGTCCTGGAAGACGACCTGGACAAGGCGGCGTACCCGTGCGCGCTGCTCGCGGGAGAGACGCCGGTAGTCACTGATGTCGAACCCGTCGAGTTCGATGGCACCGGACGTGGGGGTGGACAGACCCAGGACGCACCGGGCCGTCGTCGTCTTGCCCGATCCGGTCTCCCCCAGCAGGCCGAGCGACTCGCCCTCGGCTATCTCGAACGTGACGTCCGCGAGTGCGACGTTCTCCTTGCGCCGGCCGGTCAGAGAGGCCGTTCGGAAGGTCTTGCTCAATGCCCTGACCTGCAGCAGTGGTGCGCCGAGACCGCGTACGGGTGGCTCGTCCGCGGTGGTGGACCGGGAACGTATCGCGGCGTCCATCTCGTCGCTCAGGTCCGCGGCGCGGACACACGCCGAGTGGTGCTCGACGACAGCGCCCGGCGGACTCACCTCGGCCAGGGGTGGCGGGCCCGAGATGCACGCGTCACGGCGCCACTGGCATCGGTCCGCGAACGCGCAGGTCTGTGTGACGGAGTGGGCCGGCGGCACGTTTCCGGGAACCGAGACGAGGCGTTCCTGATAGCGGTTGACGGGGGGTTCCGCCAGCATCAGACCGAGCGAGTACGGATGACGGGGCCGGCGCGCCAGCTGCTCGGTCGGCGCGTGCTCCAGAACGGTTCCCGCGTACATGACCATGATCCGGTCACAGACCGAGAACGCGACGCGGAGGTCGTGGGTGATGAGGATCAGTGCCATGCCGCGGTCGCGTTGCAGCTTGCGCAGGAGTTCGAGGACCTGTGCCTGAGTGGTGGCGTCCAGGGCCGTGGTCGGCTCGTCCGCGATGAGGAACGTGGGGTCCTGGGCGAGCGCCGTGGCGATGGCCACCCTCTGACGCATGCCGCCGGACAGCTGGAACGGATAACGGTCGGCGACCTCCGCCGCGAGACCGACCTCGGCCAGCCGCCGCTCGACCTCGCTGCGGGCTTCGGCCTTGTTCCTGCGGACGGCCGGCCCCAGCGACTCGCGCAGGTGCTCGCGAACGGTCTGCAGCGGATTGAGAGCCGTGAAGGGATCCTGCAGCACCATCGCGATGCGGGAACCGCGCAGGGGACGCAGTTCGCGCTCACTGACATCGAGCAACGAAGTGCCGTCGAAGACGACTTCACCCTCCGCCGAGACACCGTCGGCCAGGGCACGGGCCAGTGCGCGAGCCGTCATCGTCTTGCCGCTGCCCGATTCCCCGACGATGCCGAGTACTTCTCCGGCCCTGAGGTCGAAGCTCGTGCCATTGAGCAGGATCCGGCCCTGCCGGGTCTTCACCCGCAGGTCGCGCACGGACAGCAGGGGCGCGGCCGACTGCCGCTGTATGCCCGTCACCGCTGTGCTCCTCGGGCGGAGTAGCGGTCGTACATCCAGTCTCCCAGGAGGGTGATGCTGGTGGCGGTCAGCAGGATCAGCAGGCCGGGGGCGAGGGAGACCCACGGGTTGACGGTGAGCATGCTCTGGCCGTCCTGGAGGAGGGACCCCCAGTCGGGTGTTCCGGGCGGAGCGCCGAGCCCCAGGAAGGACAGTCCTGACAGACCGATGAGCGCTCCGACGAAGTCCAGCAGGAAGGTGGCGAGGAGCGTGGGGAAGATGTTGGGAAGGATGTGGCGGAAGACGATGCGCGGGACGGACAGCCCCAGCGTCCGTGCCGCCTCGATGTAGGGCAGGCGTACCTGGGCGGCCGCCACGCTGCGCGTCATGCGGAACGCGGTCGGCAGGGACAGCAGCAGGAGCACCGCGACGGCGAGCCAGTAACCTCCGCCGAGCACGCCGACGATGACCACGATGACGAGCAGTCCGGGCAGTGCGTACATGAGGTCGGCGACTCGGCTGATGAGGGAGTCGACGAATCCGCCCTTCCATGCCGCGGCCATGCCGAGCGTCGCACCGAAGAGGACGGCGCCCGCCGCGACGATGACCGGACCGATGACCGCGATGCGGGCTCCGGCGAGGAGGAGGGACAGTACGTCCCGGCCCAGGCTGTCGGTGCCCAGGGGGTGGCCGCCTCCCGGGCCGGCCGCGGTGTTCATCAGATCCTGGTGGGCCGGGTCGAACGGAGTGGTCCATGGACCGATCACCACCAGAACGGCGATCGCCGCGGCGACCGACCCGGCCAGGAGGATCAGAACGGGCGGTCGCTTCCGTCGGCGCCCTTCGATCTGCTCGGGTTCTTCCACGGTCTGGGCGACAGCGGTCAGTTCGGCCATCACGCACCGTCCTTCACGGCGAACCGCGTCCGCGGGTCCAGTGCCAGTCCCAGGAGGTCCACGGCGAGGTTGGTCAAGATGACTGAGGCGCCGAGCACCAGCACCGCTCCTTGCACCACCGGCACGTCGTTGTTCGTCACCGCCGCAAGCAGCAGCGTGCCGATTCCGGGCAGCGAGAACACCTGCTCGATGAAGAGCGTGGAGGTCAGAGCCGCTACGAGGATGAGGCCGAGGCTGGTGACGACGGGCAGTGCGGCATTGCGCAGTGCGTAGCGCACGAGGACCCGGCCGGGGCTGAGACCGCGCAGCCTGGCGAAGGTGATGTAGTCCTGGGACATCGCCGTGAGCATGGCGGCGCGGGTCTGCCGGACCAGAATGCCGGACAGCACGGTAGCCAGGGCGACAGCGGGCAGGGTGAGGTGCGAGACGCGCTCGGCGAAGCCGGTCCCGGTCCCGTAGACCGGGAACCACTTCAGGGCGACTCCGAAGACGTAGAGCAGGACGATCGCGAGGACGAAGGCCGGTGCGCTGATGGCGACGGTCGCGCCCGCCGAGATGGCCCGGTCCGTGCGGCGCCCCCGCCTGATGCCGGCCAGCATGCCGAGCGGGATGCCGACGAGCAGGATCAGAACGAGGGCGTAGCCCCCCAGCTGCAAGGTCAGGGCCATCCGCTCGGAAAGGATCTGCCCGACCGGGGCGTCGCTCTGCACGGAGATCGACTGCCCGAAGTCGAGTGCGCAGACGCCCGCGAGCCAGCGCCCGTACTGCACCAGGAAAGGGTCGTTGAGGTGGTAGCGGGCGTTGAGGGAGTCGACCAGTTCGGGTGATGCCGGCCTGGTCCCCAGCAGCGCTTGGAGCGGTGTGCCCGGGCTGAGGGCAAGCAGGCAGAACACGAGGAAGCTCAGCGTCAGCAGGAGCAGGATGCCGGCCCCCAGGCGTCTCAGAACGAAGGCCGCGACCATGGCCGGCCTCCTCTCGGCGGGGATGCGGGGAACATGCTGGGCACCTCGTTTCTTGGTCTGTCAGCGCCAAGCTCGATGGAAGTGTCAACTTGCTGTTGATGTCCTCGACAAAAAGTTGCACAGAAATCGCAGCGATGGAAGCCCTGTGCGGCGGGGTTCTCCGGGGATCTACCGCATTGACTCCGCAGACCTGGCGCTGCCACACTTTGTGGAATGGCAGCCAATCCGCGTCCAACCCGCAAGCGCCCGACCGAGGAGGCCGGTTCCGGCAGGGGGATGGCGTTCACGCTGAGCCAACGCGCCTACGCCGCACGGGTGGTCGAGATCGTGGCCCCGATCGTCCCCGCCCTGGCGCGGGCGCTCCAGCCACGCACGGAAGTGGTTCTGCACGACCTCACCCGCATGCCGAACACGATCGCCGCCATCGCCGGTGCCATCACCGGCCGTGAGGTCGGTGGCCCTCCGACCGACCTCGGCCTGCGCACGTTCCGCTCGGACCGGCCCGAAGACATGATCAACTACCGTACGGAGACCGCTGAGGGGCTGGTGCTGCGCTCTTCGAGCATGTTCTTCCGCACCCCGTCGGGCGTTCCGGTGGCCTGCCTGTGTGTCAACTCCGACGTTCATGACCTCCAGCGGGCCAAGGAGGTCCTGGAGGCGCTGACCGCTTTCAACGGCGCGGCGGGAGCGTCGGTCGCGGAAGCGCCCGTGGAAACCTTCCCCGCCACGGTGGACGACCTCGCCGACGGCATCATCCGTCAGGCCATCGAGGACGTGGGTGTCCCGCTCCACCTGATGAAGAAGAGCCATAAGGTGGAGGTGGTGCGCGACCTGGACCAGCGCGGTTTCTTCGCCATCCGGGAGGCCGTGGATGTGATCGCGCAACGGCTGGGTGTCAGCCGCTACACGATCTACAACTACCTCAACGAGATCTCCAGCGATGCTGAGACGGGCCAAGCGGCCGATGCCACTCGGCCTCCCAAGTCCCCTTGACTTCAGCGTTTCGTTGAACCTTTCTCTCTTTCGTTGAACTCCGTGCCGAGACTCGCCGCGTGTGCTCGGGCCGGAGCGTCCCGTGGTTCCCGGCCCGCACCGAAGACGGCCGACGCATGCGGCTCCTTGCAGACCCTGCGGAATTTGCAGAACATGTAGAACTTGCAGAGTGTGCAACAATTCCTGCATGGCTTCCACCAATGGTCTGCGTGACCGGCGCCGTCGGCAGACGCGACGAGATATCCATGCGGCCGCACTGTGGCTGGCTCGGGAACATGGCTTCGACAAGATCACCGTCGACATGATCAGTGCGGAGGCCGGAGTCTCGCCGCGCACGTTCTTCAACTACTTCCCGAACAAGGAAGCGGCCGTACTGCCAGGCCCCACCGAACTGCCCGAGGGGTTGGCCGCGCAGTTCATCACACGCGGCGCCGCGCACCCCAGGGAAGTACTCGCGGACCTGACTCAGCTGCTCGTACGGGATCTGGCCGACAACGCGCCGCAACGTCAGGAGATGCATGCCGTCTTCGCGCTCACGCGCAGCCACCCCGCCCTGCTGGCCGCGATGCTGGCCCGCTTCGACAGCTTCCAGCGCTCGATCGCCGAGGCGGTCGCACAGCGGCTCGAGCAACGGCCCGACGGTGAGGTGCCGACCTTGCTCGCCGCCCTCGCCCTGACCGCGATGCGCACCGGCCTGGAGCGCTGGGCGTGCGAGGAGTCCCAGAGCGAGGCGGACGACTCCCCGGTCCCGTACGTCGAACGCTCCGCAGAACTCCTGCGCACCCTGCTGACCCCGTGACGGCTGGATCGGCCCTACGCGAGCCCGGTCCCGGTGTGTGACGTGCTCTTCTCTACACCTCTCAGATGTCAGGAGCGTCGTTGAGCGACTCAACCCCGGCCCTGGAGGCGGAGGAGCAGAACTCCTCCGGCACTCCGCGCCACTTCGGCCTCATATTCGCCGCCCTCATGGCCGCGATGCTGCTCGCCTCCCTCGACCAGACGATCGTCAGTACCGCGCTGCCCACCATCGTCGGCGAGTTGCGCGGCCTGGACCACCTGGCGTGGGTGACCACCGCGTACATCCTGGCGGCCACCATCGCCATGCCCGTCTACGGCCGCCTCGGCGACCTCATCGGCCGCAAGGCCCTGTTCCTCGGCGGCATCGCCGTGTTCCTCGCCGGCTCCGTGATCGCGGGCGCGGCGCAGAACATGACCGTGCTGATCATCAGCCGGGCCGTACAGGGGCTGGGCGGCGGCGGACTGATGATCACCTCGCAGGCGATCATCGCGGACCTCGTTCCGCCGCGGCAGCGCGCGAAGTACATGGCCCCGATCGGTGCCGTCTTCGGCCTCTCCTCCGTCGCCGGACCGCTGCTCGGCGGCTGGTTCACCGACGGCATCGGCTGGCGCTGGGCCTTCTGGATCAACCTGCCTGTCGGTGCCCTGGCCCTCGCCGTCGGCGCGTTCGCTCTGCGTCTGCCGCGCAAGGCAGGCGCGGTCGCCTTCGACTACCTCGGCTTCACCCTCATGGCGACAGCGGTGACCTGCACCGTGCTGGTGGCCGAATGGGGCGGCACGGACTACGCCTGGTCCGACCCGGTCATCCTCGGCATGGCCGGCGGAGGTCTCCTGGCCTGGGTGCTCTTCTTCCTCTCTCAGCGCCGCGCCGCGGAGCCGATCATCCCGCTGTGGCTGTTCCGCAGCCGGATCTTCAACATCGCCACGCTGATCGGGCTGCTGGTGATCGGCATCGGCATGTTCGCGATCATCGGCTACCTGCCGATGTATCTGCAGATGGTCTACGGTGTCAGCGCCACCGAGTCCGGCCTGCTGCTCATCCCCATGGTCGTGGGCATCATGGCCACCGCCATACCGTCCGGACGGCTGATGAGCACGACCGGCCGGTACAAGATCTTCCCTGTCGTCGGCACCGTCTTCGTGGGTGTCGCCGCGGTGCTGATGTCCACCCTGGACACCGGGACCTCGCTCGTCCTGGTCGGCGTCTACGTGTTCCTGCTGGGCGCCGGTCTCGGCCTGGTGATGCAACCCCTGGTCCTGGCCGTGCAGAACGACTTCCCCGGCGCTGATGTGGGCACCGCGACCTCCGCCAACAACTTCTTCCGCGAGATCGGTGCCACGCTCGGCACGGCGGGTGTCGGCGCGGTGTTCACCCACCGCCTCAGCGACCAGTTGAGCGACCGCCTCAGTGGCGCCTCCGCCGGTGCGGTCGGCGACACCCACTCGCTCACCCCGGCTCTGGTCCACTCCCTTCCCGACAAGGTCCAGGACGCGGTGATCCTCTCCTACCAGCACGCGCTGACACCGGTGTTCCGTTACCTGGTCCCCGTGTTCGTCCTCGGACTCGTACTCGCCTTCCTCCTCCCGGAGAAGAAGCTCGCCGACGGAAACGACAACGACGTCGACTCCGACGCGACGCCCGACCGGCCCGCGGAGGCCATGACCGGAAACTGACGCGGAGCGCAGCTACCCGGAACGTGTTCATGCGCCTGGCAGCCGCAACGCCGGTCGCTGGTGCGGGATGTGGAATTGCACGTCACGGCGCCGCGCACACAGCAGTGTGGGCGGGCCCATATCGGGCCCGCCCGGATCGTGCAGGGGTGCGGGGAGACGGGGTGGCGCCGTTCCGTGTCCGGGGCGTCCGCGCCGGTTACGCGGCGATCTTCTGCTTCAGCGTTGCGACGTGGCCCTTGATTTTCTGCTCGGTCTCGGTGCGCTTGCGGTCGCGCTCCTGCTTCGCCTCCTCCTTCCTGATCCGGTCCGCGGCCTCCTCCATGGCCTTCAGTTCGGTCCGAGCCGAGTCGGCCGGGCGGCGCTCGAGGACGGCGTCGTAGCGCATGGCCAGCAGGTCCAGTGCCTGAGTGTCGGACTCCCGCACCTCGGCGAGGATGGCCGTGCCCCCCGGCGGGACGTGCGGCGTGAACGCGCCGACGGCGCCGGTGGCCTCGGTGACCCGCTTGTAGTCGTAGCCCGAGCCGATCGCCGCGCCGATGCCCCAGCCCATCAGTACGCCGAGGGGGCCGCCGAGGATGCCGACCAGTGAGCCCACCAGCCCGCCGACGGCTGTGTTGCGTCCTGCCTTGGTCTCCAGCCCCTCGGGGATGCGGACCGTGCCGTCTTCCTGGCGCTCGATCAGGATCGCGCCGCGGACTTCGGTAGTGGCGGAGGTGAGGTGCTTGAGGTCGCTGAGTGCCTGGTAGGCGGTGGCCCGGTCGGCGAAGCGGAGGGCGATGGCGTTTTCGCTCATGGACATGTGATGCCTCCTTGGGGCTGTTGCTCGTCATCTGTGAGACAGTATGTATCGAAAAGGAGTTGTGAGTCAACATGTCTCACAGATTGATGTGTGAAAGAGGCGGCCACATGCCCCGGAACAGCAACGACCCCCGTGCCCTCCGCAGTCGTGCCTCCGCCCTGGCCGCTGCCACCGCACTCCTCGTCGAGGGAGGACCGGAACGGGTCACCCATGCAGCGGTCGCCGAGCGTGCCGGAATGGGACGGGCCACCGTCTACCGGCACTGGCCCGACCTGCAATCCCTGCTCCTTGACGCCGTGGCCCACGGCGCCCGCCCCCTGCTCACGCTGGACGACGGCCCGGTCCGTGACCAGTTGGTGACCCAGTTGCAGCAGCAGGCGGACTGGCTCAACCAGCCTGTCTCCGCTTCGGTCATCGCGACCGTCATCGAGCGGGCGGAGCGGGACGAGGGCGTGCGGCGTGTCCGAGAGGAGATGTTCGGCCGAGCCGACGAGCACCTGGCCGGCGTGCTCGCCGCTGCCGTCGAACGCGGTGAACTCCGCCCCGGCGTCCAGCAGAACGCCAGGGAACTGGTCGCCCGGATCCTCGGTCCGCTGCTGTTCCAGCGGTTCATGCTCGGTGCCCGGCTGGACGACGACCTGGTGGTCGGCGCAGTCGACGCAGCGCTCGCACCCTGGCATCCCGGCGCATGACGGCGGTCAGATCCGCCTGCAACGCGCGTCAGCGGCAGGCGCTGTACGTCTCAGGTGTGGACGTGCAAGTGCCTCCGACCGGCAGGGGACGTCGACGAAGCCGAACACACCGGCGCCCTCACCACGGTGGACGAAGGTGAGGTGATGGAGTCGAGCCGATGAACGCACCTGAACTCAGCACGGCATTCTCGACGTACTGGATCACTCCGGTGATCTGGAGGATGCCCGAGGGGCGAGAGTGCCCCGCAGGGCGTCTGTCAGGATCGCGCGGATGTCGTCGGCGGAGACGGGGCGGGGGTTGGCGTAAGGCCGACTCTGGGCCTGGGCGATCACCTCGGTGAGGTCGTGTTCGGTGAGGCCGAGTTCGCCCAGAGACCGCGGTGCCCCGAGTTCGGTTGCAACCCGCGCGAGGTGTTCCGGTACGTCGTCGGTGGCCAGGGCGCGGCGGAGGGCGCGCTCGGCGGCCGGGGCGGCGGGGAGGTTGAAGGCGGCGACGTAGGGGAGCAGGACGGTGTGGGCGGGTGCATGGGGCAGGTCGAAGGTGCCGCCGAGGATGTGGCAGAGCTTGTGGTGCAGCGACATGGTGGTCGCCCCCAGACAGCTCCCGCAGAGCCAGGCGCCGCGCAGCGCCGCGGTGCGGGCGTCCAGGTCGTGCGGGGCGGCGGTGACGGCCGGCAGGGCGGTGGCCAGGGAACGTACGCCCTCCTCGGCCATCAGGGAGACGATCGGTGAGGCGTCCGGCGCGTACAGGGCCTCAACCGCGTGCGCGATGGCGTTGAAGCCGCTGGTCACCGACACGTCGACCGGCAGGCGCAGGGTGAGTTCGGGGTCGTAGACCACGCTGCGTGGCAGGACGGACCGGTCCCGGCCGGTCTGTTTGCGGCCGTTTTCGGTGAGTCCCCAGATGGGAGTCATCTCGGATCCGGCGTAGGTCGTCGGCACACTGATGACCGGTGGTCCGGACTTCAGCGCGATCGCCTTGCCCAGGCCGATCGTGGAGCCGCCGCCGACGGCCACGCAGCCGTCCGCGGCGACGTCACGAGCGACCTCCAGAGCCTTCGAAGCGATGCCGGCGGGCACGTGCATGCGCGCCTCGGCGAAGACCTCGGCGCAGGATTCGCCGAGCAGCGCGGCCGCTCGTTCGGCGAGGTCCCGCTGTCCGGGCGTGGACAGCACCAGCAGTCGGCGCAGGTGCAACCGCTCGGCCTCTTGCGGCAGTCGGTCCAGGCTTCCGGCGCCGAACACCACGCGCATGGGCAGGGCCTCGTATGTGAAGGTGCTCATGGCGCGTGGTCCGGGGCCGTCGCCAGGACGATGTCGAACGTCGCGTGCCGAAAAGGGGTGGTCACGCCGAAGCGCTCGGCCTCCTGCTGGTCCTGCGACTCGGTGAAGTCGGTGATCAGCCCCCGTTTGACCGCGAAGACGGCGTCGGAGTCCACATAGGGGCTGCCCGCGACGAACGCGTGCGTGGTGACAGGCCGGTGGCCCGGGGCACTGGCGATGAAGTGCACATGGGCGGGCCGGTAGGGGTGCCTGCCGGTGGCGCGGAGCAGGCCGCCCACCGGTCCGTCGGTCGGGATCGGGTAGTGGGAGGGGACGACGGTACGGAACCAGTAGCGGCCCTCGACGTCCGTGTGGAACAGCCCGCGCCCGTTGCCCGGTGGCTGTACGTCGGGCTGCTGCACGTCGTAGAAGCCGTCCTCGGTGCACTGCCACACGTCCAGCTCGGCCCCGGCCAGGGGAGTGCCGTCGGGGCTGAGGACCCGGCCGGAGACGACACAGGGCCGACCGGTGCCCAACAGGTCGATGGAGTCACCGAGTTCGCGGCGTGGCGACTCGGTCATGTGGAAGGGGCCCAGGACCGTGCTCTCGGTGCCCTGCTCGTCCCCGTTCATGGTCTCCACGAGCATGGAGACGCCCAGAACGTCGGAGAGCAGGACGAACTCCTGCCGGGTGTCGTCGCACTTCTGGCCGGTGGCGGTGAGAAAGCCGATCGCGGCCTCCCATTCATCCAGCGTGGGTTCGATGTCCTTCACGAAGGCGTGCAGATGGCGGGTCAGGCTCTCCATCAGCTCCCGCAGCCGGGCGTCCTTGGTTCCCTGGAAGCTCTCCACGACCGCGGCAGTGGCGGTCTCGACGGTGAAGTCCATTGCTACTCCTCGCTGTTCGGGAAGTTGTCGCCAGTGAGGTGGTCCGTGAACCAGTCCGCGGTGAACGCGTCGCGTTCGGCGGCATGGTTGTACAGGGTGTGCTCGCCGTCCGGCCAGATGCGCAAGGTGGCGGTGGCGGGATCGGCGGCGCGCAGGAAGGGCTCCTGGTCCTCGTAGCGGGCGAGCGGGTCGCGGCCGCCGTGCAGCAGGAGTAGCGGGCAGGTGACGCGGTGCGTGTCAGGGTCGAAGCGGAGGCTGTGCATGACCTCGGTCACCCGGTCCAGATCCTCGGTGCCGACCGCTGCGGAGATCTGTTCGCGGGCGGTACGGAACTCGGGTGTCGTCGGCGCGGCCGGGGCACCGTTGACCACCACCGCGGCTACGCGTGGGTCGGCGGCGGCCAGGTGCGCGGCGAACAGACCGCCGAAGCTGATGCCCTGGACGCCCATGCCGCCGTCGAGGCGGGAGTCGGCCTCGGCGAGATCGATGAAGCGGGCGAAGCCTTCGGTGACCTTCTCGTCGAAGTAGAGGCCGTGACGCAGCCGCGATTCGCCCTGGCCGGGACCTTCCGCGAGCAGACAGGCCAGTCCGCGCGCGGTGTAGGCGTCGGCGATGCGCAGGTACGCCGCTCCCCATCCGCTCAGGCCGCCCCAGACGACGACGGTGGCCCGGGCGGCGCCGGTGGGCGGCAGGCAGAGCCAGCCGGTCAGGGTGCTGTCGCGGTGAGGGATCTCGACCCGTTCGATGCGTGACGCGTAGGGAACGGCGAGGCCGGCGGCCGAGGCGGTGGCGGCGGTGTGACGGGCGTACAGCTCGCGTTTGTCGTCGTTGTCGGTCTGGTACGCCATCTGCGCGAACATCAACGCGGCGGACGCGTACTGGTACGACTCGCGGGCCGTCGTGAGATGCCCGGCCCCCTCGGCGAGACGGGCGCGCTCCAGCCAGGTGTCCGCGAGGAGCGCGGCGGACTCCTCCCAGGGCATCCCACTGGCTGTGTCCGAGAGGAGCCGGTGGGCGTCCGCGTGGTCCATCCCGCAGTCGACGAGCCGGGTGAAGGGCATCGCCCGGTGCTGCGCGGCCACGAGCGGCGACAGGGGGGCGGTCTCCGGGTTCTCGAGCGTCATGCAGCAGTCCTCACTGTTCCGAACAGAGCTGCGTTCAGGTCGTCCACCAGCGCGCCGAGGTCCGTACGGTCCACGGCCGTACCGAACAGCACGAAGTCGGGGCGGGCCAGATAGCCCACCGCGCCAAGGTGCCGAAGGTAGGCCCCGTGCCGGCCGTCGAGGTCTTCCACGGTGTCGAGCGAGACCACGGCGCATCCCAGGCGTTCCAGCAGGGCAAGGCGCTCCGGTCCCAGGGCCTCCGTCGGGTCCTCGGCCGTGACCAGGGCGAAACCGAAGCCGGTGAGGTCGTCGAACCGCCCGGTCGTCCCGTCGGCGGTCCGGATGCGGCCCTGCGGAGTGAGGATGCCGACGGGGGTGACGGCGTTCTGCCGCAGGACGCCGTTGCTGATCGGCGGGAAGGGAGGCGGGGGAGGAATCCTGCCTGCGGCGAAGGCCGCGTCCCGGGCAGCCGCGGCCTCCACGTCATGGGTGTTGGCGACCTTGCCGAGCCCGATCGCCGCATGAGTGAGCACGGTGACGTGCGGGCGGCGCTCGCTCTCGTACGTGTCCAGCAGCGTGTCGGGGGTCTGCCCGCCGAGCACCAGATGCAGCTTCCAGGCGAGGTTGGTCGCGTCGCGCATACCG
This sequence comes from Streptomyces spongiae, assembly GCF_009377185.1. Lineage (GTDB taxonomy): Bacteria > Actinomycetota > Actinomycetes > Streptomycetales > Streptomycetaceae > Streptomyces > Streptomyces spongiae. The sequence continues at coordinate 49,834 of NZ_VJZC01000001.1, forward strand.
CTGCACGCGCCCTGGCCGAGGTACGGGGGCATGGCGTGGGCGGCATCGCCCGCCAGGAAGACGCGGCCCACCCGCCAGCGGGTGGCGATGCGAGCCTCGAAGCCGTACACCAGCCGGCGAACGACCCGCAGGTCGTCGGGCCCCAGGTCGTGGTACTGGCGCAGGAGACGCCAGGCGGATTCCGGGGTGGTCATCTCCTCGGTCGTCTCGCCCGGCAGCAGGGCGAACTCGAAGCGCTGACGGCGGGTTCCGATGTTGATGGTCATGTGACCGCGCGCCGGGTCGCAGTACTGCGTGCCGACCGCGTACTCGGGAGGCTGAGGGCGCAGCCATTCGGTGTCGATGTTGAGCCACTGCTCGTTGAAGCCGAAGTCCTGCCGCTCCACGCCGAGCAGTTCGCGAACCCCGCTGCGGCTGCCGTCCGCCGCGAGCACGTAGCGGGCGCGGACCTGGTCGTGCGGACCGTCGGCGGTCACCTTGTCGGCGTTCCATCCACGCAGCCGCAGGGTGACGGCGTCCGCGTCCTGCTCCAGATCGGTCACCGCCCAGCCCTGGCGGACATCCACGGTTCCGTAGGTGCGCAGACGCTCGTCGATGGCGCACTCGATGTCGGGCTGGTACATGGAGATGTGGTCCGGAAAACCCAGCGGACCGTTGGGGTCCGCCGGGATCTTGATCAGAGTCTGGCCCTTGCCGTTGACCCACACGTACTCGGACAGGGACGAGTCGCGCAGCGCGTGGTCGACGTCGCCCGCCGCCTGGATGGTGCGGGCCGCCTCGTGGTCGATGTGGGTGAGCCGGGGCAGTCCGTACAGGCCGGGCCAGCGTTCGCATACAACGACCCGGTGGCCGAGCCGGCCCAGCAGCGACGCGGCGGTGAGTCCGGTCGGTCCGTACCCGACGACGGCGATGTCGTAGATCGGGTCCACAGTGCACCTCCAGAAAAGCCCCGCGCCGTTGTGGGGGGAGGGTTGGGCGTGAGGAGTGGGAAATGGGCGGTCGGCCCCTGAGCCGATGACGATGTGCATCAGAACTGACACGTGTGAACTGAGATTCACATCAGTTGCAGTGTTGACGTCAGCCTGGCACGTGAGCCCCAGGGACTGACGTCCTTCGAATGAATCGAGATTCACATAACGCCAGCGTGAACGTCAAGTGTGCGGTCGATAGGATGCGTGAGTGACTGACTCCACCGTGCGTAGACCGGCCGCTCCTCAGGAAGGCAGTCGCCGTTCACAACAGGGCATCCTTCGTGCCGGGTTCGCGGTGCTCGAAGGAGGAGGGGTGGACGCGCTCACAGTCGCTGCCGTCGCCGAGCGCGCGGGCGTGGCGGTCGGCAGCATCTATCGGCACTTCGGTGACAAGGAAGGGCTGTTGTACGCCATTCAGCACGCCTTCACCGACATGCTCCGGGCCGAGATCGCAGAGCGGGTGTCCGCAGAGCGGCTGCGGACCTTCCCGGACCCTGCCGACGAGGTCGCCGAAGCGGTAGGGGCGATCGTCGACGCCTTCCGGACGCACGAACACCTGCTGGGTGTCTTCCTCCTCCTCGGCACCCGCCACGAGGCGGTGAAGACGTTGGGTTCGCGCGTCAGCGTCGAGGGCAACCACCGCTTCGTCGAGGCTCTCGGTCACATCTCCATCGCCCACTCCGACCGAGCAGCCGCCCTCGACTTCGCGTACCGCCTGGTCTACGCCGCCGTGGCACACCGGGCCACCCAGGGTGAGTTCCTCGAGTCGGATCGGCCCCTGCCATGGACCGAGCTGAGGAAGCAGCTCCAGGCGGCGGTCATCGCCTATCTGCTGGGCGCGCCGGAAGGGCATTGATCGGCGTCTCTGGATGTATCCGTGTCGACCGTCTAGGATCCGCCGAAGTGAAGCGTGACGAAACGGCGAGTGTGGACGCCGCGGGGCAGGAGCCCGCCGATCCCGACAAGGAAGACCTCGCGCGCGGACTGCCTCAGGAACTCGTCCTGGCTCTGGTGGCAACCGTCGCGCTTGACCACGGTCACGGCGAGGCGATTGCGTCGCGAGTGTTCGTACGGATTCTCGGCGACGTCGGCGTGAACGAGAGCGCCGCCAGGGCCGTTCTGTCCCGGATGGTGCGGCGAGGCGTGCTGCTGCGCGTCCGGCAGGGGCGGACGGTCGCCTTTCACCTCAGTGACGCCGGGCGAGCCCAGCTGACCCGGGGCCGGGACCGGGTCCTGTCTCCCCGCCCGTTCGATCATGCCTTCGGCGAGTGGACGCTGCTGAGCTTCTCGGTTCCGGAAAGTCGGCGTGACCTGCGACACCAACTGCGGGCGCGGCTCACCTGGGCAGGCTTCGGCGCACTGCGGGACGGAGTGTGGATCGCCCCGGGAGCGCCCGAGATCGAGGACGTGCTGGCGGGCTTTCCCGAAGCGGACGAACTGACTGCCACGGTCGACTTGTTCACCGCGACACCACGGCGCCCCACGGAACTGCCCGCCCTGATCGCCAGAGTCTGGGACCTGAATGTCCTGCGCCAGGAGCACCAGACCTTCCTCGACCGCTGGGAAACCACCGAGAGCGGCCGCGATGGCGAGCTGGCCCGCCTCATCTCCCTGTTGGCGGACTGGTTCCGCCTGCTGCGGGCGGATCCCGGACTTCCCCCCGCGCACCTGGGCCCGGACTGGCCGGCCACCAGGTCGTCCATGACGTTCCGCCGGCTCTACGAGGTGTGGGAGCGACCGGCGTACGAGGAGTTCCTCGCCCTGGTGCGACACGCCTGACGGGATGTGGTCGGCGGGTCACGGCGCCTCCGGGACAGTTCGATCGTTCTCAAATTTCGATGATTCGTTGACGGTCGTCGGAGGCATGTCTAACGTCAAGCCGGGAGTCGTATCCATCTGCGGACATGCGTGCCGTGCCTGCCGCCGCTCCGGAGAGCGGCCCGTTAGGGCACCTTCGCTCTGCACTCCCCTCCGAACCGTTCTGGAGGACGGATGAAACGACGTGTCTTCGACGTTATGCACGAGCAACTGAGGTCCGTGGCACGGGACTTCGCCGAACGCGAGGTGGCCCCTCACCTCGACGAGTGGAGCGCCGCCGGTGCCGTCGACCGCGCGCTGTACGCCAAGGCGGGCGCCCTGGGGCTTCTAGGCATGGGCGTCGACGAGCGCCACGGTGGGGGAGGGGAGCCGGACTTCCGCTACAGCGTGGTGATCAACGAGGAACTCACCCGTGTGGGGGCGACCTCAGTGGTCATGGGCCTCTCGGGCTTCAACGACCTGGTTGCTCCCTACCTGGACGAGCTGTGCACCGACCAACAGAAGGCCCGCTGGCTCCCTCAGTTGTGCGCCGGCGAGCGCGTGGCCGCCCTCGCCATGACCGAGCCCGGCACCGGCAGCGACCTCAAAGGGATCGCCACGACCGCCGTGGCCGACGGTGACGACTACCTCCTGAACGGCACCAAGACCTTCATCAGCAACGGCATCCTCGCCGACCTGGTTGTCGTCGTGGCCAAGACCGATCCGGCACCGCGCAGCGGGCACCTCAGCCTGTTCGTGGTGGAACGCGACATGCCCGGATTCAGCCGCGGCCGCAAACTCGACAAGATCGGCCTGGCTGCCCAGGACACGGCCGAACTGTTCTTCGACAACGTCCGTGTGGCGCGCGGGAATCTCCTCGGGAAGGAGGGTGAAGCGCTCAGCTATCTGCGGCAGAACCTGGTGCGCGAGCGGCTCAGCGTGGCGGTGACCGCGGCGGCGAGCATGGAACGCGCATTCGACCATGTGTTGTCCCACACCGCTGAGCGCCATGTCTTTGGACAGCCGCTGACATCGTTCCAGGCGACTCGCTTTACTCTTGCCGAGCTTGCCACCGAGGTGCAGATCGCCCGCGTCTTCGTCGACCGGTGCATCGACGACTACGTCCATGACGGGCTCTCGGACATCGAGGCGGCCATGGCCAAGTGGTGGACGACCGAACTGCAGCAGCGCGTGCTCTCGCAGTGCCTGCAACTGCACGGCGGATACGGCTTCATGCGTGAGTACGCCGTCGCGCGCGAGTTCCTCGATGCCCGCGCCAGCACGCTGTACGCGGGGACCACAGAGATCATGAAGGAGATCATCGGCCGGGCCGTTACGCGCGAGCCCAGCCAACGGCTCAGCTGATCCACTGCAGACCGCCACGCGCGCAAGGACGTGATCTGTCCCCGGCGCCTGGACGGCTTCTTCCCGAAGGCCGGTATCCGCGCGCATGGCTCTGGACCAGCCCCGACGACAGGGAGCCACGGCTGTTCGTCCTGGCGTCGATGGACGAGGGTACCGACCCCACCGAACTGTTCGAAGCGCTTCAAGCAGAGTCCGGACTTCCTCGCGAACCCGACGGCCAGTTCACCCCTGCGGTAACTCTCATAACTGCGGCAGCAGGGCCTCCTGCTGCTCGGGCGGCCCTGCTGCCGCCCCGCCCAGTGATACATCACTGGCTGCCCCGTGCAATGTAGTCTGTAGATTGACAAAGATGGCCAGCTGCAGACGAGGACCGATGACCTTGAGTGACCGTGAGCTGGATGCGGTGTCCCTCGGCGAAGCCGCCTACCTCCGGATTCGGGCTGACATCGTCAGTTGCCAACTGGCCCCGGGGGAGCGGCTCACCGAACGCCGGCTCGCGGCCGATACGGGTTTCGGGGTGTCGCCCATCCGTGACGCACTCACTCGCCTCGATCACGAGGGGCTGGTGCGCACACTTCCGAGGAAGGGCTACCAGGTCAAGCCCCTCACCATCAAGGCAGTCGACGATCTCTTCAACTTCTGGGCAGTTCTCGGGCCGGAGGTGGCCCGTCGCGGTGTCGTCGGCGCCACTGACGAGCAGCTCGACCGCATCATGGCCTGCGGCGCGGAGATTGCGAGCCTGACGAAGGAGCAGGGGCGCACGCGAGAGACCACGCGACGCACTGTCGAGATCATCGACCAGATGTTCACCATCCTGGCCCAGGCCACCCGCAACGACTACATGATCAGCACCTGCGCCCGTTTGTCCGCGGAGATGACACGGGTGTGGATCCTGGTCATCGACTCCGAACTGCTGGACTACGGCGAACCGCTCGACCCTCTGGGCAGGTGGAAGGGCAACTTCCTCCTGCGTGACGGTGACAAGTTCGCGGAGTTCGCGCGGCACTATATCGAGCAGTCCCACAACCGGGTCCTGCGTACGCTGGCTCGCTGGCCGTCCGTGGTCGCGACAGAGGTCGTACCGCTGCGGAAGACCACCCCGCAGTAGCCGCAGGTACAGCAGGTTGACACAGTGATGTTTCAAATCTAGCTTGTGAAACATTAGCGCGCTGTCGGCAGGACTTCGCTCGCGCGCCCTGTGCCCCCGCCTCAAAGGAGTGGCGTGTGTATCTTCGCGTAGACACCCGACGAGTCCCTCCCACCGTCGAGATGTGCGAACAAGAGGACCTCACCGCGTTCAAGGTCGTCCTTGTCACGTCCACGCACACATGGGTGAAGCCGGACACGCTCACGAACCTGGCGGGGCGTGCGGAGGATGACGCGTGGCAGGACAAGCTCGCGGAGATGATTGCCTACGCGGAACGCAAGGGATGGACGGACGAGCAAGGCCGTGTCCGCGCACATGTCGAGACGACTGCCGGTGACGGTGTGGCATGACAATCGACACGACTGGGACAACAGAGGTCTACGAGGCCCCGGACACCATCCGCCGCATGTTGGTGACCACATGGGCGTTGCTGTACAGCATGGACGGGGCTCAGCGGCGTGAGTGCGAGTTCCCCATGGACGACCCGGGCCGGGTGGACTGGGACTTCATTCCCAAGCCGGATCGTCAGGGGGTGCCGCTGGCTCGCTTGAACTCCCACCAGCGCACGCTCGTGCACAGTCTCCTAGCGGCGTCGCTGAGCGAACAGGGCTACAGCCAGGTGCTGCAGATCATGGCGATGGAGAACATCCTGCGCGAGCGCGAACAGCAGATGCTGGGCGCACCTACGGGCGACTTCCGCAACAGCGACCAGTACTTCCTCGCGTTCTTCGGCCGACCCGGTTTCGAGGACACCTGGGGCTGGCGCTTCCTCGGCCACCACATCTCCCTGAGCTACACCATCATCGGGCAGCGGTGGCTGACGGTCACCCCGTGCAACCTCGGGGCGCAGCCTGCCAGTGCCGGCTTGCTCGCTCCCCTGGCGCACGAGGAGGATCAGGCCTTCGCGTTGTTGCGCTCACTAACGCCCGTGCAGCGGGACCAGGCGGTGATCCACACGGTGGCACCGGCCGACTACGCCACCCGGCAGGTCCCCTTCATCGGCAAGGTGGAATACCCGGATTACGAAGACCTGGGTATCCCGTGGTACCGGATCACTGACGAGGACCGCGAAGCGCTGAGGTTCAGCAAGGACGACCCGAAGGGCGTCTGCGGCAAGGATCTGACCACTGACCAGGGCGACGCGCTCGTCGAACTCGTCGGGACCTACCTCTGTCGGATGCCCGGTGAACTCGCGAGCAAGCAACTCGCCCGCGTCGAACGTGAAGGACTGGACAACCTCTATTTCTGCTGGGCAGGCGGCCAGGAACCCGGAACCCCCCACTACTTCCGCATCCAGGGCAGCACCGTGCTGATCGAGTTCGACAACGCCATCGACAACGGCAACCACATCCACTCGATGTGGCGGGACTACCGCAACGACCTCGGCCACGACCTCCTCGCCGACCACTACGAACGGGAACGCGCCACCGGTCACCACCTGACCACACGGCTCCGCTCGAGCGTCCCCGACAAGTAAGACCGACCAGCACATGGGCTACCCGGTCATCGGGGCGAGGGAGCGTCGGCGATGGTGTTGGCTGCCTGATGGACCTTTTTGCCGTAGTCGGACCAGAGCGTCCTGGGCATTCGTGCCTTCGGCGCTGAGATGGACAGGGAGCCGACCGGGCGTGCATCGGCGGCGAGGATGGGCGCGGCTACGGAAACCACGCCGTCCTGCAGTTCCTCGTTGGCGACCGCGTAGCCGCGCTTCCTGATGAGGGCCAGTTCCTCGTAGAGCTTGGCGGGCTCGGTGATGGTTCGCTGCGTGACGGCCGCCAAGCCGTGCTCCACGTAGCGGGCTGTCTCCTCGTCCGGCAGATGGGCGAGGATCGCCTTTCCGTTGGAGCTGGCATGCAGAGGGGCGCGCGCGCCCAGGGGGGCGAAGGCGCGCACGGGGTGCGGGCTGTCGAGGCGTTCCATGAGCACGGCCTGGTGACCGTCAGGGACCATCAGGTGGATGGTTTCCTGAACCTCAGCCGCGAGCGCGTTCATATGGGGCAGGGCTCGGTCGCGCAGGCTGCCCCGATTGGCGACCGTGCTGCCGACGACGAACGCCTTGGTGCCGACGATCCAGCGCGTGCTGTCCGCCTGGTCGCTCTCGAGCCAGCCGGCTTCGGCGAGAGCGACAAGACCGCGCTGGACCGTCGTCTTGGGCAGGCCGAGCTGCCGACTCAGTTCGCTGAGTCCCACCGGTTGCAGCTGGGAAACGGCTTCCAGCACCCGCAGAGCGGTCAGGACGCTTCGCATTGCTCTCCTCGCACGGTTCGGCAGGCCTGCACCAGACCCCAGAGTAACAATGCCGGTCCACCATGCGGACCAGGAGAGGGGCAGCGGAGTGCGCCGACGCAGCCTGCCCCTTGCCCGACCGCGGGCAAGGGGCAGGTGATACGCGTCCTCTGCGCTCTCAGGGGTTGATGAGGGTGGACTCCTCGGGCAGGGCGAACTGCCATCCGCGGGCGAGGAAGTCGCCGACGACGTCGGCGAAGCTTTCGGGCCGGTCCGCCTGGATGTCGTGCGCCGCGTCATGGACAAGCACGTAGTGGCTGTTCGGCATGTGGCGCCGGAAGACGCGCCCGTTGTCGGGCGGGGTCACGCCGTCGTAGTCCCCGAACACGACGAGGGTGCGGACCTGGCACGTGGACAGGCGTGCCACGAGTTGCTCGTCGTACTCCGGAGTCTCCGCCAGCAGTCGTCCGACCAGCGGCCACACTCGGGCCGCCGCGGAGGGGTCCGGCGGTTGCCACGCCGGGATCCGCTCGGGGTGCCTGCGGAACATACGGCGCATCTCGTCCGGCGCCAGGTGCGGCCCGGGTGGGGTGCTGCCGACACGGAAGGTCGCCGGGGCCTCGAGTACGAGGGAGGCCAGCCGCTCCGAGTGGTCCAGCGCGAGGTGCGTGGCCACGGCACCGCCGAAGGAGGTGCCGAGCAGGTGGTAGAACTCCAGGCCGAGTGCCCGTGTCGCCGCGTCGATCGTGGCGGCCATCTCGGCGAGCGACTGGTGGCGGTCGTTGGGCTGGTCGCCGAAGCCGGGCATCTCGAAGAGGATCACCCGGTAGCGGTCTGCGAGGGTGTCCAGCGCCAGGGAGAACACCGGGCCGCCGGCGCCGTGGAGCACGACCAGGGCATCGCCTTCGCCTGCCTCGAAGTACCGGATGGTGAATCCGTCGGCCCCGACCGCGTGCTCCGTGAAGGCGGCGCCGGGCACGGTGGGTGTGGTGGTCATCATGGGCTCCTCTGTCGGTCAGGCGGCGGCCGGCGCGTCGGCGTGAAGGACCGGGACTAGTTCCCGGCCGATGAGTTTGATGCAACGGATCACCTGTTCGTGGCTGAGGCAATTGCTCGGCGGCACGATGGCGAACTCGACGCGGCCCATTCCGATGTGGCGCTCCGCCTCACGGATCTGCGCCAGTACGGTCTCGGGGCTGCCGAGGAAGGGCTCGCCGAACTTGGGCGCCATCGAGGGATCCAGGGGTGCCCCCTTGGGAGCGCCGGCCAGGGCCGCGCCCGCCGTGGCCATCGCGATCAACTGGTCAAGGTTGTCGGTGGCGAATATGCCTTTGCCCTGCGGCCACTTGTCGGCGGTGTCCTCGCGGGCCTGTTCGTCGGTCTCGGCGACGTAGGCGAACTGCCGGTAGAGGATGTTGTCCGCGGTCGGTGTCCAGCCGGCATCGGCCGCGGCCTCACGGTAGGCGGCCACGACTTCCCCGCACTTCTCCGGCGCCATGAAGCTGATGCCGGCGTCGCAGCGCATCCTGCCGGCGAAGCGCGCGGAGGCGACGCTGTTGGCCGACAGAAGGATCCTCGGGTGGGGTTTCTGCACCGGCTGTGGGAACAGCGCGGTGTTGCGGGAACGGAAGTACTTGCCCTCCCAGCCGAACGGCTCGGGCTCGGTCAGGGCCCGGATGACCAGTTCGACTCCTTCCTCGAACTTGTCCCGGGCCTCCCAGGGATTGGTGCCGTAGGTCATGTACTCGTTGGGAGTGCCGCGCAGCAGGGCGAACCGCAGTCGGCCGCCGAGCAGGTTGTCGAGCATGGCGTACTGCTCGGCGACCATGATCGGATTGTGCAACGGGAGATCGGTGCCGTTGACCGCGATCTGGGCATCGGGCAACCGCTCACCCAGTGCTGCGGCGAACAGGTGGGGAACCGGGGTCAACTGGGACGTGTAGTGGTGCTCGGCGAGATTGAGCGAGTCGAACCCGGCCTCGTGGGCCGCTTCCATCTGCTCGAAACCGAACTGCATCGATTCCATGCCGTGCTCGCTGTTGTACCACCCCGGTCGCAGGGGCCACGTCTCGTACGCGTCGAGATCGCCGTAGTACGCGACCGGTGTGAAGAGTTCGACCTTCATATGCGGAACCCCTTCATGGAAGACATCGGGGTCGGGGCCGGTGTGGCACCCGTGTGACGGCGGACTGAGCTATGAAGCTGGCCGCTGTGAGATGTTACGAACTATCGTATGGGGCATTACACGCGTCAACCGGTGCGGCAAATTTCAACGACTGCGGGCTGTCGAGCGGCTTGACGCTCCGCTGGGCATTGACTTAGCTTGCCAATGGTCCGCATAGCGGTCCGACGGTCCGAACTGCGGATCGCGGTGACAGTACTGGATGAGGAGGCGGCTATGGCACATGACAGCGGCGCTGCAGGCGGTGTGGTGCACACCGACGTACTCGTGGTCGGCGCGGGGCCCGCCGGGTTGACTGCGGCCGCTTTCCTGGCCGAGTACGGCGTCAGTGCGATCACGCTGACCAAGTACCGGTCGACGGCGCACACCCCGCGCGCTCACATCACCAATCAGAGGACTGTGGAAGTGCTGCGTGACCTGGGCATCGAGGACCGCGTGCGCGAGATCGCGATGCCCGCCGAGTTGATGGGTACCAACGTGTGGGCGACCTCGTTCGCCGGGGTCGAACTGGCGCGCGTGATGTCCTGGGGGCAGGGGCAGGACCGGCGTGCCGACTATGAGGCGGCGAGTCCGTGCGAGATGTGCAACGCGCCTCAGACCGTGCTCGAGCCGGTGATTCTGGCCGCGGCGCAGGAGCGCGAGGCCGACATCCGGTTCAACACCGAACTCGTCGACATAACGCAGGACGACGAGCGTGTGCGGGCCAGAGTCCGGCGCCGCGACGACGGAGTGGAGTACGACATCGAGGCGCGCTACGCGATCGGTGCCGACGGCGGAAACAGCACGGTCGCCCGCAGCCTCGGGTTCTCCATGGAGGGCGCGGCCGCCATCGGGTCAGCCTTCACGGTCTGGATCGAAGCGGACCTGTCCAGGTTCGTCGAGCATCGCCCCGGCGCGCTGTTCTGGGTCTCGCCCCCCGGTACCCAGGTGGCGGTGAGCCCCTGGACCGCGGTGGTGCCGCACACAGAGTGGAACGCCCTGTTCCTGATGCATGAAATGCTGCCCGCCGACACTTCGGACGAGGCCGTCGCCGAGCTCGTCCGGGCCGGAATCGGGGATCCCGACGTCGACTTCACGATCAAGCACATCGGGCAGTGGGACATCAACCAGTTGGTGGCCGAGCAGTACCGCAAGGGCCGGGTCTTCCTGGCCGGTGACGCGGCGCACCGGCATCCGCCGGCGAACGGGCTCGGGAGCAACACCTCGATCCAGGACTCCTACAACCTCGCCTGGAAGCTCGCCCATGTGCTGCGCGGACATGCCGATCCTTCGTTGCTCGACTCCTACCACGACGAACGCAAGCCGGTAGGACGCCAGGTGATCGACCGGGCGATCAAGAGCATCCAGGATGTCCAACCGCTCGCCGAAGTCTTTGGGATGGCTCCCGGGCAGACCGCCGAGCAGGGATGGGCCGCTGTCGACGAGCTTTTCGCCCCCGGGAAGGCTGGTGCGACCCGCCGAGCCGCTCTGCTGGATGCGCTCCCGCCGCTCAACTGGCAACTCAACTGCCACGGAGTGGAGTTGGGGCAGCGTTACACCTCCAGCGCCGTGGTCGACGACGGAACGCCGTTCCCCGCGTACACAAGGGATCCCGAGCTCTTCTACCACCCGACCACGCACCCGGGGGCCCACCTGCCCCACGTCTGGCTCCAGCATGGCACCGAGCATGTCTCGACCCTCGACCTCGTCGGGCATGGCCATTTCACCGTGCTCACCGGGGTCGGTGGTCAGGCGTGGACCGAGGCGGCGGCGGCGATCTCGCGCGAGAGCGGAATCGCGGTCGACGCCCGGACGATCGGGATGCGTGCCGAGTACGACGACGTCCTCGGGGAGTGGACCAGGATCCGGGAGTTCGACGACGACGGCTGCCTTCTGGTCCGCCCTGACCGGCACGTGGCATGGCGCTCGCAGGGCCTGGTGGACGATCCGACGGCCACACTGCGCGGCGTCATCTCCTCCGTCCTGGGCAGGACGAGTCCTTGATGCCGCGTGACCACGTACTGAATGGCGATCTGTATAGCTGAAATATCAGGAGCCGATGACGGCACACATGCATCGGTGTCCGGCGCTCTCGACCAAGGCGGTGCCCCTGTGAATGCCAGCGATTTTCCACCTCCGACGTCGCCACAGACCCCTGAACACGTTCCCGGCGAACTCTTCCGCCGCGTCATGGGTTCGGTGTGCACGCCGGTTTCCGTAGTGACCACCTTCAGCCACGGCCGGCCTCACGGCACCACGGTCAGCGCCTTCTCGGCACTGTCCCTGGAACCGCCGATGGTCCTGGTCGCCCTGGACCGCAACTCCACGCTGCTGTCGCTGCTGCAGCAGAAGCGACGGTTCGGCCTGAACGTACTGGGCGCCCGTCAGGGAGAGCTGGCGATGAGGTTCGCCGACAAGGGAGCCGACAAGTTCGAGGGCGTGCCCTGGCAGGTCGACACCGGGCTGCCTCGCCTGCCGGGCGTCACCGGCTGGCTCGCCTGTGAGGTGACACGGTTCGTCGATGGCGGTGACCACCTCGTGGTGATGGGGAGGGTGATCGCGGCCTCCTGCCGGGACGGAGCGCCGCTCACCTACCACCGGCGCGGGTTCGGCACCCACGCCGTGCTGGAAGAGAAGTCGGCATGACCATCCGCCTCGGGTGTGACCTGCCGTACTTCGAGGATCCGTCGGCGATCCGCGACTTCGCCCAGGCGGCGGAGGAGCTGGGCTACGACACCCTCAGCTTCTCCGAGCACGTGGCGGTCACGACCGACAGTCCCTTTCCGCCGGGCTTCGCCTTTGACGACCCGTGGCACGAGAGCATGACACTCGCCGCCTACCTGGCGGGCGTCACGAGCCGCATCGAGATCACCACCTCGATGCTGTTGTTGCCCCTGCGGCCCACGGTCCTCGCCGCCAAACAGGCCGCCGAGGTCGACCTGCTGTCGGGTGGACGGCTGCGTCTGGCTGTGTCGCTCGGCTGGAACGACCGTGAGGTCGCTCTCCTCGGCCAGGATCCCCGCCGCCGCGGCGCACGCCTGGAAGAGCAGATCGAGGTCATGCGTCTGCTGTGGAGTGAGCCCAGTGTGAACTACTCGGGCACCTTCCACGACCTCGACGGTGCGGGCATCCGCCCCCGGCCCACACGCCGCATCCCCGTCTGGATGGGCGCCGGCAGCATGGCCAGTGGCGGAGTCCCCACCGAAGGAGCCCTGCGCCGCATCGCGCGATTCGCCGACGGCTACAAGATGTTCGCCCCGCTCGGCCTCGACCCCGCCAAAGCCCACGACGTCGTTGCCCGTCTTCGGACCCACGTGCGCGACGCAGGCCGGCCCGCGGACGCCGTCGGACTCGAGGCCCGCCTGCTCACCCAGGCCGTTCCCGGGCAACAGTGGCGTACCGTCATGGAGGAATGGGCCGAAGCCGGCGCCACCTGCCTCGGGCTCGGCAACCGCATCGTCGGCGGCACCCCGGACGAGCAGATCGCCGTCCTCACCGACGTCATGCGGGCCCTCCGCGGCTGACCTGCATGACGTCGGTCCCCTGACCTCCGGTGGAGGTGATCGCCCTACCGGTCGGCCGAGTTGGCCTCCGCCGCGGAGGACGCTTTTTTGCGCTGATGCACCAGGAGTCCGATGAACCCGGCTGCGAAACCGCTGATGAGGCCGCTCACGGCGTGATTCACGGCGTTGGCCGCCGCGCCGTCCGGCACGCCGACGAACGCGTAGTTGACGAGGGCGCTCAACACCGCCCCGATAAGTCCGCCGAGGAGGCCGGAGGTCAGCGAGACGCGCACGGCGGACGGTGGTTCGGTGCTGGGCACTGGTGTACTTGGCGTGGTCATGGTCTACAGCCCTTTCCGGTACGGAAGCGATGAGATCGAGCTGGAGCCCTGTAGGAGCTTGCTCACAGGAAGAGGTCTGTTTCGAGGCTCTCCTCGGCGGCACCGTCGTGCAGGTAGCACGACAGGTCGAAGACGCCGGCCGAACGCAGCACCTCCTCGTCGACGTAGCACTGTCCATTGCTCTCGGATGCGGGGAGAGCGAGAATCGCCGCGGCCGCGTCGGCCATGATCTCCGGTCGGCGGGACGCCCGCATTCCGTCCTCGCCGCCGACGACGTTCCGCACGGCGGCGGTCGCCACCAGGGTCCGCGGCCACAGACAGCCGGCCGCGATGCCCTGCTCCCGATACTGCTCGGCCACACCGAGCGTCAGCATGGTCATCGCGTACTTGCTGACGGTGTACGGCGCATGCCGGGCCAGCCAGCGGCGGTTGAGGTTGAGCGGTGGCGAGAGGGTGAGAACTCGCGGTGCCGACGACTTGAGGAGGTAGGGCAGGGCGGCTGATGTGAGGGCGAAGGTGCCGCGTGCGTTGATGTCCTGCATCAGGTCGTAGCGCTTGAGCGGCAGCTCTCCGACACCGCTGAGGGCGATCGCCGAGGCGTTGTTGACGACGGTGTCTATCCCGCCGAAGCGGGCGGCAGTTCTCGCCACGGCGTCGAAGACGGTGTCGTCGTCGCGGATGTCGCCGACGATCGGGAGAGCCTTACCGCCGGCGGCTTCGATCTCCGCGGCCGCCGTGTGGACCGTACCCGGCAACCGGGGGTCGGGGGCGTCGGTCTTGGCGATGAAGGCGACATTCGCGCCGTCACGTGCGGCACGGACAGCGATCGCGAGGCCGATACCGCGGCTGCCGCCGGACATCAGGAGTGTGCGCCCGGCGAAGGGGTGTTGCGTGGACATGGGCGTCCTTCTCTGCGATGCGGAGGACCGATCGCGACGTCAAGTTTGTTCGGTGGAGTCGGTGGGGGCCGGCTTCGGCCGTGTCATGTGGGCCGGATGACGAACACTGGCTCCGACGTCCGGAAGAAGAGCTTCCAACCGCTGTCGGTGAGCCGGAACCGGTCGTGGAAATCTCCTACGGCGACCGGGCCCTGCACCACGGCCGGCCGACCCGGTGCCGTCTCGGCACGGAAGATCATCGCGTAGCTGGTCGCGGCGCATTCGTCCGGCGACAGCTGGGTGACGTGGATGGTGGTCATCACATGTCGTTCGAGTTGGGTGGACGGTCGTTGCTCGAGCAGGGCGAGGATCTGCTCGGGGCCCTCCAACCGCTCACCGTGCCTGTCCCAGACGCCGTCGCCGGTGAACAGAGCCGCCACGCGGTCGAACTCCCGGTGGTCGAGGTGCTGGGCGAAGGCCACCACCAGGCGGCGACATGCTGCTTCCGCTTCGTACGAGACCGGTGCTGTCATGTCAGACCTCTTCCGTCCTACCTGTCCGGCGGCTCAGTGGTACGCGGGACACTGCTTGACGCCCCGGTGAAATATCACCTAGCTTGCCATCAGACCGCCGACCGGTCCAGTGGTCCACTGTGCGGACCGAATTGGGGAAGGGGCAGTGCCGATGGGCTGGACGACGAGAGCGGCGCCGTTTCTGGGTGGCGTCAGGGTGCTCGATGTGACGGGCGCCCTCGCGGGGCCGTACTGCACCATGATCCTTTCCGATCTGGGCGCCGAGGTGATCAAGATCGAGCCGGTCGACGGAGACGGAATGCGCCGGCGAAGGATGGGCCCCGACCGCCGCTCCCTGCCGTTCGACCTCATTCATCGTGACAAGGGCAGCCTGGGTGTCGACCTGAAGTCCCCCGGTGGCCGGCAGATCGTCATCGACCTGGCCCGCCGCAGCGACATCCTCGTGGAGAACTTCAGCGTCGGTGCGATGTCCCGGATGGGCCTGGGCTACGAGGATCTGCGGGCCGAGTGTCCGGACCTGGTCTACTGCTCCATCTCCGGGTTCGGTCAGTTCGGGCCGATGCGGGACGCCAAGGGCATCGACCTGATCGCCCAGGCCTACGGCGGCCTGATGAGTGTGACCGGCACTGACGACGGCCGTCTCGCCAAGGCCGGCTTCCCCCTGTCCGACCTCGGCAGCGGCATGTGGGCCGCGATCGGTGTGCTCGCCGCCCTGCTACGTGCCCGGGCAGGTGGCGGAGGCTCATACGTGGACATCGCGCTGGCCGACACGGTGGCCGCCTGGTCGCTCTGGGAGGTCGCCGACCACGTCGCCACCGGAGAGGTGCCCGGGCCGCTTGGCACCGCGCACCGCCTGGCAGCGCCGTACCAGGCCTTCGACTGCGGTGACGGGCAGACCCTCGTCATCGGCGCGGTGGACCGCGCCTGGCCGCGGCTGTGCTCGGTGCTGGGCATCGATCTGTCCGGTGACGAGCGGTTCGCGACCGAGTACGAACGGTTCCGCCATCGCAAAGACCTGGCCGGCATTCTGCAAGAGCGCTTCATCACCGCCCCGCGCGATCACTGGATGGCCGCGCTGCGGGACGCCGGAGTGCCCTGCGGGCCGGTCAACGCCATCGACGCCGTCGTGGCCGATCCGCAGTTCCGTGTGCGCGGCATCTTCCCCAAGGACCCGCAACGCCACGGCGAGCCGGTCATCGTGAACACACCTGTCGTTGCCGACGGTGCGCCCCGCGCCCGAGGCGGGGCGCCGAGGCTGGGCGAGTCCGCTCCCGCGCTTCTCGCCGAACTCGGCTACAGCGCCGAGGACATCCAGCAACTGGTGGACGCCGGGGTCATCGCCGGCACCGATGCCTACGAAGACGCCGGTACGAAATGAGGAGACTGCCCATGACGGAGCAGAGCTGGGCCGCCGAAGCCGGCCTGGGACGAGCGGAATTGGCGGACGGCCCGGCCGTGGTGCTGTTCCGGCCGGGAGCCACGGCAGCGCACATCGCCACGGTCGACGGGCTCGCGTTCACCGACCTGCCCGCGCTGCTGGAGGCCGCCGAGGGGCAGTCCGGCCGTATCCAGCCGGGCAAACCGGTCGCACTGAATGAGGACGCCCTGCTCAGCCCCGTCGGACGGCCGCGCAAGATCATCTGCGTCGGCCAGAACTACCCCGCACACAGCAGGGAGACGGGCCGCGCCTCCGCCCCCTCCTACCCGGACCTGTTTCCCAAGTGGGACAACGCCCTGGCCGGCCCCTACGCGGATCTCGCGCTGCCACCGGAATCGGACAAGGTCGACTACGAGAGCGAACTCGCGGTCGTGATCGGCCGGCGGTGCCGCCGGGTCGCCGCCGAGGACGTGGCCGACGTGGTGTTCGGCTACACCATCGCCAATGACGGGTCCGTACGCGACTACCAGCTGCACACCCCCGGCCGCACCGCCGGCAAGGCGTGGGACGGTCTCACCCCGCTCGGGCCGGTCGTCGTCCCGGCCGAGCGACTCGGCGGCGTCCACCCCGACCTTCGTGTCACCGGACTGCTCAACGGAGAGACCGTGCAGGACGACCGCACCAGCAGCATGGTCTACGGCGTCACCGAGCTGATCACCTACCTCACGACCTTCCTCACGCTGGAACCCGGCGATCTGATCCTGACCGGAACCCCGGCCGGAGTCGGAGCCGTCCGGCAGCCACCCCGATATCTGACCGACGGCGACGAGTTCCAAGTCCACGTCGAAGGCATCGGGGCACTGTGCAACCGCTACCACGCGGAGAAGCGGCCGTGAGCGCGACGCCGCCCGCGGGCACGGTCCACGGGAAGGTCGAGGACTCCGTCGGCTGGGTCACGATCAGCAACCCGGGACGCCGCAATGCCCTGTCGATCAGCATGATGGGCCAGTTGGACGAGATTCTGCGGCGCCTGGACGACGATCCGGCGGTCCGGGTGATCGTCCTGCGCGGGGAGGGCCGCGTGGCCTTCGCGGCCGGCGCGGACATCTCCGAGTTCGAGGCCCAGCAGGCCGGCGCGGCGGCCCGGTCGCTGGCCGAGAAGACGGAGGCGAGCCTCTTCGGAGGGCTCGCGACGCTCTCCACACCGCTGATCGCCATGATCCACGGCCACTGTCTGGGGGCGGGCGTGGCCGTCGCGCTCGGTGCCGACATCCGGATCGCCGCCGACAACAGCCGGTTCGCCGTTCCCGCCGCGCGCCTGGGCATCGGCTATCCCGTCGCGCTCACGCAAGTCCTGGTCCATGCCGTCGGGCCGGCCCATGCGGCCGAGATCCTCTTCGCCGGCTGCGCGCTCGCGGCACCGGAAGCGCTCCGTGCCGGCCTCGTCAACCGCGTCCTACCCGTGGAGCAACTGGAGGAGACCACCCGTGCGTTGGCCGCGACCATCGCGGCCAACGCACCGCTGACGGTCCGTGCGGCGAAGGCGGCGATCAGGGCAGCCGCCGACTCGACGCGGTGGGATGACGCCGAGGCCCTGGTCGCCCTGTGTGCCGAGTCCGAGGACGCACGGGAGGGACGACGTGCCTTCATGGAGAAGCGGCCCCCCAAGTTTCTGGGTGCATGACAACGCATGCGATGAGCGGGTGGCCTGCTAGACACGGCTCAGTGAAACCCGATCGGATCGCGGTGTCGGCGGCCAGCCGGTCGCCACAACCGATGGCGGCTTCCGCCACAGATGTTTCACAGAGCGCTGTTAATATGTCACTAGTCTGCTTCGTCTGGTTCGGCCAGGCGCCGGTGACTTGCGAGGTCCTGCAAACCGGCGCCGAGGCCCGAACCGGGCAGGAAAGACGCTCATGAGCCTGTTCAGCCGCCCGTGACGCCCACGCCTCGGTAGTTCGCCGGAACCCGCGGCGTCCACCTCCTTCAGAAATGCCTGTTGCCAAAGGAGATCGCAGCATGCAAGGAACACTGGCCTGGCCGTTGGAGAGTGCGGCCCGCTCCCATGGAGCTCGAACGGCTGTCATAGACGGAGGACGGCACCTCACGTATCGCGAGTTGCACCACCGCGTTCGGCGTATCGGAGCAGGCCTGGCGGATTCCGGCATCGAACCGGGCGGGGTCGTCGCGGTGCTGATGGCGAACTCCCTGGAGCACGTGGAGAGCTGGCTGGCGGTGCCGGCGTACGGCCGCGTTCTCACCAGCCTCAACACACGCCTGGCCGTCCCGGATCTGGCGTACATGCTCGAGGATTCCGGCGCCGAGTTGCTGATCGTCGACGCGGTCAACCTCGAGGCAGGACGGAGTCTTCGCGACCTCGTCCCCGGCCTGAAGCAGGTGCTGTTCGCAGGTGAAGGCGCCTGCCCCGACGACTGTCTGCCCTACGAGTCACTCATGGCCGACGAGGGCGTCGCCCCGCCCGACCTCGATCCGGACTCGCTCGCCGTCGTCATGTACACGGGAGGCACGACGGGGCGCCCCAAGGGCGTCATGCTGAGTCACGCGGGCATCCTGGACAACTGCAAGCACAACTTCCACCAGGACGAGTTCCGGCGCGATGACGTCGTGGTTCACGCCCCGCCCTTCTTCCACGCGGCCGGTGCGCAGATGATCCACTCGGTCACCTGGGTGGGCGGCACCCATGTGCTTCTGCCCCGGTTCACGCCCGCCGACTACGCGAAGGCGGTGGCCGAACACCGAGGCACAGTGGCGTTCCTCGTCCCCACCATGATCCACATGCTGCTCGACCACCTCGAAGAGCATCCCGCGGATCTCAGCAGCCTGCGTCTGTTGCACTTCGGCTCCTCTCCCATGTCGGAGAAACTGCTGCGCCGGACCGCGAAGGCACTCGGATGCGAATTCGTCCAGGGATACGGCATGACGGAAATGAGCCCCGGGTGCACGTTCCTGTCGCAGGAGGACCATCGGAAGGCCCTCGCGGGAGAGGCCGTGCAGCGGTTGAAGTCGGTCGGCTACCCGCTGCCCGGCGTGCAGTTGGAGATCCGGGACGGCGACGGCCGTCCCGTTGCCGACGGCACCGTCGGTGAGGTCTGGGTCCGGGGCCCGAACATCATGCTCGGTTACCTCAACCGGCCCGAGGAGACCAGCCAGGCGCTGGTGGACGGCTGGTACCGCACCGGTGACGGCGGTTATTACGACGAGGACGGCTACGTGTTCCTCGTGGACCGCATCAAGGACATGATCATCACCGGCGGGGAGAACGTGTATTCCCTGGAAGTGGAGCGCGTGCTGGAGACACACCCGGAGGTGGTCGAGGCCGCGGTGGTCGGCGTGCCCGACGACCGTTGGGGCGAGCGCGTGCACGCGGTGGTCGTCACCGACGCCGGATCCGCTGTCACGGAAGGCGACCTGATCGAGCACTGCCGCCAGGCCCTCGCCCGCTACAAGGTGCCCAAGACGGTCGAGGTGCGATCCGGACCCCTGCCAAGGTCCGCATCCGGCAAGATCCTCAAGCACGAGGTCCGAGGAAAGAGTGCGTGACGTAGCCCGGCCCGGACCTCGCCGTACCCGGGTCGGTGGACGGGCCCGGCGTGATGCCCTGAGTGACAGCGGCCCACGCCGGGGCCGCCGGCCTTTCCGTGGGAGTTCCGCGGCCCTGGCCGGCTGGGATTCCCCAGCTCAAGGCCCTGAGCGCGGACGCCGAAGGGGTCGGACCGTGGCGGCCTCTCGGCTGTGCGGCGTCCCAGGGCGGGCTTCGCGGGTGCAGGAGCAAGGCCGGGGGAGGCCTGCCCGACAACCATCTGCCCGGCGTCCGCAACAGCGCGAACGCGACCGGCCGCTGGAGTTTCCTCTGTGTCTTCGTCGGCCTTCTTGAGCGGCGACAGCAAGGCGAGGAACCGGACGGCAGACACTCGCGGCACAGGACACGACTCGGCTGCTGCCCGCCGCCGGAACCTGCTCTGCGGCTGGCTGCTCCTGCGCAGCGCCGAGACCGCCGCGAAGGAACTCGCCGCCGGCGGCCTGACTGAGGCAGACCCCTCGTTCTGCACCGGCAAGGTCGCCACCGGCCGCTTCTTCGCCCGGACGGTGCTGCCCCGCATCGCCGCCGACCTCGTCACGGCCCGAAATACCGACGCCGCTCTGCTCAACCGGCCCAACTCGGCTTTTTGAACACCCTCTTGGTCACGACACGACCGACACCGGAGTCTGGTGACTCCGGCATGCCTGAACCTGCTGTACGTGATTCCATGAAGAGGAGGCCGGGCCTCGACGTTTTCATCGCCGGCCCGTCGACAGGCCGGAATCTGGGCCCAGGAGTGCTTCCAGCTGTTGGTCCGCGAGGGGACCCAGGAGCGTCAGAAACCTCTGGAACGTCCGCGTTGAGCGGCGGGCGGGCCAGTCGTCGTCGAGGTATGCGGCGGGCAGGCCCGGGTCGGCGCGCAGGAGGCGGCCCCAGTCGTCGTGGAGCATCAGGAGCTGCGGAAGGGCGTCGGCGGGGGCCGGCTCCGTGTGTTCCCAGCGCGCGAGGAAGTCGAGGTGGCCGGCCCGGAGTGCTTCGAGGTCCCAGGCTTTGTGCACCAGTTGCTCCGGGCGACTGGGGGCGGTCGGGGTCCCATGGAATGCCTGTACGAGACCGAGCGCGTCCTGGGTGGGGAGGTCGCTGAGCAGTTCCTCGACGTCCACCCGTCCCGGGGCAACCCACACATTGGGATGGACGAGGCCGAATCCCGCCCAGAGCAGTCGGCCCTGGAGCTGGTAGCGCACGTTGCGCAGGCTCTCGGGGACCGGGCAGCTCAAGACGGTCCAGACGCCCTCGGTGTGCTCGAAGGGCGTCGGTGAGTACATCCGGTCCCGGCCTCGGCGCAGCAACGCCCTGGCCTCGTCGGTCAGCTGGAAGGCGCTGGTACGGCCCTGCTTCTGACGGACGAGAAGAGATCGATGCACCATCCGGTTCAGTGCCGCACGCATGGCCGACTCCGAGATCCCCAGCCTGCTCGACGCGGACAGGAACACCTGAGTCGGAACCGGCGGTGCCGCCTTGAGCTCCTCCCGTTCCCTCCTGCCGAACACATACAGCCCGAAGAGGTTCAGCACCATCTCGTGGGGCGCGGCGCCTGGGCCGCTCTCTTCGTCTTCTCGCACGGACATACAGCGATGGTACGCGATCACTTCACAAAGTGATGCGTTTTACAGCGCTAACGCGAAAATCTGCATCACGCATCGTGGGGTGCGTGACCTGAAGGCGCATCTGCCGGATGGTCGGTCAGGTAGTTGGGTGGGGTGTCACGACCGAAGGCCTGTCACTGGTCGGCGCGGCAGAGCGTGCATGCCGCTGCGCAAGCCCCCAGATGTGCCGCCTCGGTGCTCGGGTCACCGGACCGAGCGCGCCTCGGACTGCGACCTCGGGAAGGTCGTGCGTGGGATGTGTTGCGCATTTTTGTGGCGACAGTGTGCACAACATGCAGGATGTCGGCCCAGCTCTGCCGGGTGGTCGGTCGCGCAAAACGGGAGGATTGTGAACTGAGGGGCTTAGTTGTCATATGGCCATGTTCTAGCCCAACCGTACCGTGCGGCGTACTCAGTGCCTGACGCCCGGGCTGATCCCAATCGTCAAACGGCTGAGGAGGAACAATGGGCGGAATGCTCGACCCGAAGTCGGTCATGGAAGCTTATGTACGCGATATCAACGCGAAAGACCTCGAAGCGGTGCTGGCGTTGTTCGACGACTCCGTCACCGTTCCTGGCTTCGTCAGGCAGTTGTTTTCCGGGAACACCGGAAAGGATGTTCTGCGGAGATACATCGGTGAAACGGTGATCGCGCAGAACGGCAGGCTCGAAACAGTGCGCATTGCGGTCTCGGCCGACGGATGGGCGTTCGGTGAACTGGCGTTGAGCAGCGACATGGTGCGCACGTTCGGTCAGGAACGGATCACCGGGATTGATCAACTGCAGGTGCGCGACGGGAAGATCATTGCATTCAAGTTCCTTCCCGACATCCTGGACGACCAGACGCGGGCGTACTACGTGAACATGGGTGTCCTCGGCGCCGCCTCGGAGGCGAGCGGCTGACATGGCGAATCGCCGACGGGGCGTCGGTCGTTGTGGGCCGTACCGTCGTCGAGGGGCTGCTGTGTGACATCTTCCCCGCGGAGATGCTCGCCCAGCAGCCCCCGGGTGCCTGGTGCGCGCGACCTGGGATCCGCTGACTCCCTCGTACCGCGCACAAACCTGCGCGGCACGCCGCAAGCCCACGGCGCGACCGGCATCGCCGACGCGGTCATGGTAGGCGTGGACGGAATCGGAGGACTCCTGCCCCCGCGCCCCCCGACGTAGAGGCACAGAGGCGGCAGGGGTGAGGCCGGATGGCGGCTGGCCGTGGTCGAAACCGGGGCAGCCTGCGGATGGCGGAGCACTACGTGAATGTCGGGTCGGAAAAATGTGAGGCCACGTTCACGGGCGCGGCCTCGACGTCAAGAGCCTGGTCGATAGGATGCTCGGGTGACTGAGACCGCCGCCCGCAGGCCTGCCGCCCACCAGGAACGCAGTCGCCGTTCGCGGCAGGACATCCTGCAGGCCGGATACGCACTGCTCGAAGAGGGCGGGGTGGACGCCCTGACCGTGGCCGCCGTTGCCGAACGGGCGGGTGTGGCGGTCGGCAGCATCTACCGGCGGTTCGGTGACAAGGAAGGGCTGCTCCTGACCATCCAGCGCGCCTTCACCGAGAACCTTCAGGCCGAGATCGCCGAGCGCGCATCGGTGGAACGGCTGAGCCTCCTGCGTGATCCGGCCGTCGCGGTCGCCGAGGCGGTCGGAGCGCACATCGACGCGTTCCAGGCGCACGAGGCCCTGCTGCGTGTCTTCCTGCTGCTCGGCACCCGTCACG
This sequence comes from Streptomyces spongiae, assembly GCF_009377185.1. Lineage (GTDB taxonomy): Bacteria > Actinomycetota > Actinomycetes > Streptomycetales > Streptomycetaceae > Streptomyces > Streptomyces spongiae. Next base: position 73,038 of record NZ_VJZC01000001.1, read on the forward strand.
AAGAGGTCCGGAAAGAGGGCGCGCGCGTCAGCGTCGAGGGCAACCGCCGTTTCGCCGAAGCGCTGGACCACGTCCCCATCGGGCATCCGGACCGCGCGGCCGCGCTCGACTTCGCGTACCGCCTGATCTACGCCACGGTGGCGCACCGCGTCATCCAGGGCGAGTTTCTTGAGTCCGACCGTCCGCTGCCGTGGAGTGAGCTCCGCAGCCATCTCCAAACCGCGGTCATCTCCCACCTCTTCAGCGCCCCACGGGACTACTGAGCCGCGCCCTGCGTGCGGGCCCGGCGCGCCGCTGCCCGTCGAACAGAACCGTGCGTACGTCTTGACGGGCGATCGACGCTATGTGAACTTGGCCAGGACTGAATGTGTATTCACGTTCAGTGTGGGGCCCGGCAGCCATCAGCCACCCGCCAGCAGCGCACCTCAGCCCGACCGGGCCGTCTGCCCGGCCCTGCCGCCGATGTCAGGAGCCACATGTCCACCGCCTCGCCATCCCCTCATGCCTCCTCTGCCGCCTCCGGCCAGACCGGCGTCCCGGAGTTCGACACCGACCTGTTCTCCGAGGATGTCGTCGTCGACCCCTACCCGCACTACCGCCGGCTTCGTGACCTGGGCCCTGTCGCATACCTCACCTCACAGCAGATGCACGCACTGGGACGCTACGACGAGGTACGCGCCGTCCTGGCCGATGACGAGACGTTCATCTCCGGCCAGGGTGTTCACTTCAACGACGTGTTCAACGAGCTGATGCGGGGCGCGATCCTGACCAGCGACGGGCCGGAACACGAACAACTCCGCCAAGTCGTCGCCCACCGGCTCACCCCACGGGCACTGCGCGAGGAACGGGCGTCCATCGAGGCCAAGGCCGACGCCCTGGTGACCGCCCTGCTGGAGCGCGACGAGGTCCTCGACGCCGTCACGGACATCGCCCAGGCCATGCCCATGTCGGTGGTCCCGGACTTCCTGGGCTTCCCCCAGGACTGCCGCGACCGGCTCATCGACTGGGCCCTCGCCGGCCTGGAAGCAGGTGGACCGCCTTCGGACCGCCATGCGGCGTCGATTCCGGCGGCCATCGAGATGGGGGAATACACCGGCGGCCTGGTGGCGCAGCGGCGCACGCTTCCCGGATCCCTCGGGCACGATCTGCTCGCGGCGGCCGACCGGGGGGAGGTGGCCATGGACCGGTGCCCAGCCCTGCTGATCGACTATTTCGGCCCCTCGCTGGAGACCACGATCAGTGCTCTCGGTTCGGCGATCGCGCTGTTCGCACAACACCCCGACCAGTGGGACCTGCTGCGCGCGAACCCGGACCTGGCGGGCTCGGCGTTCAACGAGGTGATCCGTCTCGAGAGTCCGCTGCGCGCCTTCACCCGGGTCGCCGGCCGGGACACCGAGATCGGGGGACACCCGCTGCCGAAGGGCTCACGGGTCGCCGTCTTCTTCGCCTCGGCCAACAGGGACGAACGCAAGTGGGACCGCCCCGACGCGTTCGACATCACCCGGCAGAACGCCGACCACGTGGCGCTCGGCTACGGCGTCCACGGGTGCGCCGGGCAGGGGCTGGCGCGGCTGGAGATCACCTCGGTGCTCACCGGACTCGCCCGGTCCGTGGCCCGGCTGGAGCCCGCCGGTGAACCACGGCCCATCGTCCACTCCATCGTCCGCTCCTACACATCGGTGCCCGTGCGCCTGCACGCGGCCTGAGGACAGGAAGACAGGGAGGGACACCATGCGGATCCAGACCGACACGTCCCGCTGTGAAGGGCACGGGTTGTGCGCGGACGTCGCCCCGGAGGTCTACGACCTCGACGAGGACGCCGTCGTCGTGCTCCGGCACGACGTGCTGCCCGAGGCGCTCCGCGCCAAGGCCGAGGCGGGGGCACGGGCCTGTCCCGTCGCGGCGTTGCGAGTCGTCGAATGAGCGGGGCCCGTGCGCTGAGAGGACGTGGGCGGTGACCGCGCCCCGCGACGTGGTCGTCGTGGGCGGCTCGATCGCGGCTCTCACCGCGGTCAACACGCTGCGCGGCGAAGGGTTCGAGGGGCACATCACGGTGCTCAGCGAGGAGCCGGTACCGCCCTACACACGGGTGCCGCTGTCGAAGGGCGTCCTGGCGGGCCGTCAGCCGCCGGAGGACATCGAGATCGGGCCGCTGCCCTCAGGCGTCGAACTGCGTCTCGGGGTACGTGCCAACGGTCTCGACGTGCGGGCCCGGGTGGTGCGCACGACCCGGGGCGACGTGCCCTACGACGGTCTGGTCATCGCCTCGGGTGCCCGTGCCCGCCGCCTGGGAGTGCTCGGAAGTCCGCGGTCGCGGGAGCTCGTCCTGCGCTCCCGGGCCGACGGTCTCGACCTGCGCGACCGGTTGTCCCGCGTCTCGTCCGTCCTCGTCGTCGGCGGTGGCTTCCTCGGCATGGAGATCGCGTCGACGTGCTGCGAGCTCGGCAAGCGGGTCACCGTCGTCGACATCGCGCCGCCGCTGGACGCACTGATCGGCCCGTACGTCGGCGCGCTGGTCCGGGAATCGGCTGAGCGCGCCGGCTGCCGGATCGTCGTGGGCGACAAGGTGACCCTGCTCGGCAGCCCGCACCCGTGCGCCGTGGCGACGTCCGACGGTCGGCGGTTCGAGGCAGACCTGGTGGTGACGGCCGCGGGAGACGTGCCGAACGTCGAGTGGCTGGCCGACTCCGGACTGCGGCTCGGACGCGGCGTCCACGTCGACGAGCGCTGCCGGGCGGCCCCCGGCATCGTGGCGGCCGGCGATGTCGCCGCCTGCCTTCACCTGGACTCGGGCCCGGCCGCGATGCGCATCCCGACCTGGACGAACGCCGTGGAACAGGCCCGGGTCGCCGCCCTCGCGCTCCTCCACGGCGATGACGCACCGAGCTACCGGCCCTCCCGCTACGGCTGGACCGAGCAGTTCGGCTGGGACCTGAAGATGGTCGGTGCCGCGGCACCGACCGGGAAACCCGCCGTGCTCGACGGAGATCTCACGACCGGTCATGCCGTTGTGGCCTGGCCCGACGCCGAGGTGCGCCACACGGCCATGGCCGTCAACCACCCCACACCGCCGGCCAAGCTCAAACGTCTGCTTCGGGCTACCTGACCTGGCCCTCCCACCCAGCCGCCGTCGACAACCGTCGGCTTCGCGTGGGTGATACGGACGAGACCACCCCACGGCTGAAGCAGCCCACGCGCGCGGAGTACAGGAGCCGACCGGCCTCCACCGGCCCCTGAGGCGTCTCCCACGAGTAGAACTCACACCAGAGGTGTTTCCGTATGACCGGAATCAGGGATTTCAGCGGGTGCGTCGCCGTCGTGACCGGCGGAGCGTCCGGAATCGGCAAGGCACTGACAGCACGGCTCGTGGCCGAAGGAGCCGCGGCCGTCATCGCGGACAACGACGCGGACCTCCTGGCGGCGACCGCCGAGGACATCGGCGCGACGCCCTACGTCGTCGACGTCCGCGACGCCGCCGTACAGCAGTTGGCCGACTGGACCGTCGGCGAGTTCGGACGTGCCGACCTCGTGGCGAACAACGCGGGCGTCGGACCGTTCGCGCCGTTCGACGAGCTGACCCTCGACGGCTTCCGCTCGGTCCTCGACATCGACGTCCAGGTGGCCGGGCCCGGTATGCGCCTATTCGGCGTCCAAGTACGCCGTCGTCGCCCTGACTGAGGCCATCCGGGCCGAACTGGCAGCGGATGGCAGCCTGGTGGGGCTGCCCGTGCTGACACCGGCACAGGTGAAGTCGAACATCGGCGAGAACGCGCTGAAGCGGCCCGGCTGCAGGGCGGCGTGCCGCGCGGGAGCAACGACGATCATCTGCCGCCGGGCAACTGGTTGGAGGCGGACGAAGCCGCCCGGATCATCCTCGACGGGATCCAACGCAACGACCCCTACATCATCACGCACCCCGAGGAGTTCCCGCCGATCTCGGCGCGGCACAAGCACATCGCGCAGGCCTACACCACCGCGGCCGCCCGGTGACTCCGTACAAGCGACGGAGTTCCGGGAGCACAGACATGGAGCAGACCGACAACACGCCGACCACCGCCGCGCACACCGCGTCCGGGGACCTGCAGACGGCACTGGCCCGCTGGCGTGATGCACTGAGCCCGGATCACGTACTCACCGATGACGAGTCACTCGCGCAATTCGCCGACCCCTACTCTCCGGTCAGCTTCGGATACGTAACCAAGGCGGTCGTCCAACCCGGTTCGGTGGAGGAGGTCCAGGCAGTCGTCCGGATCGCTTCCGAGACCGGTGTCCCGATCTGGACCAACTCGCAGGGCCGCAACAACGGTTACGGTGCCAGGCGTGTCCTTCAAGGACCTCTACGAGGCCGTACACGCATCGGGCAAGAAGCTCTGGGTGGACATTCCCGACCTGAGCTGGGGCAGCGTCATCGGCAACCCCCTGGAGCACGGCAACGGCTTCACCCTGTACTCCGATCACCCGGCGGCCCGGCATGGAGGTCGTCCTCGCGGACGGTTCGGTGGTGTGCGGACCGGTACGGGCGCGATGACGGGCAGCAAGACCTGGCACCTGTCCAAACGCGGCTTCGGCCCGAGCACGGACAGCCTTTTCATGCAGTCCAACATGGGCATCGTCACCAAGTGGGCTACTGGCTGATGCCCTGGTCGAGGCGTTCCGTCCGTTCATGGTCGACCGCACGGTCAGCAACTGCCCGATGCTGTACTGCCCGCTCTCCGTCATACCGGGCGCCGTCCGGCGAAAGGACATCTGGGACCAGGACACTCCGGTCCCCCGTGAACTCGCCGAACGGCTCGGGTGGGAGGTCGGACGCCCGGGAGCGTGGAACATCCGTTTCGCTCTGTACGGCGACCGGGAGGTCGCCGAGCGTGACTTCGAGCGCGTCCGGACGGCGATCGCATCCATCCCCGACGTCGAGGTCGTCGGCAATTCCATCGACCCTGAGGAGGTGAAGCCCGGCAGCCCCGCCCTGACCGACCAGAAGGCGCATGTGATGGGGGCGTACCCGACGAGACGATCCTGGACGTACTCAAGTGGTACGGCACCGACACCGGCGGTCACCTCTCCTTCGCCTCCACGATCCCCCTTACGGGGACGGACGCGCGCAGCATCGTCGAGATGGTCCGCACCCGGGTGGAGGAGGCCGGATCCGACTACACCTGCGGCATCATGCTCAACCAGCGCCACGCCATTCACGTCTGCATGCTCCTCTACGACGTCGCGAACGAGCCGCAGGTGAAGGCGGTCAACCAGCTCTACCGGGACATGGTGGTCGAAGCGGCCCGGCTGGCGTACGGCGAGTACCGCGCCCACCCCGCGTTCATGGACCTCGTGGCGGAGCAGTTCGTTCTTCAACGACCACTCCCACATGGCCATGGTGGAAAAGATCAAGGACGCGCTGGACCCGGTCGGCATCCTCTCACCGGGCAAGCAGGGCATCTGGCTCCGTCAGCTGCGTACGGAGCGGTGAACCCCGCCAGGGTGCCCGACGGCAGCAATACCCATCGGTTCGTGCTGCCGTGGTCGTCGAGGGCGTGCGTGCGTCGGCCGCTGCTCATGACGTCACCTATGCCAGCCGCCTTCTCGGGACGACACGGCTGGTGACGCTCACCGGGGAGCGACCTTGGCTCACAGTCCCAGCAGCCGCACGGCGTTGTCCTTCAGCAGGCCGGGCTTGACCTCGTCCCTGATGTCCGTCTTCTCCAGGTCCGCGAGCCAGCGGTCCGGGGTGATCAGCGGGAAGTCGCTGCCGAAGAGGACTTTGTCGCGCAGCAGCGTGTTGGCGTACTGGACGAGGACGGGCGGGAAGTACTTCGGCGACCAGCCGGACAGGTCGATGTACACCTGGGGTTTGTGGACGGCGACGGCCAGTGCCTCCTCCTGCCAGGGGAATGAGGGATGCGCCAGCACGATCGGCATGTCGGGGAAGTCGACCGCGACGTCGTCGAGGTACAGAGGGTTGGAGTACTTCAGCCGGTAACCGCCGCCACCCGGGGCACCGGCCCCCGCTCCGCTCTGGCCGGTGTGGAACAGCGCGGGGACGCGATGGGCGTTGAGCACCTCGTAGAGGGCGTATGCCTTGCGGTCGTTGGGGTAGAAGTGCTGCCCGTTCGGATGGAACTTGAAGCCGCGGACTCCGCCGTCGATGATGAGCCGCTCCATGGTGCGCGCGCCATCCTCGCCGCGGTCCGGATGCACGCTCGCGAAGGGGATCACGATGTCGTTGTGCAGCGCTGCCTGCTCGACGATCTCGTCGTTGGTCAGCGTCGGCTCGGGCTTCGACGGGCCCTGGTCGACGGTGAAGGTGACCGCCGCGATGCCCCGTTCACGGTAGTGGGCCGCGAGATCCGGCAGCGTCTCGGACGGCGCCTTCCCGGTCCTGAAGTACTTCGCCATCGCGGCGCGGTCCTCGTCCGGCTCCGGCGCGGGTGCCTTGACGGAGGCGTGGACGTGGGTGTGCATGTCGATCGCGCTGATGGCGTCGAGGTCGATCGCGGGTAGGTAGACGGTCATGACTGCCCTCCGCCGGCAGCGGCACCCAGGTCGGCGAAGGTGGCTCCGGTGCGGCCGAGCCGCACCAGCAGTGGTGCCGGCTCCCACCACACGCCGTGCTGTTCGTGGAAGCGCTCGACATCGGCCAGCACGTCGGCCAGGCCGATCGAGTCGGCCCAGTACAGCGGGCCGCCCTTGTGGGCGGGGAAGCCGTAGCCGGTGACGTAGACGAGGTCGATGTCGCTGGGCCGGGCGGCGACACCCTGCTCCAGCAGATACGCCGCCCGGTTCACCAGGGCGTACAGGCAGCGCTTGAGGATCTCCTCGTCGCTGATCTCCCGGCGCTGGACCCCGATGCGCGCGGAGTACTCGACGATATGGCGGTCCATCTCCGGGTCGCGTTGCGGTGTCCGGTCGCCCTCGGCGTAGCGGTACCACCCGGATCCGGTCTTCTGGCCGAGCCGGCCCAGGTCGACCGGCAGCAGAGCGATGTCGGCGTGGCGGCGGTCGTCGGTCCGCGTCAGGATCTCCTTGCGCTTCACCTCCGCGAGTACGCCGAGCCCTGACATGTCGCTCATGGTGTACGGCCCCATGGCGAGGCCGAACTTCTTCAGCACGCGGTCTACCTCGCTCGGGAAGGATCCCTCCTCGAGCAGGAAGTCCGCCTGGCGGAGGTAGTCCAGGAGCATGGCGTTGCCGATGAACCCGTACTGGTTGCCGGCCCGGACCGGTACCTTGCCCAGCAGGCGGCCGAGTGCCATCACCCGAGCCTCGACCAGAGGAGCCGTCTTGGCGCCAGGGATGACCTCGAGCAGGCGCATGACGTTCGCCGGGCTGAAGAAGTGCGTACCGATGACCTGTTCGGGCCGGCTGGTCGCGGCCGCGATCGTGTCGATGTCGAGTGCCGAGGTGTTGGTCCCCAGGATGGCCCCCTTCTTCGCGTGCCGGTCGAGTGCGCCGAACACGTCGAGCTTGAGCGGCAGATCCTCGAAGACGGCCTCGATGACGATGTCGGCCCGTGCCACGGCGGCGAAGTCGGTCGCCGGGGTGATGGATCGCATCCGACGGTTTGCCGCGGACTGCTTCAGACGGCCGCGGTACACGCTGTGCGCGTAGTTGGCCTTGATCTTCGCCAGGCCGCGCGCGACGTCCTCGGTGCTGCGGTCGATCAGCACGACCGGGATGCCCACGTTCGCCAGCGCCATGGCGATACCGCCGCCCATGGTCCCGGCGCCCACGACCGCGGCCCGCATCGGACGCCACGTCTCGCCCACGTCGGGCAGGCCCGGGATGTCCCCGGCAAGGCGGTGCGCCTGCTGCACGTACTCCCGGGCCTTCCTCTCGTCAGCGGAGTCGTCTGCGATCGGAGTTGAAGTTCCGCTCTGGCTCATGCCTCGCTCACCACCTGTCGGATGGACTCGTTCTCCGGTGCGCACACGATCAGCACGTCGAGTGCGGTGGCGCCGTCGGGCGCCGCGAGCAGTGGGTTGATGTCGAGTTCGACGATGTCGTCGCGCGCCATCGTCAGCCGCCCGATCTGGGCCACGATCCGCGCCACGGCGGCCAGATCGGCCGCGGGAGACCCCCGGAACTCGCCGAGCAGCTTCGCCGACCGCAAGCTGCGCAGTTCCTGAACGATCTCCGGCTCGGACAGGTCCGGCGGTATCAGCCGTACGTCGCCGATGGCCTCCACCCACACGCCGCCGAGCCCGACCATCACGACCGGTCCCCACGTCGGGTGCCGCTTTGCCCCGACCATCAACTCGACGCCCTTGGAAGCCATGGCCTCGACGAGGATGCCGTCGAAGTCCGTCACAGCGGCAGTGGCGACTCGCTCGGTCAGCTGGGTCCAGGCGGCGCGCAGCCACGCCTCGTCCTTGATGCCCAGGACCAGGCCGCCGGCCTCCGTCTTGTGCTGGAGATCGGCGGCCTGCGCCTTCGCCGCGACCGGGTAGCCCACCTTGGCCGCGATAGCTACGGCTTCCTCCACTGTCGTCGCCAGTTCGCCGTCCGGAACGGGCACCCCGACCGCCGTCACGAACTTCTTCCCCAGCCACTCCGTCTGCGGGCCGGGCGTCAACTCCGGGAGCGCGTATGGCAGTTCACTGTCCGCGCCGTCGCCGCCGACCCTGGCGAGAGACCGGCCGTACTCGGTGACGGTCGTCATCGCACGCATCATCCGTTCGGGCGAGGTCGAGACGACCATGCCGTGCTCGATCGCGTAGCTCCTGAAGTCGTCCGGCAGCGGTGCGACATCGGCGAACAGCGTGGTGACGACAGGCTTGGGCTGACCGGACGCCGCTCGGGTGACCTGCTCCAGCATGATCTGGTTCGAGGCCGGGTCGATGAAGGGGACGGCGAGGAGGACCGAGCCGACACGGCCGTCGGCGAGCAGGGCGGCGAGCGTGTCACGGTACAGCTCGGGATCGGGGCCTACCGTGGTGCCGAGGTCGAGCGGGTTGGCCGGCTTCATGTAGGCGGGCATCCGCTCGGTCAGAGCCTGAACCGTGTGAGGGGACAGGTTCGGCACGTCGGCCCCGAGGGGGCCGAGAGTGTCCAGGGCGAGCGCGCAGAAGGCTCCCGACGTCGTGGCGACCCCGATGCCCGCCGTCGGCGGCTGCGGGTGGCGTGCGAGGATCTCGGCCACGTCCAGCAGTTCGTCGAGGGATTCGACGACACAGGCCCCGGCCCGGGTGACGAGGGTCCTCATCACGCCGTAGTCCACAGCGAGCGCCCCCGTGTGGGAGGCGGCTGCCTGCTGTCCTCGCTCGCTGCGTCCGGCGTGTGTCAGGACGATCGGCTTGCCGCGGGAGCGGACTTTCCGGACCGCACGCAGAAAGCCCTGCGGATCGCGGATGTCCTCGGCGTAGACCACGAAGCCGCCGGTCGCCGGATCGTCCGCGAGGTGGTCGAGGTAGTCGGCCAGGGTGAGCCCGGCTTCGTTGCCGGTCGAGATCCGGTAGGAGATCGGCAGACCGCGGGTCTCCAGCCCTCGGGTCATGAGGCCCATCAGCCCGCCGCTCTGCGCGAGCACCGCGAGGGCACCGGTCGTCCCCTTGGGCAACTGTTTCGTGGCCGGTTGGGGCAGGAAGACCGTGCTCAGCCGATCGACGTAGTTGGTGTTGCCGATGCAGTTGGGGCCGGCCAGACGCAGGCCACCCTCGCGGGCCAGCCGTGCGATCTCGGCCTGCTCGGCACGTCCGGCATCGCCGAACTCCGCGAAGCCGGACGCGTAGACGATGCCGGTGCCCACACCGCGGCGAACGCACGCCTCCACCGCTGCCCTGACCCCGTCGGCGGGCACGGTGATCAGGGCGAGGTCCACTCCCCGCGGCAGGTCGTCCACACTCGTCAGCACCCCCTGCCCGTCGATCTCACCGCCGGAACGGCCGACGAGGTAGATGTCGCCCGGGAATCCGTCCCGCACGAGACCGCGCAGGAGGTGACGGCTGGTGGATCCAGGCTTGGCCGACATCCCGAGGATCGCGACGGACCGGGGATTCAGCAGCCTTGCGATCGGGCCGACGTTCGCCGGCGCCGATATTTCTTGCTGCATGGAAAGCATCTCCTGATGCTCAGCTCTGGGACGTCGCAGGCCGGGCGAGCGGCTTCGCGCGCTTCTCGACGAAGTCGCGCAGGCGGTCGTCCGAGCCGGGTGAGACGGAGTTGCGGGCGACGAGGGTCTCCACGAACAGGGCGTCGTCGTACGACATGTCGTTGACCCGGCTCAGGCCCTGGGTGATGGCCCAGTTGGACTCGGCGGTGTTGCCGGCGATGGCCGTGGCAAGTTCGTACGCCTTGTCGAAAGCCTTACCGGTACCGGCCTCGACGCGGTACTGGACGAGGTTCTGGGCGTAGGCCTCGTCGGCATCGAGAATGCGCCCGGTGAGCATCATGTCCGTCATCCGGGCGTTGCCGATCAGCCGTTGGATGCGCACTGAGCCGCCGGCCCCGACGAATATGCCGCGCTGGGCCTCGGGGAGCCCGAAGAAGGCGGTGTCGTCGGCCACCCGTATATGTGCCGACGCCGCCACCTCCAGGCCGCCCCCGATCACCGCGCCGCTGAGCGCGGCGACGAAAGGGATCCGCCCGCGGGCGATGTGGTCGAAGGCGACGTGCGGGGTGTGGCGGCCCAGGGCAGGCCGACCGGGTTCCCCGCCGTCCTTCAGCTGCTGGACGAGTTCGGCGAGGTCGAGGCCGGCCGAGAAGTGAGGACCGACACCGAAGATGACGGCCGCCCTCGCTTCCTGGCCGGCCCGCTCGGCCAGCCGTCCGAGTTCGGCATGCATGGCCTCGGTCAGGGCGTTGCGCTTGTCCGGGCGGTTGATCCCGATCAACGCGATGTCGTTGTCGAGTTCGTAGGTGAAGTGTTCCTCGGACATCAGTGACTCCTCGTCTGCCCCGGAGACACGCGGCCGGACTGCCGCGCCTGTGCGATCGAGTGATCTCACCTACCAGCACACCGGACCGATCGTGGACTGTCTATGACAGGATGTCGCTGCAACCGACCCAATCGTCCAACCATCTCAGGGGGAGGGAGCAGGCTTCTCATGGCGACCCGACGCACGTACGGTGGCGCCGCCCCGGTCTCCGCCATCGACAACGTGGACGTCCTGGCCTCGCTGCTGGACATCCACCGGCTCAGGACCGTCGTGGCGGGGCGTGTCGACCTCACACCCCCCTGGCGTGTCGACGCCAAGCCCACGGGCCTGCTCGCGATTCTCGTCCAGTCCGCCGGGCACAGCCATCTGGTCCCACGGGATCACGGCGGTGAGCCCGTCGTCCTGGGGCCCGGCGATCTGGTCGTCTACCTGCGCGACGCCGGTGGCTACTTGCACGACGGGTCCAACCCGGCCACTCCCACGTGGCAGTTCAAGCTTCCGCCGGAGGTCACAGCGGCTCCGGCTCCGCTGCGCCTCGCCCAGGGGGAGCCGGTCACGTCCTTCGTGTGCTGCATGATGCAGTGGGGCGACGCGCCGCGGGCGCCGCTGCTGGACAGCCTCCCGCCACTGATCCACATCTCGGCCCAGGAGGCCGCGATGTCCAGCCAGATCGGCCGCGTCGCGGACATGATGGTCGCGGAGAGCGCTACACCGGGACCTGCGGGTACCCGGTTGATCAGCCGTCTCGCGGAGGCCCTGCTGATTCTCGTTCTCAGGGAGCAGGCGCACGACCTGTCCGGCCGACCGGGACTGCGAGCCCTCAGCGACCCGCTGGTCGCGCCGGCGATCAAGGCCATGCACGCCGATCCGGGGAGTCCCTGGTCGGTGGCTTCCCTCGCCGCGACCTGCGGCCTGTCCCGCTCGGCGTTCGCCGCCCGCTTCACCGACGTGGTCGGCCAGACCCCGCTCTCCTACCTCAGCGACTGGCGGATGGCGACCGCGACCAAGTTGCTCGGCACCACGGACACCACGGTGGACCTGATCGCCGAAGCGGTCGGTTACCGCAGCGAAGCCGCGTTCCGCCGGGCGTTCGGCGCGGCGCTGAACTGCACGCCGCGCGAATACCGGTCCCGCCGACGGCAGGAAGACCGGGTGCCTCCCGGATGACGGGGCGCTGGACGCGACCGCACCGACCCGGGGTATCGGGTCGGTGCGGTCGCGGGCGGTCATGTCCCCGTTACAGGACTGTCATCGGCGTCAGGCCGGCCAGTGGCCGACCATCTCGGCGTAGTTCACGCCGCTGACCTTCTTGCCCTGGTAGATGCCGGTGTAGGCGGCTGTGCCTTCGTAGCGGCTGCCCGGGTTGCCGATGACTTCCTGGGCGTCGGGGCCGGTGACGCGAACGTTGAGGTGGGTCTTGAGTGCGGGGATGTCGATGCTCCAGCGGGTGGGATAGGCGTTGCCGGTGGTGGGGCTGGTCCAGATCCGGTGGGCGCCCTCGGCGACCGGCTCGACCGCCACCACGTCGTAGGAGCCGTCCGGGTGCAGAACCGTGGCCCAGGCGTTCTCCGTCGTGCTGTTGGCGACGTCCCAGACGACCATCTTGTCGCCGCCCGGGAGGCGGAAGTTCATCCAGGTCCAGTGCATGGAGTCGTCGAAGGCGACCGGGCCCCACTGCTTGTCCAGCCAGGTTTCCCCGGACACCTTGTAGGACTTGTCCTGGATGTTCAGGGTGCCGGTGGTCTGCATGGAGGGGAAGGCGTACTCGTAGTTCGTCTTCCCGAGCAGGGGGAAGGAACCGGTGCCGGCCACCTTCAGAGCCGGCCCCTTGGCCTTGAGCTGGACATCCAGGGAGCCCCACGGGGTGGCCGTCTTCACCGACATCTTCTGCGCGGTGCCCGTCCAGGTCATCCCGGGCATTCTGATGTCGAGCCCGCTCTTGCTCCAGGTGTAGTCCTCCTTGGCGATCGGAGTCTGGTAGCTCTTGTGCCAGCCGGTGGTGACATCGGTGACGGCGACGGTCATCATCTGCTGGTCCGTGTGGGGGAAGGTCGCTGTCTGGACGACGAGTCCGAAGTCATGGCCATTGCCCTTCACCCAGCTGGTGAAGTAGATCGACTCACTCCACGCGGGGTCGGAGTCGGGGGTGTGGGCGGCGAGGTCCTTGGCGGGGTCGACCGTCGAAGGTATGCCTGAGTTGATGATGGTGTGCGTCGTGCGGTTGTCCCGGTCCGCCGCCTCGGCGGTGGGTATGACGGCAGCGCCGAGCAGTGCTGTCGCGGTGGTGGCGGCGATGGCGATGCCGAGCTTCGTACGCGTGGTGCTCTTCATGGGAACTGCTCCTGAGTGGTGGAGATCTGTCGAGGAACGTTTGCAGTGCGACTCCTGATGGGGTCTCACATATGCACGACGGGCGCCGCGTCGGGGTCCTGGGCGGGTACGCCGCGCCGGTAGAGCACCACGCTGACGACCAGGCCGACGGCGAAGAAGACGGCCGACCACCAGTAGGCGGTGGAGTAGGCCTCCAGGCCGGCCTGGGCCTGGACGGCGGGGTCCTTGGGGTTCTTGCCGGCCAGGTAGTCGGTGGCGGCACTGGTGGCGAGCGTGTTGAGCAGGGCGGTACCGATGGAGCCGCCGACCTGCTGCATGGCGTTGACGGTGGCGGAGGCGACACCGGAGTCCTTGGCCTCCACGCCGGCGGTGGCCAGGCTCATGGCCGGGGCCATCACCAGGCCCAGGCCGAGGCCCGCCACGACCAGCGGAGGCAGAACGTCCGTGGTGTAGCTGCTGTTCAGGTCGAGGGCGGTCAGCCAGGCCATGCCGGCGGCGGCCAGGCCCATGCCGAGCGGCACCACCGGCTTGGGGCCGATACGGGGGATCAGCACGGTGGAGGCGAGGGTGGAGGTGAGCATGAGGGCGGCGACCATGGGCAGGAAGGCCAGTCCGGTCTTGACGGGGGTGTAGCCCAGGCTCTGCTGCAGGTAGTAGGTGAGGAAGAGGAAGACACCGAACATTCCGGCGCCGCTGATCAGGACGGAGAAGAAGGAGGCGCCGCGGTTGCGGTCGAGCAGGACGCGCAGGGGAAGCAGGGGGTGGGTGGAGCGGGTCTGCCACCAGGTGAACACGGCGAGCAGCACGGCACCGGCCACCAGCCAGCCCCAGGTTTCCACGGAGCTCCAGTCGTGGGTTTCGGCGTTGGAGAAGCCGTAGACCAGGCTGAACAGGCCGCCGCCGACGAGCAGTGCGCCGGGGATGTCGAGAGTGGCGGTCTTGTCGCGGGTGGTGCGCTGGAGGAGGAGGGCGCCACCGATGAGGGCGACGGCGGCGAAGACGAGGTTGACGTAGAGGGTCCAGCGCCAGTCGAGGTGCTCGGTCAGCAGACCGCCGAGGAGCAGGCCGATGGCGCCGCCCGCGCCGGCGATGGCGCCGTAGACGCCGAAGGCCTTGCCACGTTCCTTGGGGTCGGTGAAGGTCGTGGTGAGCAGGGACAGGGCAGCCGGGGCGAGCAGTGCGCCGAACAGGCCCTGTCCCGCGCGGGCGGTGACGAGCATCTCGAAGCTGGTCGCGGCGCCGCCGAGGGCGGAGGCCCCGGCGAAGCCGACCAGGCCGACGAGGAAGGTCATCTTGCGGCCGAAGAGGTCGGCTATGCGGCCGCCGAGGAGGAGCAGGCTGCCGAAGGCGAGGGCGTAGGCGGTCACGACCCACTGCCGGTCTCCGTCGGAGAAGCCCAGGTCCTTCTGTGCGGAGGGCAGGGCGATGTTCACGATGGTCGCGTCCAGGACGACCATGAGCTGGGCCACGCCGATGACGGCGAGGATCCACCAGCGATGGCGGGGCGGAGCGTCAGAGGGCGGAAGCTGGGACACGGTGGCCATGTTCGGTGTGTCGGCGGAGGTCTGGGACATGACGAAGCTCCAGAGGAAGTGGGAAAAACGAGGACGGGACGTTCGGTGATGCGGGATGGGACGGCTGCGTCGTTGGAGCTCGTCACACGATTCGGTCGGTGATCCGGGCACCGACTCTCAGGCAGATTCAGGCCGCCGAGACACCCGAGAGGTGGGCTCCCGCGTGCCGCCGACAAGAGGCGCCACAGGGATGGGCGGCTGCCTTCAGTTGCGGCCCGGGTCCCTCCAGCGCCCGACGGCGGGCTTCTGCGGCCGAGGTGGGGGAGTAGGTCTGCCAGTACCGGGCCTCACGGTTGAGCCGGCCGATGAGAGGCAGCAGGCAGGTGGCAGCGGGGACGCCGGGGATGCCCAGGCGGTCCCCCCACTCCTCTCCGAAGGCCCGCTGGAGCACGCTGTGGATGAGGTGGCGCAGCTGCGCCTCGGACAGGTCGGTGCCTGGAACGCCGGCCATCGCGCGAGCCTGTGCGTCGACCAGGGCGGCGGTCAGTGCCGTTGAGTTCTCGTCGGGTGCGGGCGTCGTGGCGTCCAACAGGTCCTGCAGACGGCGGGCGCCGACGTGGTCGGCCACGTCCTGATGGAGGCTGTCGTCGAGTCCCAGGAGATGGGCCACGTACGACCAGTACTGGTAGAGGTGGCGCTCCTCGTCGGGGCTGATGTCGATACCCACGGTCGCCAGGGCCTGGAAGGCGCTGAGGGTGAAGCCGAGCCAGCTGCGGGCCATGTCCAGCTGGCCGATCGGCAGCCCCGGAGCGCCCATGTCCCAGTCCGTGAGGGACGTGGCCCGCATGCGGGCATGGTGCAGCCGGACCTCGACGGTGGCCACGTACCCCGGCCGCCCGCGCAGTAGTGCTCCCGGCCGTATGGTCTGCCGCGCCCACACCGCCGCCTCCGCGAGTCGGCGCGCAGCCATGTCCGTCGGCCTGCCGGTTCGGGCCAGCAGCCGTGCGGTTGCCGGGGACGCGTAGGTGTGGGAGAGCGCACTGGTGATGGCGCAGAGCCCGAACCACATGGGAGGCACGGACAAGCTCACGACATCGCCGCGATGGAGCATGAGGGGGTCGACCCAGGAAGGGGTTGCCTCCAGCTGCTTCAGTAGCGCGGCGACGGCTGTGGGGGGCTGCTCGTCCAGGCTCGCCAGGCCATTCCTGAGGCCCAGGTCGAGGGCACGCCGCGCCTGCGGGCCGTAGAGGTCCAGTTCGGCGACGACGGCATCGGCGAGCGGATCCCCGGCCGTGAGCAGGGTCACCACGCGGTCGGCCTGCGCGCCGTGCCGACGCCGCGCCGCCTCCAGGTCGACCACGCGCTCGGGGGCCTTGCGGAACGAGTGGTGTGCGGTCATGTGTGTCTCTCACTTTCCGAGAGGGTGCGGCCGGGTCCGGCGTACGTCGTTCTGGTCGGCCGCGGGGTGCGGGGGGAGAGGTGGTCCTGTGGTGATCCGTGCAGGTCAGCGCTGCGAAGAGCAATTGGGCCTGTTGCTCATGTCACGTCAGAAGCAGCTCTGACACATGTCAGATTAGCTGTATTCTGACGAGTGTCAAGTAAAGTGTTGGTGAGCCCGGAAGTCAGGGGCGATCCGTAAGGAGGCGATTGTGGGAGTCGGAACAGAATCCGCGCGACGGCCGGGGCGCCCGGGCGCGGGCAGTCCCGCGGTGCCCGATGAGAAGAGCATCCTGCTGCGAGGGCTGGAGGCCTTCGCCGAGCTCGGGTACGACCGTGCTTCCGCACGGGAGCTGGCCCGCCGCCTGGCGGTCAGTCATAACTTCATCAACGACCGGTACGGGTCCAAGGCAGCCTTCTGGCGTGCAGTGATCGACTCTGCCCTGGGGGCGCAGCTGGCGCGCCTGCCGCAGGCGGATCCCTCGCTCGACGATGCCGACCGGCTGCACCTGATCATCGCCGGCTTCTACCGGGCCGCGGTGGACACGCCGTTGATCGGACGGGTCTTCGTCGACGAGCTTTCCCGGGACACCGAGCGGCTGGACTACCTCTACCAGCACTACATCGCTCCGGTCCTGCAGCTCATGGTGCCCAGCATCGAACGGCTCGTTGCCGCGGGACGCATGGCGCCCGTCCCGTGGGACGTGCTGTTCTTCGCCGTCATCCCTCCCGTCTCGGGAATGGTGGACGGGCCTTTGGCGCGGCGTCTGGGCAGGCCGGAAACCACCTCATCGGATCAGCTCACGGCCACGGCGGAGTCGTTGGCGACGCTGGTGGTCAACGGACTGCTCGCGGCAGGTTCAGAGAGTGGCCGCCGAGCCTGACGCGGCCGGTGCCGTCCGTGTGCGCGCCGGCCGGCGACCACGGGCGGCGCCGGCCCGCTGCTCGTCGGCCGGGGCGACGCACGTCCAGCCGCACCCTGGAATCAGCCGCACCCTGGAATCAGGTCGAGAAACGGCAGTTGCGTATGAAGAACCCTGCGGGCGCGCGTTGGTATCCACCGTGCGCAGGTGGGTCTGGGCGTGCTGGACGAACTGCTCGGTGCTGCGCGGCAACCGCAACCGCATCCCGCACACCGTCTGGCCTTCCGGGTCGGCCAAGGCCCGGCCGGAACGGGCGGATGACAGTCGGTCGGCACCGGCCCGTGAACGGCGTCCGGCCTGCGGAGGTCCTGCTTCCGGCAGGCTTCCCGCGTGCCTGTGGGTCCCTGCCCGGCGCGTCAGCCGCGCGGCGCCGAGGTGGGGACGACGGGTAGCAGCAGGTGGGAGTCGTAGGTGCCGCCGGTGCGGATGAGGTGGGCGCCCTTGTTGCGGGTCGGGACGTCCGGGTCGGGGCCGGGCAGGAGCGGTACGGAGACGTTGCCCACGGGGTGGCCGGCGATCTCGACGATCAGGCGTTCGCCGGCGTGGACGAGCAGGGAGGTGGGCCACAGGGCCAGCTCGACCGGGACGCACTCGCTCGGCAGGAGCAACTGCTCCTCGGCGTGGGTGAGGTAGGGCTCGGAGGGGGTGGAGCGTTCCGGGTCCACAGCGCGGTGGGAGACCCGCAGCCGGCCGTTCGGCCCCGAGTAGCCGAACTTCGCGGGCGGTCGGCCGTCCTTTTCCAGGGCCATGATCGCGGCGCGGGCCTCGTTGCCGCGCACCTCGATGTGGTTCAGTCGCCTCCCCGTGCTGTCGATCTTGTACACGGCGGCGAACAGGTCCATGTCGTTCGCGGCCTCCGCCTCCACCCACAGGTGCAGGTTGAGGTGGCCGGTGATCTCGGTGTCCTCGTCGAACGGCAGGGTGAAGGTGACGGAGGCTGTGGGATCGTCGCCCTGGTAGCGGGCGACTGCCTCCTGCTGCGGCGGATGCTCGGAGAGGCTGCCGTCGGAGCCGTCCAGGTACAGGGTGCGCCATTCCTGCCGGGCGAGGGGCCATTCGTTCTCCGGTCGGCCGACCTGGTCGGTGCCGCCGGGGTCGAGCACGGAGAGGCGCACGCGCGGGGTGTCCTCCCAGTCGTTGTCGATGCCCTTGAGGTAGCGGTCGAAGAAGCGGCGCAGGTCGGCGACGTTGTCGGGGTCGGCGAGGTCGACCCACTCCAGTTCGTTGCTGACGCGCAGCCACTTGTCGGTGGAGGAGATCTCCCGGAACGCCTGCAGGGTGCCGTGGCAGTGGATGGGGTGGGTCCAGCTGGCGACGATGTAGGCGGGGGCCTCGATCTGGTCCAGCCGGGCGCGCTTGTCGGCCCAGTAGGCGTTCATCAGCGGGTGCTCGGTGAGCATGGCGGCGGGGTCCTCGAAGCGGTTCTCGCCGTAGAGGAACGCCACGACGTCCTCGCTGTGGAACTTGGTCTCCGGGATGCCCCCGCGTCCCATGTCCTCCCGGTACATGTCGACGCAGCCCTCCCACGGGGCGATGGCCGCCAGGTGCGGGGGTTGTTCCGCGGCGCCGAACCACTGCAGGACGGCGAGCTGGGAGTTGCCGGCCATGCCGACCTTGCCGGAACACCATTCCTGCTCGGCGAGCCACTCGACGGTGTCGTACACGTCGCGCCCGCCGGCCCTGCCCCACCACACCATGTCGCCACCGGAGCGGGCAGTGCCGCGCACGTCGACCACGGCGATCGCGTAGCCGTGGCTGCACCAGTAGGCGGGGTCGGGGGCCTCGAACGCCTGCAGGCCCGACAAATCTTTAGGGGACACCCCGAACACGGTCGGCTTCATGTGGAGGTTCCACCACCCCCCGTACTTGCCGTACGGGGTCCACACCAGGATCGTCGGCACCCGCCTTTCGTCGAAGGGCCGGTAGATGTCGCCGTAGATAACCGTTCCGTCGCGCAGCGTTATGGCCACATCGCGATCCATCCGGATGTCGCACGGCAGCGGCATACCGCTCTCCGCGTACACCGCCCCCTTCCGCAGCACCTTGGTGTCAGGCTGGAGCGGCGGTGCGAATGCTCCTGGAGTGTCCGGCGGATTCGCCGACCGGTAGCGCACTGTGACGCCGAGGTTGTCCTGCTCGTGCAGGTCCATCACCATGTCCCTCCGTTGCTTGTCCGGCCATCCGGTGGACGGGGCCCGGGGCCACACATCAGCGAACATGATGCAACTATTTGTGTCAACGTTAAAACGTGCAGCAAGCGTGGAGGTTGTCGCGTACGATCGCCGTATGCGGGATAAGCAAGGCGTTGGGGCAATCGGTCCGGTCGCGGTGGCTCAGAACTTGGTGCTGCAATTCTTCGGTCTGTACGTGTTCGGCAAGGGGTGAGCGGGAGGAGCGGAAGGCGGCACTGCCGGTTTCCACTCAGGTGCTCCTGTCCTGTTGAGCAGGCTGGAGATGTTGTACTCCTGTACCGCCGTGAGGGAGCCTGAACGGTCGCAGCCCGGCAGGGCGCCCTTCGGACTCCTCGTCCGATGCGTCATCCGCGCCGCATCTCGGACCGAGATCTCGGAGCAGGTGCAGTCCGGTCTCGACAGCGAAGCCGAACACGGTACCGTCCAGGCCGGCTTCGAGCATCGGCTCGATCATGCGCGGCGAAGGCGTGTTGGGGTGCAGGTAGATCGGTGTGTCGAGGGCTTCGGCGGCTTCCAGGACGGGCCAGAACTTCTTGTCGTCCAAATATTCGCCGCGGGTATGGGAGTTGATGATGACACCCTTGAATCCGAGGCGGTTCACGCCGCGTTCGATTTCGCGCACCTTCGGTCGGCCTCGTCCGGGGATGGTCGAGATCCTGGGCGCAGAGCCCACTCGCCGCTTTGAGGATCTCGTTCGCTCGCCTCAACTCCGCGACTTCTTTGCGAGGTTGCTTCGATTCTTCGTGCTCCGCGGTGGTCATCCGGTCGTCGCGTTCCCCGGCGGCGCCCCCAACGCCCTGCGCGGCTTGGCGGACCCAGCCGCGCAGGGCCTCCTTGCTGGCCACAGCTCGTGGTTCTCCTATGGGCCAGGAACACAAGCCTGGCTTCAGGGACTCCACGAATCCGGGGGCAGCTCCGGCTTGTGTGCCCTGCGCGGGTGGAAGGTCGGGGTACGCGAACCGTCCCGGTCCGTCAGCCGCGCGGCGCCGTGGTGGGGACGACGGGTAGCAGCAGGTGGGAGTCGTAGGTGCCGCCGGTGCGGATGAGGTGGGCGCCCTTGTTGCGGGTCGGGACGTCCGGGTCGGGGCCGGGCATGGGCGGTACGGAGACGTTGCCCACGGGGTGGCCGGCGATCTCGACGATCAGGCGTTCGCCGGCGTGGACGAGCAGGGAGGTGGGCCACAGGGCCAGCTCGACCGGGACGCACTCGCCCGGCGTGAGCAACTGCTCCTCGGCGTGGGTGAGGTAGGGCTCGGAGGGGGTGGAGCGTTCCGGGTCCAGAGCGCGGTGGGAGACGCGCAGGCGGCCACTGGGGCCCTCGTAGCCGAAGCCGGCGGGCAGTCGGCCGTCGGTCTCCATGCTCAGGACCACCGCACGCATCTCCGGGCTACGCACTTCGACGTGATGCAGCCGGTTGCCGTCGCTGTCGGTTTTGTACACGGCGGCGAACAGGTCCATGTCGTTCGCGGCCTCCGCCTCCACCCACAGGTGCAGGTTGAGGTGGCCGGTGATCTCGGTGTCCTCGTCGAAGGTGCAGGTGAAGGTGACGGAGGAGGCGGGATCGTCGCCCTGGTAGCGGGCGACCGCCTCGTGCGCCGGCAGTTCCTCCGAGAGAGTGCCGTCGGCCGGGTTCAGGTAGAGGGTGCGCCATTCCTGCCGGGCGAGGGGCCATTCGTTCTCCGGTCGGCCGACCTGGTCGGTGCCGCCGGGGTCGAGCACGGAGAGGCGCACGCGCGGGGTGTCCTCCCAGTCGTTGTCGATGCCCTTGAGGTAGCGGTCGAAGAAGCGGCGCAGGTCGGCGACGTTGTCGGGGTCGGCGAGGTCGACCCACTCCAGTTCGTTGCTGACGCGCAGCCACTTGTCGGTGGAGGAGATCTCCCGGAACGCCTGCAGGGTGCCGTGGCAGTGGATGGGGTGGGTCCAGCTGGCGACGATGTAGGCGGGGGCCTCGATCTGGTCCAGCCGGGCGCGCTTGTCGGCCCAGTAGGCGTTCATCAGCGGGTGCTCGGTGAGCATGGCGGCGGGGTCCTCGAAGCGGTTCTCGCCGTAGAGGAACGCCGCGACGTCCTCGCTGTGGAACTTGGTCTCCGGGATGCCCCCGCGTCCCATGTCCTCCCGGTACATGTCGACGCAGCCCTCCCACGGGGCGATGGCCGCCAGGTGCGGGGGGCGTTCGGCGGCGCCGAACCACTGCAGGATGGTCAGTTGGGAGTTGCCGGCCATGCCGACCTTGCCGGAACACCATTCCTGCTCGGCGAGCCACTCGACGGTGTCGTACACGTCGCGCCCGCCGGCCCTGCCCCACCACAGCATGTCGCCACCGGAGCGGGCGGTGCCGCGCACGTCGACCACGGCGACCGCGTAGCCGTGGCTGCACCAGTAGGCGGGGTCGGGGGCCTCGAACGCCTGCAGGCCCGACACGTCTTTAGGGGACACCCCGAACACGGTCGGCTTCATGTGGAGGTTCCACCACCCCCCGTACTTGCCGTACGGGGTCCACACCAGGATCACCGGGACCTGCTCGTCGCCGGTGGGCCGGTAGATGTCGCCGTAGATAACCGTTCCGTCGCGCAGCGTTACGGCCACGTCCCGGTCCATCCGGACGTCGCACGGCAGTGCCATGCCGCTCTCCGCGTGCACCGACCCCTTGGGCAGCACCGTGGTGCCGGGCTGGAGCGGAGGTACGAGAGCTCCGGGTGTGTCCAGCGGATTCGCCGGCCGGAAGATCACGTCGACACCAAGGTTGTCCTGCTTTTGCACGTCCATCGCGACGCCCTTCTTGCTGCGTGACGACCATCCGGAATGCGTCTCCGGGTCACCCGCCCAAGAGAACATGATGCGAATACTCGTGTCAACGTGAATATTCGCATCAGATATCCTGTTGATCGCATACGCTCGAGGTATGTCGGTGCAAGAAGTCGAGGAGAGCGGCCAGGGTGCCGCGCCCCAGGAGATCGTGCGGCAGTTCTTCGGTCTGTACGTGTTGGGCAGGGGAGCGGGAGGGTCGGAGGCGGTGCCGCCCGCTCCACTCAGGTGCTCCTGGCCTGTTGAGCAGGCTGGAGATCTCCGAGCCGTTCGACACCACGAGGGCGTACAAACCGTGTTGAGCGCCCCCCCAGTGGCGGCGGTCGGGCCGGTGCCAGGACCGCACTTCCACCTGGGTCCAGTCGTGGATGCGCAGGCGGTGGGCGCCGGTTTGGTTCGCACCCGTATCTATCTCTCTGCCCACGGGACAGCACACCACGAGCGATCCGCAACTGCTGGCCCTTACCGCGTACATGGGCGGGAACCCGTCGGCCACGGTCACAGACCAAGATCCGGACCGCTCCCGGGCCGGCGCACCGCTGCTTGTCGCGATCGCGGGCGTTTTCGCTGGTCATCCGCGCGTGGACCCGTGTACCACCAGCAGGCGAAGAACCTGCTGGTCTCGTAATCGCCGAAGAAGCTGGGCTTCTTCTGCTACTGCAGCCGGTTGTGACGGCGGGTTGCTCGTTGCTCCGTTCGTGGGGCTGATGCTGCAGCCGGGCGCGGGACCGTAATCGTTCGGTGCCACTCCCGATCATGGAAGATGCATCGATGACCAGTGAGAATCTGGCCGAGCACGAGGCTGTCGAGTCGGCAGCGGCTGTGTCGGCGAAGGCCGTGGACGACCATCTGATCGACGAACTGGTGAGCCGGGCCCAGGCCGAGGGCCTGCAGCTGACCGGCGAGGGCGGGCTGCTCCAGCGGCTGACCAAACGGCTGGTGGAGTCCGCCCTGGAGGGCCCCGAAGGAGGACACCGGACAGTTCCTCAACCACCTGTCGGAGAACCGATGAACGCGACGGATCTGCGGGGCCCGCAGGATCTCCCGCTCTCCGAGGACGACGAGGCGGACGGTCCTCCGCGTCGACTGCCCGCCCAGAGCGGCACTGTTGACCAGGTCAGCGACTACCTCCGGCTCATCGCCACTCGGTCTGCTCACCGAGGACGGACGCCGAGCCAAGAACCACGTCACCGAGGCCGACCTCCGCTTGGTGGTCGCCGTGGCCAAGCGCTACACGGGACGCGGACGGCAAGCGGGCCCCGTGGCCCGCAGCGGGTCGGCCGGAACAAGCCCCGACGCTTTGCGAGGGAGATCACGGCCGTACACACGTCGCGAGATTGGCTGGCCGGACGCGTCAGGGGGGAACGGTCGCGGGAGGCGCCCGGGTGTCTCGTCTACGAGGCGGATGCCACCGTTGCTTCGTCGAATCCGGCGTCAGGCACCTGCGTTCCACCGGTGCGGTCGGTGATGCGCCCCGCAGTGGTGCTGATCAACTGTCCGACCGAGGCGATGTTGCTCTCGTCCAGTTCACTGGAGAAGGCCAGCGTGGCCACCACGAGATGAGGCTTGCCCTCCCGGTCGAAGACCGGAGCCGCAGCACCGCTCTGGGCGAGGTTGAACTGACGGACGCTCGTACTGAAGCCACGCCTGCGCACTTCGGAGAAGATCCTCTCCAGTGCGTCGATGTCCACCGCCGTGTGTTCGGTGAACTTCTCGATGACTTTGCTCCGGGCGGTCGCCAGGAAGTCTCCAAAGGGCCGATGTGCGTACATCGCCTGCATGAGTGCGGGGGCGGAGAAGGGGAAGCGGTCGCCGACGTCGACCACGATCCGCACTCCGCGCCGGGGATCCGCCGTCGCAATGACCGTGTATCCCCCCGATCCGTCTTGTTTGGCGGCGAAGACGACGTAACCGAGGCGTTGGCTGAGCTTGTCGATCTCCTCCTGCACCACTGCTGCGACGGAGTCGTCGCTGACCCCGGTCAAAGCCAGCAGTCCGGGGCCGAGCGTCCAGCCGCCGCGGGCTTCCAGCTTGTTCGCCCAGCCGGCCTGCTGCAGTGTCGCCAGGATGTTGTAACAAGTCGAACGGTTGAGTTCGAGCTCGTTCACAAGGACCGTCGGCGAAACGGCTCGCGGCAGTTCCGCGGCAAGACGCTCAAGAATGCGGACCGCTGCACTCACAGCGGGAACCTCGTTTGGCACGGACATCTTCCCTGGTAGTCGCGAGCGTCGCCACGTTCGCTGCCGCATAGTCGAGCCCGCTTGCGTAAGTCCTACAGAGAGGACTGTACCGTCCTCGGGCGAGACCCGTGAGAGTGACTTACGTCCTCTTCGCTGTGAACTGCTCCGTACCGCGAAGCGGATTCGCCGCGGTCCCTCGCTCAGCGATTGAGGTGCTCTCCGGCCAGGGCCCGGGCGTGCGGGCTCTCGACGAGGCTGAGGTGCCGGACCTCGGGGAGCACGTGGAGGCGTGAGCCGGCGATGCCGGCGTGCAGCGCCTCGGCCATGGCCGGAGGCGTGGCGTAGTCCTCCGCACCCACGAGCACCAGAGCGGGGGCGCTGATCTCCCCGAGCCGCGCGGAGTCGTCATAGGCGCCCAGGGCCCGGCAGGCGGCGGCGTGCGCCTGGGAGTCGGTCCCGGTGAAGATCCGGGAGACCCGTTCGACCTCGGCCGGGTCGTGTTCGAGGAAGCTCGGTGAGAACCAGCGGTCGACCTGGAAGAGGAGTTGCTTCTCCCGTGGCACCGTGACGGCCTTCTCGGCCCGCTCCCCCCAGGCCGAGGCCTTCTCCGGCCCGTAGTCGGCGGTCGTGTCGGCCAGGACGAGGCTGTGCACGGCCCGCGGGTGCCGTACCGCGAGGGCGACCGCCGTGCAGCCGCCCATGGAGAGCGCGGCCACCCGGGCCGGTCCGGCGTCGAGGTGTTCAACGAGGGCCGCGACGTCGTCGGCGAGGTCGGGGACGGAGAACTGCTGTCCGTCCCAGGACGAGTCGCCGTGGCCGCGGGCGTCCGGCGCGACCACGCGGAAGTGCGGCGTGAGTTCGTCGATCCACCGGCGCCACAGTTCACCGGCCTCGGCGAGGGGGTGGAGCAGGACGACGAGGGGGCCCGATCCCTCGTCGAGGTAGTTCAGCGAGCCCCACGGGCGTTCCAGGGTCACGTGGCACTCCTCTTCGCCGCGAGGCGGACGGCCTTGATGATCTCCGGGTAGGTGGCGCACCGGCAGATGTTGCCCTCCAGGTGATCGCTGACCTCCTCGTCGTTGGGCGAGGGGTTCTCGGACAGCAGTTCCTTGGTCATGAGGACGAAGCCGGGGATGCAGTAGCCGCACTGCATGGCGTCGCTGTCGACGAAGGAGGAGACCACCGGGTCGTCCTCGGGGAGTCCGTCGGCGGTGGTCAGCGGCGTGCCGTCGTAGCGCACGGCCACCGCGAGGCACGAGGACACGCTGCGGCCCTCGGCGAGGACGGTGCAGGCACCGCAGGCGCCGACCCCGCACCCCTCGCGGGCGCTGGTGACCCCGACCCGCCGGCGCAGCGCGTCCAGCAGCAGAGTGGTGTCCTCGACGGCGACCTTGTGCGGGGTGCCGTTGACGTCCAGGGTGATCTCGTTCATCGTCCGGCCTTCCCGGGGTCCGCCGCGTCGGCGAGGTGGTTCAGTACCCGCTCGGGCGTGAGCGGCAGAGTGGTGATCCTTACACCGCAGGCGTCCCGGACCGCGCCCGCGTACGCCGGAGCGATCGGCAGGATGGTGGTCTCGCCGACGCCCTTGGCGCCGAACGGGCCGTCGCGGTGGGCGCTCTCGACGATGACCGGCGTGAGCTTCTCGGGGAGGTCCTTGATGGACGGCAACTGGTAGTCCAGCATCGTCGCGTTGGTGATCTGCCCCTGGTCGAACACCATCTCGTCGAAGAGCGTGTGGCCGATGCCCATGATCGCCGCGCCGGTCAGCTGCTGCTCGACCAGTGTCGGGTTGATGGCCCGGCCGACGTCACCGGCGATGGCGAGGTGCTGGGTGCGGATGCGCCCTGTCCAGGTGTCGACCGCGAGACGGACGGCGGCGGCGCCGGCGAACCAGTGCTCGGTCACCTTCTCGGACAGGCCTGTGTCATGGTCGTAGGGCACCCACCAGCTGGTGAAGTTCTCCGCCGTGGTGACCGTGGCCCCACGGGCGCCGAACTTCGCGCGCACCAGGTCGGGCAGGCTGTCGCGCAGCTCCTTCGCCTCGTGGACCACGCCCTGTGCGTCGAGCACCAGCTCGTCCGCGGGCACCCCCCACCGCTCGGCGGCGAAGCCCAGCAGCTTGCTCCGCATCGCCTCGGCGACGAGCCGTACGGCGTTGCCGGTGTGATAGGTCGAACGGCTGCCGGCGGTGATCGTGTCGTACGGGGTCGCGTCGGTGTCGGCGCGGACGACGTGGATCCGGCGGCTGTCGAGGCACAGGACCTCGCCGACGATCTGCGACATGATCGTGTCGCTGCCCTGCCCCATGTCGACCGTGCTGATCAGCAGGGTCGCGGAACCGTCCTGGTTGAGGTTGAGGGTGGCGTTGGCGATGGTCGGCGTGAGGACCGCCTTCATGCCCACGGCGACCCCCTTGCCGTGCACCCACCGGCCGTCGCCCCGCGGAGTGGGGTCGTCCCAGCCGACGGCCTTGGTGACCTCGTCGATGCAGGTGAGGAAGTCGGCGCTGTGCATCTTCGTGCCGACGGTGGCGATGTCGCCCTCGCGCAGGAGATGACGCCGACGGAAACGGTAGGGGTCCTCACCGAGTTCGCGGGCGAGTTCGTCGATGAGGGTCTCGTGCGACCAGGTGACCTGGGGTACGCCGAAGCCGCGGAACGGGCCGGCCGAGACCTTGTTGGTGTAGATGCAGCGGGAGCGCACGTCGACGGCGGCGATCCGGTACGGCCCCGGGGCGACCAGACCCGACTTGGCGGCGATCCGCGGGCCGACGTCGGCGAAGGCACCGGTGTCGTAGCGGACGTCCGAGGTCACGGCCACGATGTTGCCGTCGGCGTCCGCCGACATCGAGCCGGTGACCCTGGCGCCGTGCCGGGTGGTCAGGAGGAACGCGTCCTCGCGGGTCGCGTCGATGCGGACCCGGCGGCCCGTGGTCCAGGCGAGCGCCGCGGCGAGCGGCTCCAGGCGGTCGTACATCTTGCAGCCGAAGCTGCCGCCCAGTGGCCGGGTCATGATCCGCACGCGGGACAGCGGGATGTCGAGCAGGTCCGAGACGGTCTGCCGGACGTACGACGGGGTCTGGGTGGTGGAGAGCATCTCCAGCCGGCCGCTGTCGACCCAGGCCGAGGTGGACGGCAGCTCGATCGGCACATGGTGGGTGGGCGGCGCCCATGTCGTCGCGGAGACGGTCGTGGCGGCCCGCTCGCGTTCGGCGGCCGCGTCACCGAGGATCTGCCGGTACTCGTAGTTGACGTTCGTGCCGCGCACCCCGTGCAGATGGGCGAGGTCGGCGAAGACCGAACTCGGGCGCAGCTCCTCGTGGACGAAGGCCTCGCCGCGCAGGGCGTCGTCGATGTCGTAGACGGGCGGCAGCTCCTCGTACTCGACGGCGATCTCGTCCGCCGCCGCACGGGCGATGTCGGGATCGGTGGCAAGCACCGCGGCGATCGCCTCGCCGACGAAGCGTGTCTTGTCGACGGCCAGGCATGGCTGGTCGGCGAAGGCGGGGCCCGTGTAGATGCGGTCGCCGAGCACCTCGTGCAGGTCGCGGCCGGTGACCACGGCGAGGACGCCTTCGATGGCGAGCGCGTCCTCGGTGTGCACGGCCACGATCCGGGCGTGCGGCGCGGTGCTGCGGTGGACGCCGACGAACGCCGTGCCGGGCGGGTTGGCCTCGTCGCCGGTGTAGCGGATCGTGCCGCGCACTCGCCCGAGGGCGTCGAACCGCTTGCGGCGCTCGCCGACGCCGTAGCGCGGCTCAGTCTCGGCCTGCCGGGTTCCGGCGGGCTGTGCGTCGGGGAGAACCTCAGTCACGGGAGAGCTCCTTCAGACTGCTGCGGACGGCCTGCTCGACGGCGACCCGGCCCAGCCGCGCCTTGTACGAGGCGCTGCCGCGGATGTCGGCGATCGGGTCCATGACGGAGTCGGCGATGTCGAGGGCGGCCTCGACGGCCTGCTGTTCGTCCATGTCCGGGGTGACGTCGAAGGCGAGGTAGACCGTGGTGGGGGCGACGGCGCCGAGCCCCATGCGGATCTCGACGAAACCGTCCTCGGGCACCGCGAGGACCGCGGCGGAGGCACAGGGCCAGTCGTTCTCACTGAGGCTGCGCATCTTGACGAAGCTGCTGCGGGAGCCGTCGGGCTGGCGGGGCACGGTGATGGCCGTGATCATCTCGCCGTGCCGGACGTCGGTCTCCTGGAAGTCGGTGAAGAACTCCCGGACCGCCACCTCGCGGCTGCCGGCGGCGGACGCGAGGTGGACGGTGGCGTCGAGGACGACGAGCGCGGTGGGCGGGTCGAGCCGGTAGTCGCCGTGGGCGATGTTGCCGCCCGCGCTCGCGGTGTTGCGGACCCGGGGGTTCGCGGCCTGCCCGTAGGCCGCCGCGGCGACCGGGACGAGCCGACGGGTCCGCGGGTCGGTCTCCACCCGGCGCAGCGGAACCAGTGTGCCGATGGTGATGTCGTCGTCGGTGACTGTCAGGTCGCGCAGGCCGGGGATCCCGGCGATGTCGACGTAGTCCTCGGTGAAGAGCAGGCCCTGTTTGCGCAGGATCTGGATGGCGGTGCCGCCTCCGTAGACCATCACGTCGTCCAGCTCGCCGAGCAGGGCGGTCGCCTCTTCCAGGGTCTCCGGGCGGTGGACGCGGCCGGCGCTCACCGACGGTCGCCCTTGCGGCGGCCGAACAGGATGCCGTAGGCGAACGCGGCGGCGACGGAGAGGGCGAGCACGAACCAGTCCTGGCGCGCCCGCTCGGCGGCGGGCGCCACGACGAACTGGACCGCGTCGGCCGACTGGGCCTGCGGGAGTCCCGCCGTCGTACTGTCGGCTCCGGGCGCCTGGGCGGCGGGGACGGCGCGGAGTACGGGGGTGGCCGCCTTCTTGCCCTCGTTCCCGCTCTGCGGCACCGGCCGTCCGGTGCAGATCGCGGTGAGTGCCTCGGCGAAGTGCTTCTCCACCTCCGTGGTGCGCTTGCGGACGACGGCCTCGCCGACTCGGCCCAGCTTGCCCCGGATGCCGAGCTCGAACTCGTAGCTCACCTCGGACGCCTCGCCGGTCTCCCCGCGGCTCCCCGCGGCCAGCGGGGTCACGGTGAGCGTCGCGTCGATCTTGATGGTGCTGCCGAGGCGGCGGTCCTCACCGCGCAGGACGGCCTTGACCACGATCGGCTCGGACGTGTTCTCCGGCCTTGTCATGGAGGTGATCTCGGCCGCGAAGCCTGCCTTGAACCGCACGTGTGCGACCTCGTTGACGAGGCTGCCTTTGTAGTGCGTCTCGTCGGTCTGGACGAGTTCCTCACACCCCGGGATGCAGGAGCGCATCGTGTTCGGGTCGAGGAACAGGGTCATGACCTTGTCTGCCGCTGCGGGAATCGTGAATGAGGACGCCAGTTTCATCGCATGACCGCCATGGAGGATAGCTTGTTCTGTATGCAGGACACTACGAGTGCGTTTACATGCCGTCAAGATGCAGGAAAGGAGCCCTCTATGAGGCCACCGGCACATGGCGACCACCCGCCACCCACGCTCGATAACAGGGTGGGTGGCGGGTGGCGAATGCAAGGGGGTCGACGGGTGACGGGAGGCAGGAGTGTCCTGCGGGCAGGACGCATACTTCGCCAGGGCGGCGAATCGCTCACCCTCAAGGCCCTGCTGAGGGCGTGTGGTGCGGGCGGCCTACCGGAAGGTGGCACCGGGGCGGATCGGGAACACCAGTGGCCTCATCGGCGCCGCCGTCGCGCCGCGCAGGCGCAGCCCGGCGCCGAACATCACGAACTCCCACAGCCCGGCCTCGGAGATGTCCTCCAGGTAGGCGTTCTCCATGATCGGGATACCGCACTCGCCGAGCAGGTAGGTGTGCACCGGGTGCCAGTTGTCCGGGTCGACGCTCGGCATGACCTCCAGCGCGACATTGTCGGCGCCGATGATCATCGCTCCCGCCTCGGCGAGCAGTGCGGCGGCTTCGCGGTCGAGTCCCGCCTCGTTGTGGAGATACCTCCTGTTGTCGTGCCACAGGCGCATGCGCCCGGTCCGCACGAGTACGACGTCGCCCTGGCGGATCTCCGTGCCCTGGCGCTCGATCACCGACCTCAGTTCGTCGGCGGTGATGCGGTGGGAGTCCGGGAGGACGTCGACACCGGCCGCCGCGGCCACGTCGAGCAGGACCCCGCGGGCGATCACCGGGGGAAGCTGCTCCGCACCGGCCTTGAGCCAGTGCCGGCTCCCGAGTTCCTGGTCGGCGCGCACCTCGTTCCAGATCATGCCGTCGAGCCCGAAGTGGTTGAGCGCGTCGAGGTGGGTTCCGGTGTGCGTGAACATCGCGATGCAGTCGGCCGAGTAGGTGACGTGCCGGTTCTGCTCGGCGCCGACGCCCAGGACGTTCTCGTTCACACTGCCCTGCGGTGTGTGCGACATCCAGATCTGGTAGGTCGGGTCTCCCAGACCCGCCCACGACGGCATCCCGACGTGGTAGTCGACCGAGAGGTCGTACATCGTCGTCGGGTCGGCGTCGGCCCACGCGGCGGCCCGGGACTCGTCGGTCATCAGGTTGAGCATGCCGATCTGGTCGGACGGCCCGAACGGGCTGCGGCTCACCTTCCCGGGTGTCACGGATCGCGCGGCGACGGGATCTGTCGTCTGCGGTTCCACGCTCGTCTCCTCAGGTTTCGTATGGTGCCGGTGGTCCGGCTGCCTCAGTTCCTGCAGCGTCCTGGTCGGCCCACCGGGGCCCCTGGCCGTCCTCGGCCAGGGGTGGCGGAGGCAGTCGGTACGACACCGGGGTCCCACCCATGCGGAGCGGATTGCGGGTGACGACCGTGCCGTCGATGTCGACGGTCGGCTCCAGCCCGAGGGTGCGTGCGAACTCGAACGCGGCGGCGATGTCGTTGACCGGCCCCGCGGGCACTCCGGCGTCGTTCAAGCGCTGTGCCCACACCTGTGCGCCGTCGGTGACCAGGCGCGCCGTCAGTTCGGTGCGCAGCGCCTCACGGTGGGCGACCCGAGCCGTGTTGACCACGAACCGGGGATCGGATCCGAGCTCCGAGGCACCCAGGACGGTGCACATGGAACGGAACTGCCGGTCGTTGCCCACGGCGACGGCGAGTTCCCCGTCGCCGGTCGGCAGGGTCTCGTAGGGCGCGATGGACGGATGCACATTGCCCAGCCGCGTGGGCACGACGCCGCCGGCGGTGTAGCCGGAGGCCTGGTTGGACAACGCGGCCAGCGCGCAGCTGAGCAGGTCCACCTCGATCCGCTGGCCTTCTCCGGTCCGCTCGCGGTGCCGCACCGCGGAAACCACGCCGACCGCGGCGTACAGGCCGGTGATCACGTCGATCACGGCGACGCCGACCTTCTGCGGCTCGTCGTCCGGCGATCCCGTGATGCTCATCAGGCCGCCCACGGCCTGCACGATGAGGTCGTAACCGGGCAGGGACGCACCGCCGCCCGAGCCGAAGGCGCTGATCGAGCAGTAGATGAGATCCGGGCGACGGGCCGCGAGTTCCTCGTAGCCGAGGCCGAGCCGGTCCATCACACCGGGCCGGAAGTTCTCCACGACGATGCCGCTGTCCACGGCCAGGTCCTGGGCGCGCTTGCGGCCCTCCTCCGTCGCGAGGTCCAGGACGACGCTGTGCTTGTTGCGGTTGACGGCGAGGAAGTACGTCGCCCGACCGTCCGGCGTGTACGGCGGTCCCCATGCCCGGGTGTCGTCGCCGCCGTCCGGCCGCTCTATCTTGACGACCTCCGCGCCGAGGTCGGCGAGCAGCATGGTGGTGAGCGGCCCGGCGAGGATTCTGGAGAAGTCCGCGATACGCAGTCCGCTGAGCGCGGTCATCGGCCCACGTACTTTCCGGGCCGCTTCTCGGTGAACGCCCGGTAGGCCTCCACCGAGTCCTCGGTCGAGCGCACGACACCCATATGGGAGGAGATGAGGTCCAGGCTGGTGCGGAAGTCCAGGCGCTGCGACTGGTACGCCGTTCGCTTGATCATCCGCACCGCCACCGGCGGCGCGGACGCCAGCCGTGCCGCGAGGGCGTACGTGGCGTCCATCAGCTGGTCGGGCCCGTGCACACTGTTGACCATGCCGAGCTCGGCGGCTCGTTCGGCACCGATCATGTCCCCGGTCCAGAGCAGCTCCAGCGCCCGCGGCATGCCGATCAGCCGGGGCAGCAGCCAGCATCCCCCGTCACCGGGCACCAGACCGACCTTCACGTAGGACATCGCCATCCGCGCTGTCGTGGAGACCAGTCGGACGTCGCACATCAGCGCCATGTCCAGTCCCGCGCCCATGGCATCGCCGTTGACCGCGGCGATCACCGGCTTGTCGATGCCCTCCAGGGCGAGCGGCACGCGATGGATGTGATGGGTCAGAGCCTGCTTGAACTCCAGGGGCGCCTGCTCGTGGTCCTCCACCCACGACAGGTCGATACCGGAGCAGAAGCCGCTGCCCGCGCCGGTGACGACGATGACGCGTACCTCCGGATCGGCCTGCGCGTCGACGAGCCGGTCTGCCCAGTCGTTGACCATCTCGAAGGTGAACGCGTTGCGCTTCTGGGGGCGGTTGAGCCGGATGGTCGCCACATGGTCGGCGACGTCGTACTCCAGTGCGGTCACTGCGGGGTGCTCCTCGTGCGGTGGGTCGGTGGATCCGGCTCGGCCGACGCCGTCAGGTCCGGGCGAAGCGGATACAGGTGGGCAGGGAGTTCAGCTCCTCATGACCGTCCTCGGTGACGATCACGTTCCCGCCGATGTTGACCTGGCGTCGCCCGAAGACCGCGTCGGGTTCGAGCTGGAAGGTCATCCCGGGTTCGAGGACGACATCGAGGTCGGTGCCCGGCAACTCGTCCACCTGCTTGAACCGGTCCGTGATGCTGCGATCGGTGCCCCGGGTGACCCGGCCGACCATCGTGAGCGGGGTGAGGCTGTGGATCAGCGGCGTGATGTGCCACGCTCCCGCCCGCTGCAGTGGCTCCGCCATCGCGTCGGCGACCTCGCCGAACTTCACTCCGGGCCGCAGAGCCTCCAGACCGGCCTCGTACGACTCCCTGGCGACCTCGGAGGCGCGGTGGAAGTCCGGATGAACGTCCCCCACCGCCACGCACATCTGCACCTGCGCCTCAAGCCCGCCGACGGTCGGCATCATCTCGGAGAGGACCATGTCCCCTTCCTGGACGACACGTGGCGCCTGGGCGCGGTACAGCCAGCGCGGCGCGTCCCAGCTCAGGTTGTCCGGGCCGGAGTGGACGAAGAGGTCGTGCGCCATGCCGGCGCCGTGCCGGTGGAACTCGTGCAGCACCGCCGCGTAGATCTCGACTTCGCTCACCCCCGGCCTGGTGACGTCCAGCATCACCTGGCAGGCCTGCTCGGCCAGCTGGGAGACGTAGCGGAAGAGCGCGAGTTCCTCGTCGCTCTTCACCAGCCAGATTCCGGTGAAGTCATCGAGCACGTCGACGAACGTGGCCTTCGGCAGTTCCTTCTGGAGGTAGGCCCACATCGGCTGCGGGGTCCATCCGTACGGCAGCAGATTGGGGCCGCTGAGGATGCCGATCGTCCCGATCCGTGACTGAGCGAGGCCCATTTCCTCAAGGACCCGCACCATCGCGGGCGCGCGCGGTCCGAACCGCATGTCCGGGATCCAGCTGCCCTCGCCCCATTCCTGCGCCTGGAGCCAGGATCCCGCGACGGACGCTCCGCGCTGGATGGCGACGGGTTCGCCTTCCAGTGGGAGGACGACCGCGGAGCCGGGGATGTCGTTGGTGAAGTAGGTGTCGGCGGGATAGCGCACCGGCGCGGGCGGGACGAGGAGGCACTCCACGTCGTTGCGCCGCATCATCTCGCGCAGCAGACCCCACCGGCGGTCCCGCTCGGCCAGGGACAGGGTCGGCAGCTGCGGTAGACCGGGGGAGCCGCTCACGCGGCGTCCTCCTGGGTCCAGCGCCACATCTCCATGTTGACGTTCTTGCGGTAGTCGTCCTGCATCGGGTGCGTGAGGACCTCGACGTGGAGCCGGTTCTCGACCCACACCT
This sequence comes from Streptomyces spongiae, assembly GCF_009377185.1. Classification (GTDB taxonomy): domain Bacteria; phylum Actinomycetota; class Actinomycetes; order Streptomycetales; family Streptomycetaceae; genus Streptomyces; species Streptomyces spongiae. The sequence goes on from NZ_VJZC01000001.1 coordinate 107,310, forward strand.
CGATCACGTCGAAGAACTCCCCGCGCGGGCAGCGCAGCGTGCGCCATCCCTCACGCTCGGCGATCGCCATGATCTCGTCCTGGCTTTTGTCCGTCGAGGTGGCAAAGTGGAAGGCCACGTACTTCGAAGGAGACTCGTCCAGCTTCGGCCACACCGGGTCGTCCTCGCCCTTGCCGGGGGCCATCGTCTGGGAGCGCGGGTAGACCTCGCAGGTCGTACCGTGCTCGTCACCGGCGATGGCGACCCAGGCACCCGGCCACGGCGGGAAGCGGAAGGCCTCGCCGCCCCAGATCTCGGCGATCACCTCGGCCACGCGCTGAGGGTCGTCCGCCGGGATGGACACATGGAAGATCATTTGCATTCCTCCTGTGGAACCGTAGGAGTTCTGTCCGTTCTAGAGAACAAGATGTCTCGCCAAGAACACTAATTGCCGTTACGAATATGCGCAAGGTGCTGTGAAAACCTGGAAACTACCGCTCCAGGCAGCCGATCGACTTGCCACTGATGTCCTGTGTCGAGGACACTGCTGTCCTCCATGCTCCCTCCATCGGAGCGACAAAGGCCTGAGGAGCAGTCCATGGCGAACGAGGTGCCCGCGGTCAGTGCGGCGATCCGACTGGTCGAGCGCATCGCGGCCGAGGCACCCCGGGCGGTGTCGGCGGGGATCCTGGCGCAGGCGCTCGGCCTGAACCGCTCCACCTGCTACAACATCCTGGCGACCCTTCAGCAGGCCGGCTGGGTCAACAACCTCGGCAATCGCTCCGGCTGGACGCTCGGGCCGGGACTCTCCGCGCTGGCCGGGCTCGGCGACGAGGCGATCCTCTCCGTGATCAAGGAGGAGGTCGAACGGCTCTGCCGCCGGCTGGGCCTGGTCGTCTTCGCCGCACAGGAGGACGGATCCGGCAGCTACACCGTGGTCGCCGTCGGTGACCCGGGCCGCGGCGTGCGGGTGACGGTCGACGTCGGCGATCGGTTCCCCTTCTCCGCGCCGGGCCTGATGCAGGCGTTCTGGGCCTTTCGTCCGTTCGACGAGTTCGTCGACCTCGCCCGCAGCCGACTTGTGGAACGTTTCACCGAGTTCACGAGCACCGGCCTGGACGAGCTGTCCGCGGTCTTCACGCAGGTTCGCGAGCGCGGATACGGATGCAGCATCCGGCAGTTCAACGTCGCGCACAGCGGGGCCTCCTCGACCGTCTTCGGCCCTGGCGGTCAGCCGATGCTGGCGCTGATGACGATGACTTTCTCCAGCGAGCTGGACTGGGACAACCTCGACCGCGTGGGCCCGTCCATCCGGGACGCCGCCGCACGGGCGACCGCCCGGATCGGTGGTTCGACGCCCGGGCGGGAGTCGCTGGTGCACGCCGCCACCTGATCGACTCAGCTCAGGGGGTGACCGGCACGTTCAGGTCGCCCGGCCCTCGTACGAGGCCGCGCCGCGGGTCGGTTCCGAGCGCCCGCACGCCGATCGGCAGGCTGTCCAGCGCCGCGACGTCACGGACGGCGCCGTCGACGACGACTCCGGCCCAGCCGTTGTCGGCTGCCTTACTCGCCATGGCGTCCGCAAGCGGTTTGAGCAGCATGTGTCCTCGTGGGCGAGCACTGTCACGGTCGTCCCCGGATCGCGCGATGGCCGTCGTCCGCGCGAATCGGAGGTGGCGCACAAGGAGTCGGTCGCCATGCTCGTCGTGGAGGTCAAGGCCGACCCGGGCCTCGTCCTGGACCTGTTCGTCGAGGACGAGGCCGCCGACACCGATCACTTCGCCGCGTCTTCGCCGTGCCTGAACCTTCGACGAGGACGGCCGCGACCTCCTTCCGACGGCGCAGCCTGCCGGCCATCAGGGCAGTCGGCCCCGCGCGCGGCAAGGCCGCGGGCCAGGCAGGCCTCTCCTCGAACCCCCGCAAACCAGACACAGTTGGCCGCGATCCGCGCCCGTCCGCATCTGACCGCGTCGGACGGCGGGCCGGTCAACGCGTTGTTGGTGTCCAGCCGTACGCCATGCTCACGGCACGCAGGAACAGCGGCGTGGGCGTGGCACGGGTGAGCGTGTCGCGCACCCAGCCGAGTGCGGGGCTGGAGACCTGCATGACGCCGGCGAGCCTGCCGGAGAACGGGGCGATGGCTCCCGCGCGGGGGCGGCGGGCGGCGGGCTGCGTCGTAGGAACGCAGAACGTCCTTGATCGCCAGGCAGGCACCCCTGCCCTACGTCGGGTGTGGTCGCGTGCGCGGCATCTCCCAGGAGCACCACGCGGCCACGGACGAACGCGGGCACACGGAGCCGGTACGGTCGGATCTGGGCGAGAGCCTGCGCATCGCCGACGGGCTCGGTGAACCCGAACTGATCGCGTACCCCACCCATATGACGGGGGTGCACTGGTTTTCCCACGACGACGTGCACGGCACGATCGAACAGTTCCGGCAGACGCTCAGGCTGTACACGGACACCGGCGTCTCCGACGAGTACCCGAACACGCTGAGGATCCAGCCGGCCGTCGCGCACCTCCTTCTCGACCAGGTGGACGACGCCTGGCGGATCGTCCAGGACGTGTACGAACGCTGCTATTGGGCCCTCGACGAGGTCGAACGGGATCTGCGCGAGTCGCTGAGGATCAAGCACCGCCTGAACGACACGGGACGCGCCCCGGGTGTGGCGGGCCTCAGGGTTGACCGGGCAGGACGACGATCCCGTCGCCGTCGCTCACCAGCGTCGCCCCCGGATGGAAAGCCACCCCTCCGAAGGCGACCGGCACATTCAGATCGCCCGTCCCCTGCTTGAGGCTGCGCCGCGGGTTGGTCCCGAGCGCCTTCACGCCGATCGGCAGGCCGCGCAGGGCCACCGCGTCCCTGACGGCCCCGTTGACGACGATGCCCGCCCACCCGTTCTCGGCGGCCTTCCTCGCCATGTTGTCCCCGAGCATGGCCACCCGGAGCGAGCCCTGGGTGTCGACCACGATGACACGGCCGTCCCCGGGTTCGGCGACGACCTGCTTGAGCAACACGTTGTCCTCGTAGGAAAGCACCGTCACGATCGACCCCTGGAATGCGCGACGACCACCGTACTGCGCGAACTGGAGGTCGCACACCAGCAGCCGGTCGCCGTACTCGTCGTAAAACTCGGCCGTGGAAACAGGTCTCTCGGTCATGACTGCCGCCTCTCCTCCGATGGAGGTCGCCGGCCTCACCAATTCCCAGGAGGCCACGGCAATGCTAATTGCGTCCTCACTGCAAGACAAGATATCTCATATGTTGGTCAACTCTCCTGGAAGGGCGCGATGCTCGACACCTGGGACGTCGGCGCGCCACTCAGCCCTGACGTCGGCAGGACCACTCACCACAGCCGCGGACTCACCCCCGCCGACGAGAAGGCGGTCATCGTGGACCGGCCCGCCTCCATCGGAGCCCTGGAGGCCCAGATCAAAACGCGAACACGCACCCAAAGGCGGCAACCGGCAGTCGTACCGCCGGCCGTCGCGCCAACCTGGCGTCAGCGGGACGCGAGGAACCGGCCGCGGTGCATGTCACCGGCCGCGCATGCCATCGGCCGAGAGCCCCATGGCCCTCGAGATCCTCGCCCGCCACTCCTCCCGGCCGTGATTCCGACCGGTGGTCCGACGTTCAGCCGAGGGGCTGGGTGAGGGTGTAGGTGCGCCCTGCGGGATCCTGAAAGTGCCGGTAGGCCACGGCGTCGGTACGCACCACCTCGCCGACCAGAGTGCCACCGGCGGTCTCGACGGCCGCGGACGCCTCGTCGATGTCGTCGACCATGAAGCCGAAGGCGACGCCGTCGTTGAGTCCGTACGCCGGGACGTGGGTCGGTGCCAGCAGCTCCAGGTCCGAGCCGTCCGGCGTCTGGAACGCGCTGTAGCCGTCGGCCTCCCACGCGGGTCCGCTTCCGAGGAGATCGTTGAAGAACTGACGCGTACTGCCGAACGCCTCGCCGTCGACGACAACGGCGTGCCAGGTGATGCCCTTGATCCCCATGTTCGATATTCCCTTTCCGGAGTCGGCTCTGCGCCCGGGGCCTTGCCGGCCCGCCCCCTGCGAGACGGACCGCCAGGTGACGTCCATCGGGGCGCCGATGAAGGCGACGCACTACCAACGATTCGCCCGCGGGACGTTACATCTCTCCCACCGGACACGTCTAGGTAGTTCCAGGCGGCTACCCTGTCGAAATGTCCGCCCTGGAGGGCAGACTGTCCCCGAACCCATAATCCTGGCCGTACGCGGGGTCCGCGCTGCATGCAGCCGCCCCCGTCAGTCCCTCCCGAAGCTTCAACCGTCCCGCGGGGAGTACTCGGTCGCCTTGCAGGCGCACAGGCCGAGGGGGCGAGGCGACGACCGAACCCTCTCCCCGCCCTGGGAGAACGCCCGGAAAATTTTGCGCGAGGCGAGTCGGATCGCAGCCTTGACGTCACTGTGGCCGATAGTTAATGTCGCGAATAGAGGACGTCAAGTCCTCTCAATGGGACGCGACTCTCGCTTCGACCAGCCTGGCGAATCGAGACGGGCTGGGACGGCCAACGTCCATCTTGAACCAGGAGGAACCCATGTGCAGCTGGGGCCAGGACTCCGCGGAGGCTGAACCATGACCGTTCGGTGGAACGCCACGTGGGCGATGCGGCACCTCGACTCGGACCCCACCGCGGGAACCGCCGAAGCGTACGGCGAGATGCCGGCGAAGTGCCCCATGTCACGCGTCGAGGTCGACGGGTCGAAGGTGGACCGGTGGGCTGCCCTCAGTCACGCCGAGCTCCCGACCGTCCTGCGTGGCTTCCGGAGGATGGGCAGCACCGTGACGACCGAACGGGACGGCACGCCCGTGATCATCCCGCTCTTCGCGGACCCGCCGCTGCATACCGGATTCCGCGAGCTGCTGAACGCGAACTTCCCGCCCGAGGTGGTCGGTCGCCTTGAGGCCGGAATCCGGCAGATCGCAGTCGAGATGGTGGACGCGATGGTCACGGCGGGAGAGGTGGACTTCGCGGAGTCGTTCTCCTACCCGTATCCGACGCGTGTGCTGTGCCTGTCCCTCGGCATTCCGGAATCCGACTGGCCGGTCCACCACGAGTTCGTGATGACCATCGACAAGCTGAGCAACAGCAATCTGAGTGACCCCGAGTCCGCGATGTTCGAGGAGCCCTTCCCCGCCCGGACCTCGTCGTTCAGCCTGAACGGTGATGTGGTTCGGCGCAGCTACCCGGTGTTGTCAGTCAACGAGATGCCGCTCAGGATGAACGCGGCCGCACCTTCGGAGGCCGCATGACCACGCTCACGATGACGTCAGACGTCCAGGTCACCGAGCGCGCCGAGCGGGTGGTGCGCATCGCACGGAAGTGGCGGGCCGCCGAGGGTGTCGTGGCCCTGGAACTCGTCGACCCGGCGGGCGGGCCGCTGCCCGAGTGGGAGCCCGGCGCTCACATCGACCTGATCATGCCCGACGGTGCCGCTCGTCAGTACTCCCTCTGCGGTGACCCCGACGACCGGCACACCTGGCGGGTCGGGGTGCTGCTGGAGAAGGAGGGGCGCGGCGGCTCGCAGTGGGTCCATCAGGAGCTGGCCGAGGGGGACCTCGTGCCCACCCGGGGCCCACGCAACCACTTCGCGCTGGAACCCGCCCGCCGGTACCTGTTCATCGGCGGCGGCATCGGCATCACGCCGATCCTGCCGATGGTGCGCGCCGCACGCGGCATGGGCGCTGATCTCACCGTCGTCTACGGCGGCAGGACGAGGGAGTCGATGGGATTCGTCGACGAACTCCGGGAACTGCACGCAGGGGTGGAGATCGTCCCGCAGTCCGAGGCCGGCCTCATCGACCTGGACCGTCTTCTGGCCAACCCGGAGCCGGACACGCTGATCTACTGCTGCGGCCCGGGGCCGCTGCTGGACGCCGTGGAGCAGCGGGTGGCGCGCTGGCCCGCGGGAGCGCTGCGGATCGAGCGATTCAGTGCTCGCACCGACACGGAGCTCACGTCCGACGCCGACCATGCCTTCGAGGTCGAGCTGGCCCGCAGCGGCACGGTCCTCCAGGTCCCGGCCGACCAGACACTGCTGTCGGTTCTGGAGGACGCCGGTGCCGACGTGATCAGCTCCTGCGCTGAGGGCACCTGTGGCTCGTGCGAGACGATGGTGCTCGCCGGCGACATCGATCACCGCGACTCGGTGCTCTCCGAGAGCGAGCGGGCCGCCGGCGACCGGCTGATGATCTGCGTCTCCCGGTGCCGAGGGCCGAAGCTGGTCCTGGACCTGTGATGGATCGGCTTCGCGTCGGGGACATCCATGGGACGGGGCGATCGGGGCACCACCATGCGTGAGGTGCTCGGTGATCTGCGGGGGTGGTGGCAGGCGGGGGACGACGTCGCACTGGCGACGGTCGTGTCGACCTTCCGCTCTGCCCCGCGCCCCGCGGGTGCCGCCATGCTCGTGGGCCCGGACCGTTCCGTGGTGGGATCGGTCTCGGGCGGCTGTGTGGAGGGCGACGTGTACGAGCGCGCCCTCGCCGCGATGACATCGGGGGCGCCGTCGCTGACGCGGTACGGCGTCTCGGACGACGACGCGCTGAGCGTCGGGCTCACCTGCGGCGGCGTTCTGGACGTCTTCGTCGAGGTCGTGTCACGTACCGGGTATCCGGAGTTCGGCGACGTCGTCGAGGATGTCGAGGCCGGACGTCCCGTGGCCGTGACGACGGTCGTGGCCCATCCGTGTCCTGATCGGGTCGGCCGGCGGATGATCGTGCGGCCGGACGGCACCGCAGGTCACAACGGCCTGGGGTCGGCGCGCATCGACACCGCCGTCCGAAACGACGCCCTGGGCATGCTCGCGGCAGGGTCCAGCGGGGTGCTCTCGTACGGCCCCGACGGCCAACGGCGGGGAAGCGGGATGCAGGTCTTCGTCGCCGCGTTCGCTCCCAGGCCGCGCATGCTCGTCTTCGGAGCGATCGACTTCGCCGCGGCCGTGGCCCGGCTGGGCTCCTTCGTCGGATACGACGTGACCGTGTGCGACGCACGGCCCGTCTTCGCGACGGCCCGCAGGTTCCCGGACGCCGACCGGGTCGTCGTCGACTGGCCGCACCGCTACCTCCGTACGGAGATCGAGGCGGGCCGCGTCGACCGCCGTACGGTGGTCGCGGTGCTGACGCACGACCCGAAGTTCGACGTGCCGTTGCTCGAAGTGGCGCTGCGAACCCCGGAGATCGCCTATGTCGGGGCAATGGGATCCCGGCGCACCCATGACGAACGCATGGCAAGGCTGCGCGAGGCACACCTCGACGAGATGGAGCTGGCGCGGCTGCGCAGCCCGATCGGACTCGACCTCGGGGCTCGGACCCCGGAGGAGACCGCCGTCAGCATCGTGGCGGAGATGATCGCCGGTCGCTGGGGTGGCACCGGCGCGTCACTGTCCATGACCAGCGGACGGATCCACATCGGCGAAGCCGCGGCGGCACCTGCCGCACACGCCGTCCAGCGCGAGAGGGAGCGAGTGTGAAGGACATCCGGCGGGTCGGTGTGATCGGAGGCGGGCTGATGGGCTCGGGCATCGCGGAGGTGTGTGCCCGCGCCGGACGGGACGTCACGGTCGTGGAGTCCACCGACGCCGCGGCCGACGCCGCGCGGCAGCGGCTGGAGGCCTCCCTCAAGCGCGCCGAGAGCCGCGGCAAGATCGATTCGGCGAAGACCGTCCTCCAGCGGATCGGCGTGGTGACCGAGATCGAGCGGGTCGCCGACCGGCATGTGGTGATCGAGGCGATCGTCGAGGACGAGGCCGCCAAGACCGACCTGTTCCGCCGCCTCGACGAGATCGTCACGGACCCGGAGGCGATTCTGGCGTCCAACACCTCCTCCATCCCGATCATGAAGCTGGCCGTGGTGACCCGTCGGCCGAGCCATGTGCTCGGCATCCACTTCTTCAACCCCGTGCCGGTGCTCTCACTGGTCGAGCTGGTGCCGTCGCTGATGACCGACCGCGCCGTAACCGAGCGGGCCCGGGCGTTCGTGCGGGACGACCTGGGCAAGCACGCCATCGACTGCCAGGATCGCGCCGGGTTCGTCGTCAACGCCCTGCTGATCCCGTTCATCCTCTCCGCGATCAGGATGCTCGAATCGGGCTTCGCAACGGCCGAGGACATCGACCAGGGGTTGGTCCGCGGCGCCGCCCATCCGCAGGGCCCGCTCGCACTGGCCGACCTGATCGGCCTGGACACCACCAAGGCCGTCGCGGAGTCCCTCTACGAGGAGTTCAAGGAACCCCTGTACGCCGCTCCTCCGCTGCTCGCGCGCATGGTGGAGGCTGGACTCCTGGGCCGCAAGACCGGCCGCGGCTTCCACACCTACACCTGAGTCCGACCACGGCACCGCGCTCTTCGGTCCGGCCACGGCACCGCGCTGTTCGACGGCGGTGTGGGCAGGGCGCCTGGGCCGGTGCCGTCGTCACCGACTTACGCTTCCGCGGCTGTCGACAGACTGCTCGGCCCAGATGGTCTTGCCGGTCGAGGTGTACCGGGTCCCCCAGCGATGGCTGAGTTCGGCGACGAGGAACAGGCCCCGGCCTCCCTCATCGCTCAGCCGGGCCCGGCGCAGGTGAGGCGAGGTGCTGCTGCCGTCGGAGATCTCGCAGATGAGGGTGCCCTGCCTGATCAACCGCAGCTGGATGGGAACCGTGGCATACCGGATCGCGTTGGTCACCAGTTCACTTACCACCAGTTCTGTTGTGAACGCGACCTCTTCCAGCCCCCACTCGGCAAGGCGTTCGCCCACTTCTCTGCGTGTTTCCGCGACGGCGGCCGGATCACGGGTCAGCTCCCAGGAGGCGACGTGGTCACGGTCCAGCACCTTGGTCCGCGCGAGCAGCAGCGCGATGTCGTCGTCGCGGGAGTCCGTGTGCAGTGCGTCGAGCACCGAGTCGCACTGCGTCTCGGCTGAGCCGGTCGGACGAGCCTCCAGAGCACGGCACAAGGCGCCGAGTCGCTCGTCGACGTCCGTGCCGCGGGTTTCGATGAGCCCGTCGGTGAACAGGGCGAGAAGGCTGCCCTCGGGAATGCGGAACTCTCCCGCTTCGAAGGGAAGGCTGCCGAGTCCGAGCGGCGGCCCGGCCGGTACGTCGAGGACCCGCGCCATTCCGTCGGGCGTGAGCAGCACGGGCGGCGGATGGCCCGCTCGGGCCAGGGCGCAGATGCCGGCCACCGGGTCGTAGACCGCGTACAGACAGCTCGCCCCCAGGTCACCCGAGACACGTTCCGTCACGGTGGCATCGGCGTCAGCGAGCGCGTCGTCCGCGGCGTGGGTGACGATGTCGTCGAGGTGGGTGAGAAGTTCGTCGGGCGGCAGGTCGATGTCGGCGAGGGTGCGGACGGCGGTACGCAATCTGCCCATGGTGGCGGAGGCATGGATGCCGTGCCCGACGACATCGCCGACGACCAGGCCGACTCGCGCGCCGGGCAGCGGGATCACATCGAACCAGTCGCCACCCACTTCGGCGTCGCCGCCCGCAGGCAAGTAGCGTGCCGCTGTCTCCACGGCCGGATGCGTAGGTGATCCGTGGGGCAACAACTGGCGCTGCAGGGCAAGGGCGATACCGCGTTCACGGGTGAAGCGCCTGGCGTTGTCGAGGCAGACCGCGGCTCGGGCGACCAGATCCTCGGTGACGGCGAGGTCCCCCGCGTCGAAGAGCGGTCGCAGTGCGGCATACCGCAGGAAGACGACCGCGCCCAGCACTGTGCCACGAGCACGGATGGGCACCGCGATCAGCGAGTGTGCGCCCGTGCCGGACGCCGGCTCACTCCGGCTGGGCTCTTTCCAAGGGGCCGCGTCCTCGGCGCTGACGGCGTGCAGTTCCGCGCGGCCGGTGATCAGACAACGCGCCACGGGCGAGGATCTCCGATGTAGGGCCGTCCTACCTGGCGGAGGGCCGTTCGGGAGGGTCCCGGCCACCGTACGAAACGCCGCCTCACGCAGCTGGACGGACCCACTCAACAGGGGACCGGGCAGGTCGCCTCGGAAGACGGGCTCCAGCAGTTCGACACTGACAGCGTCCGCGAAGCGGGGCACGGCGAGCTCGGCGAGTTCCTGGGCGGTGCCCGGTACGTCGAGCTGTCCGCCGATCCGGCTGCGGGCCTCGCTCAGCAGCGCCAGTCGCTCCCTGATGTCGTACTGCTCGGAGTAGTCGATGATCGACAGACCGACCGCTTGCACGCCGCCGTCCGAGTTCTTCAGCGGGAAGACGTCCAGTGCCCAGGCGTGTGCCCTGGGCACCCCGGCGGTCCGGACGAAGTTCTCCATGTACTCCGGCTCACCGCTCTCCGCCACGCGCACCAGCCGCTCGTGAACGAGGGCGAAGGCAGGCCCTTCGAGGAACTCCGTGATGAGTCGGCCACGGACCTCGTCTTCACCGAGGGCGATCGCTCGGCATGCCGCGGTGTTCATCCGCCGTACCCGCGCATCCGGGCCGTAGACCGCCAGCGGCGAGGGATACTGGTCGAACAGCCATCGTGTCAATTCGTCGTCCACGGGATCCGCGCCGGCCGCGGGTTGCACCATCAGTAGATAGCCGACGGGGCGGTCATCGGCCGACAACGGGTACAACCGCGCCTCCGCTTGCAGTGCGCGGCCCGCATGGTCGCGGAGCCTCGGGCCGTCGGCAGCGAAGAGATCGGTCAACGGCCTGCCGAGGATCTCCGGGGGCTCGTATCCCCATAGGGACTGCGCGCCGGCACTCCAGCAGGTCACGTTGCCGCTCGGGTCGGCGACCACGAGGGCCGCGGCCGTGTCGATGAAGGTGCTCGCCGACACCGGAGGAAGCCGGCGCGGCGATGCCGAGAAGGTCATTGTCGTGTCTCACTGGAGGTGTAGCCGGATCACCGGGCTGTGTCCCCACCATGCTCCCCACCCAGCGCTGCTGCAAGACAGCCGGTTGCGCGGCGTCACCGCCCTCTCCCTCGCCCCTTCGACCGAGCGATCGAAATTCGAGGCACAAGGGGTTCGGCAGGACCTGCCGGGAGTCGAGCTTCCGGCAGGCCTTGTCGCGCCCGTCTCCGTGTCGTGTCGGCGCCCGTCTCCGCATGATTCACTGACGACGACGGGACGAGACCCCCGTGCCCGGCGCACCCCGCACGATCGCCTTCGTCCTGTTCTCCTGCGCGCCCTGCGAGCCGACAGACAGTTCACTTGACGCCCCGCATGGATCTGTCGCCCTGAGAAGGAGACAATACATCCCGCGAGCAGGTCAATCAGTAGCTGCGAGGTGTCGCATACCCGCCACGCCCACCCCTCCAC